>JAFWEY010000171.1 GCA_017512675.1 Clostridia bacterium | reverse complement strand
GAGCAAACAATTCTACCGGGATGTATTGGGGCTGGGCGTCGTTTCCGACTTTGGCGCAAACGTGACGCTGGAGGGCGGAATCGCGCTTCAGACCCTCGACACGTGGAAGTCGTTTCTCGGAACGGAACAGGTCGTTTTGCGGGGCAACGCGGGGGAGCTGTATTTTGAGGAAGACGATCTGGACGCGTTTTGCGATCATCTTCGCTCCTTCGACGTCCGGTATGTTCAGGGGCTGTTCGAGCACCGGTGGGGGCAGCGGGTGATCCGCTTTTATGACCCGGACGGCCATGTGATCGAAGTCGGGGAGAAGATGACGGCCGTCGTGCGCCGCTTTGTGAACGGCGGCCTGTCAGAGGCGGAAACTGCGGCGAGAATGGACGTTCCGGTCGAATATGTCCGTTCCTGCCTCGAAGGAAACTGAGGGAGAATCAGCGCATGGAAAACATGACCGCGCTCGTCAGCGCGTTTGCGAGGGCGTACCATTACAGGAACAGCAGCGTGCACGTTTTTGCGGATCCCCTCGCGGAACGGATGCTGACGGAGGAGGAATACGACGGGATTTCGCGGCACATGGCGCAGGGAATTTCCTGGTTCGCGCCGGAATTCCGCGGATCCCCGGAAGCGGCGCTTCGCTTTATCGTGGATCATCAGCTGGCGCCGTCGGTGCTGGCGAGGAGCGCGTTTTGCGAACGGGCGATCGGCAGCGCGATGAAAGCCGGCGTTGGGCAGATCGTCGTCTATGGCTGCGGCTACGACACCTTTTCCCTGCGCGCCGGGGATGCGCGCCTGAGGGTATTTGAACTGGACAGGCCGGAGATCATCGGGGACAGGCGGCGCCGCATCGCGAGAAGTCACCTGACTGCCGCGTGCCGTGCGGAGCTGATCGGGTGCGATCTGGCGCTGCCGGGCTGGGAAAGCGCGCTGACGGGCGCCGGATACGATCCGTCGAAGCCGTCCTTCTCAAGCCTGCTGGGCATCAGCTATTATCTCTCCAAAGAGGATTTCAGCCGCCTGATCGAAACCGTCTCCTCGATTTGCTGCGAAGGATCGTCCGTCTGCTTCGACTACCCGCTTTCGGAAGGCGGAGCGGAGAGCCGGCGCAATCGCGATCTGGCCGCGGCGGCGGGAGAGCGGATGAAGGCGGAGTATCGCCGTGAGGAACTGGAACCGCTGCTTTCGGCGGCGGGCTTTCGGCTCTGCGAGCACGTAAACGCTGCCGAAGCGACCGCGGCCTTTTTCCGGGAATACAACCGCGGGAATCCGGATCGCGTCATGGCGGCGCCGGAAGGCGTCGGCTACTGCCTGGCAGTGAAAGGGCAGCGGGACGGACGGGATCAAAGCGCTGAAGGCGCATAAGGCTGACCCGAAGAGGGGAGGAGACGCGCACGAAACTGATTCTGGAGACGAAACGGCTGTTCCTGCGGGAAATGACTCCGGATGACTTCGACGCGCTGGTTCCGGTTCTCGCGGACAGGCACAGCATGCGGCATTATCCGTACTTTTTCGATGAGGAGCGCGTCAGGAACTGGATCGCGCGGAATATCGAGCGCTATCGAAAGGACGGATTCGGGCTGTGGGCGGTCTGCCTGAAGGAGAACGGGGAAGTGATCGGAGACTGCGGGCTGACGCTGCAAACGATCCGCGGGAAGCTGCTGCCTGAAATCGGATACCATATCCGCAGGGACCGCCAGCGAAACGGCTATGCCAAAGAAGCCGCGGCCGCGGTGCGCAACTGGGCGCTGCGGAATACGGATGCGCCGGCGCTCTATGCATGCTGCAAATACACGAACGAAGCCTCCATCAGGACGGCGGAATCGATCGGCATGCGTTTCGACTGCGAATATCCGGATGAGGCGAACGGGAGAACGCATGTGTCGGTTTTCCGCAGGGACGAGCGGATCGGAATGTGATCCGCCGGGCAGAATGCAGGCCGGGTGCAGCGAATGCGCGGACGGTGCTGCCGCTTCCCGAAGACGCGCCCGAAATCTTCGGCGGCGGCCCCGGGCATTTCGTTCCGGAGGAGATGATCAAGTGAAATACTGCCAAAGGATCGTTCTGAAAAACGGAAAGGAAGCGCTGTTAAGAAGCGGCGGCGCGTCGGACGGAAGGGCCGTATGGGAGAACTTCAGCCTGACCCATGCCGAAACGGATTATCTGCTGTCGTATCCGGATGAAAACAGCTTTGATCCGGAGCAGGAGGCCCGTTTTCTGGAGGAAAAACTGAACAGCCCGTTCGAAGCGGAGATCATCGCCGTCGCGGACGGAAAGGTTGTGGGAACCGCCGGGATCGAGGCGGTCGGAACGAAGTGCAAGGTGAGACATCGCGCGGAGTTTGGCATCAGCATATTGAAGGAGTACTGGGGGCTCGGACTGGGAAGAGCCCTCGTGAACGCCTGCATCCGGTGTGCGAGAGACGCCGGATACGCCCAGGTGGAGCTGACGGTGGTGGCTGATAACACAAGGGCTGTATCCCTGTACCGAAGCGTTGGATTTGTGGAATTCGGGCGGAATCCTAGGGGATTTGCTTCGCGGACGGGCGGATACCAGGAGCTTATCCATATGCTTCTGAAGCTGTAGGTTCGCGCAGCGGGAAAGCCTTCCGGCATATCCCGCTGCGCGCCGCCCTGACGGAACGGCGAAGAATTTGCGGAGAAGCGGAGCGCTGCATCGCTTCCGGTTCAGAGAATCCGCAGTTTGATCGGGCGGTCAGGGCGCTGAACTGCCGGGCGGCGCATCGGAGCGTTCAGACCCTTGCGTGAAGCTTCAGGAATTTTGCCGCGTTCATCTGTTCGTTCGTCAGATACTTTCCGTCATAAAACAGCGCGTAGGTCGTGATCGGCGTCGGCGCGTTCCGGGCCGCTTCCCTGTCAGTAAGATGAACGGCTTTGAAGGGTATGCCGTGTTCCGCCGCTGTTTGCGCCAGAATCGGCACGTATTTGGCGTTGAACGGGCACTGGCTGGTGTAATACAGAACGTAACCGGCTTCGTCTGCATGAGGATGCTTCGCGCAATCCCGAAACGCCGGCGGCACGGCGCCGGCGGAAAACGGAAGATGCCACAGCTGGATGCCGTTATCGGCCTCGTCGCATACCTGGAATCCCTTGTGCTTCAGGTATCCAGGATCGGCGAGAAACGGCTTTTTCCTGGCAGCGGAAAGAATGCAAAGGCCCTTTTTTCCTTTTTCCGCACTGTCCGATACGCAGGCGGCAAGCAGATCGTTGGAATAGCCGTGTCCCTTGAAGGCTCCGGAGACCCACAGGCAATCGATGTACATATACCCGTCTGCTTCGATCGGAACCCAGGCGTTTTCCGCCGGAATATACTCGATAAAGCATTTTCCCCGTTCGGTGCTCTTCAGGAACACCAGGCCGTCCTGAAAGCGGTCTGCCAGCCAAGCCTTCTTTGAAGACACCTGTGCATCCCGGTTGTTTGAGATGGCGCAGCAGATATGCTCGTGTTCAAGGTTATCCTTTGTGACTCTGATATAATCCATGTCCGCATTCCTCCGCCGATTCCGTTTTGCTGTTCCCTGTACGGCAAGTATACAACAGACAGGACGGCGATGCAAGCGCGATGGTCCGATACCGGGCGCAGTGAGCCGGAGAAACTGCCCTCGCCCGCCCTGCGCCGCGGGGAACGATTTGCAGCTCCGAGACGTCAGAATTGTTGAAGCCGTTGGCGGCGGGAGGGCGCTTCGGATGCCTCGCGGACAACGGGTTTCGACCGGCAATTGATTGGGAGGGTTCGGTATGAAACGGATTGTGTGTGCCGTGTGTCTTCTCGCACTGCTCGGCGCGCTGTGCTTCGCGCTCGCGGACGAACGGCGGGAGCGCGGTGAACCGGCTTGCGTTTTCCCGTCCGTCAAATCCTCGTGGACGTGGGAACGGTCAGACGGGGGATGGCGGCTGTACGACAGGGATCAATCCTCTGTTCCGCTTCTTGGCAAGTGCTTCCCGTCGCTGTTTCCGCGTGTTGTCATCAATCATACCTGGACCGACGAAGAGATGGGATATGACGGGAAATCCATCGACGCGCCTGTGATTCTGCCGGAAAACTGCGGCGATGCGAAAAAAAGCGCTGTTTTCGTGCGGTATGGAACGCCGGAGGACGGCAAGTGGGGCATGGCGGACAAAACGGGGAAATTCCTCAGGGAGCCTGAATTCGACGCCATTGAAGGCTTTACAAAAGCAAACGACAGCTTGGCGTACGGCACGCTGCAGCTCTTCTTTGGAAAGCTGGGGACCGGCTGGCGGGCATATAGGGCGGACGGTTCGCAGTATTGCGATGTGACATGGACGGATGACGAGTTCAAGAGCAGCGAATGCCCCGGGTGGCCGATCGAAGTCGCCGCTGCCGGTTATAAACGATTCGGCGTTGTCCGAAAGATTGTCGGCGGCGAGGCAAAATACGGCTGCTTTTCCGGAAACGAGTTCATCGCTCCTGTTGAGTATGACGGAATCGTGCCGCTCAAGGATAGTTTCTTTGGCAGGATCGGCGAATGCTGGCAGCTGTATGATTTGAAGAATCATCTGCTGACCGGGCTCGTCTGGCCTGACGGGGAGCTTCGGGATCCGGAAAACGGAAGTCTTCCGTTTGATTCCTTTAACGCGGGAGGGTACGGCGCGGTCCGCGTCAGCAGCGGCGGACTCAATCGATACGGCGTGATAAAAGAAGACGGAGCCCTCGTAATTCCTTGCGTATATGATCAGGTCATCGTTGTCCGGGATGCACAGCTCCGAAACTGGTTCTTTGGAAGGCGCGGCGGGCTGTGGCGAATGTACGGCATGGACGGATCGCCCATGATGCAGAAGTCATGGACGCAGGAAGAACTGCCCGGCCCGTACCGGACGGCCGAGGAGATCTTCAGCGGCTTCTTTGACGATACCGACGAATGGCTGGACGGAAAGACCGACGGCGGCGCGGTCGGTTTTCTGAACGCGGGAAGCGCTGAGAAACCCTGCTGGGGCATCATTGACCTGAGAGGAAACTGGCTTGTCGAGCCTGGATTTGAAAAGTGCGAATATCGCGGGGATTCTGTGTATTTCGGGAAAAACGAAGGGAAATGGATGCTGTACAAAATCGGCCGCGGCGAACCGCTGCTGAAGCATCAGTGGGATGACAGCGATTTCTACGGAGGCGAATGCGACGATGAGCCGCCGCTGGAGTATTTTGATGAGAGTGGCATGAGCGTAATCCGCTTCGGCTCCGGCGAAAGCGAACGCTGAGGCGTCATCGACAGGAACGGGGAAATGGTCGTTCAGCCTGTATACAGCGGTTTGAACGGATATGTTGGAGAGTTGATTGTCGCGACGAAGCCCACCGGGCAGCAGTGCATACTGGACAAGCGCGGCAGAGTCCTGCGCTCCTTTGACGCGTCCTTTGACGGAGAAGTGTTTGTGTACTATCACGAGGAAGTCGGAGACGGCGTATACGAAATCGAAATGTGGGAGCCCGGCGCATACCAGGGAGAGTTTTCGTCCTTCTATACCTATCGGGACGGCGCTTTGATTCCGGTCGAAACGGTATCCACCGATTTGGACCTGACGCCGTACGAGCCGTTCACCGGAGAACGCACGCCCAGGCTTGAGGAGCCGTCTTCGCTGAACCTCACCGGGGGCGTCCTCCCGCGCGTGGACGGAGCGACCGCGCTGTTCCCGCTGTACAGCGGCGTCGTGGAGGCGCTGTATCCGGATACGGTGCGCTATCAGCCGCGCGATCCATACGACGACTGGGGCGATCGCCGGCTTAAGGATCCCGATCTGACCATCGCGCTCAGCACCACCGGCCCGGCGTACGATCGGCTGATCAACCGGCTGACGGACGTCATTTTCGTCGCCCAGCCCTCGGACAGGCAGCTGCAGGCGGCGAAGGACGCCGGGGTGACG
>JAFWEY010000170.1 GCA_017512675.1 Clostridia bacterium | reverse complement strand
CGATGTGATATACTATCGCTGGTATTTCAATTGGCGAGGTGACCCATATGCGGTATTCCACTGTCAAACGCAGCCTGGGGAATACCTGTCGAAGGTGCATCAATCGGCGGTATAAACTGAATCTCACGCCGGAGGACTGCTTCTATTATCGGTATAAGGACGAGTGCCATCGCTGTCACAGAATGCAGAACATCGTAACGGACATCGGGTCCCGGTGGAAACTGTGGCGCACGCTGCCTTTGGCGATGACTGCGCTGGCGCTGTTTGTGCTGCTGATTCTCGGGCTCAGGACGGTCGACGTCGCGAGAATCCGCACGTCGGAAGCCGGCTCCATTCCGCTGGCGGCGTCCGCGGCAGAGAGCGCGGCGGAAGGCGCGGAGCGGATCGGCCTGTCGTCGCTGAATCTGGCGGTTCACCGGCGGATGGGTGTGCACCTTGCGGTTTATCGGGTGACGGAATGGCTCGGCTATGCCGCGATCCTCATCGCGGCGGCGTTTGCGGTATACGGCGCAATTCAGCTGTCCCGCCGGGGGCTTCGCGGCGTGGATCCGGAGATCCTGGCGCTTGGCGGGCTGTATGCCGCCACAATCGCCGTTTATGTCTTCTTTGAATTCTTTGTCGTGAACACCCGCCCCGTTCTGCTGAACGGCGGGCTGCAGGCGTCGTTTCCGTCTTCGCACACCATGATCGCGTGCGTGGTGTTCGGCAGCGCGGCGATGGTGATCACGCGTATGAGAATTCCCGTCCTTACGCTGTGGGTCGTGGTGCTGCAGGTGCTAACGGTCCTCACCGCGGCGGGACGGCTGGTTTCAGGGGTGCACTGGTTTACGGACATTTTGGGCGGAGTGCTGATTAGCACTGCGCTGCTGGCGGGATTCGCCGCAGTGCTGAAGGCGGTTACCGGCGCGCGGGAGTGATTTTTATCCCGCGGGCTTCTCAGGAGGTGAACGGTCGGAATGATATGGCTCAAGATGATGGATCTGGCCTGGCGGCTGAAAAAAGCACTGGGCATCTATCCGGAAACGGAAGAGCAGCGGGCCGAACGGGAAGCGGCGGAAGCGGCCGAGCCGGAAGATGTCGAAATCCTGAACGAGTTCGGGGAGGATCCAAAGCCGGTGACGGCGCTGGGCTGGGCCCGTGAAATCAATCCCGTCATTCGGCTGATTACGCAGCCTGAGGCGGGAATCGCGATGAAACCGGAGGAAATCGCAGCCTGGGACGTGCTGACCCAGCACTGTTTCAGCAGGGAGGCGATCCGGCAGGCGGGGGAGATGGAGGATTTCTGGCATTGGGCATCAGTGAGGAATTGGAAGCAAAGTGGCGCGGGGAATTTGTGAACGGCCTGCTGGACCAATACGAAACGCAGCCGGAATGCCTGGACGCCGTGCTTTCCATCGCGCGGGAATACGAGAGCCCGGTTCTGATGGAGCGCGTATGGAAGCTGCTGGATAAAGCGGTCACCGAGCAAAGCGTTGATGACGAAGTGCTGCTCGCGGGAGTCGGAAGTGCGCTGGAGGTTCTTGACGGCGGGGCTCTGGCTTCCGAAAGAGGAGCGAGCCGCACGCGTGAACGGCTTTTGGAAATCGCGGACTGCGCGGGAAACCGGCTGGCGTCCCGGGATCCTTACGGCTCCTGGCGCGCGGTTCTGGAAGAGATTCGCAAGCACGCAGCGCGCTGATTCAAAGGCGGTCAAAACAGGCGCCATAAGGGCCGGCAGTCGCAGGCACGCGGCGCGAGCCGCCGGATTGCGCGGGCAGCGGTCCTGCACTTTGGAAAACGAAAAGGGACAGCCGTGGAATCCGCGGTTATCCCTTTTCTGTTTCTGCTGACGATGCAGCTTACGGGATTTCGTAATCGCAGGCGACGGATGCGCTGCGTACCTCGTGCATTCTCTTGCGAACCGGCTGGTGCACCGGATGCGTCTGATATGCCTTGAAGGATTCCATGCTGTCGAAAACGGTAATCAGCGCGAGATCATAGGAACGATCGCTGTGGAACACGTCCTGCCCCGCTTCAAGATCCACCATTCCCTCGATTTTCCCTTTCATTCCGTAGAAATTCCTGACCAGCTGGGGAATCTCATCCTTGAATTCATCCTTGATTTTGAACAGTACGATGTGACGGATCATCAGTTTTCCTCCTTTTTCCGCGCCGCCGCGGTTTCGCTGAGCAGCTCTTCGAGAATGGACGCCGCTTCGCCGGTGAGCCGCAGGCACGGGCGGCGGGCATAGAATTCCTCTGTTCTGTTTTCCGGAACGCCGCCCGGGGTTACCGGTACATCCCGGAGAAGCTCGCGGCAAAGGATCGCTCCGCACCGTGTACGAAAACGCCCGGCAAATTCCTGAACCAGGCGGTAATGCCCGGCCTTCGCGGAAGGATCGAGAGGATCGTCGTAACCGCGCAGCATGCCGAGCGCCAAAAGTGCGCCGCTCATCGCGCCGCACACCTCCCGCAGCCGCCCCATGCCTCCGCCGAAGGAGGAGGCGAGGCGCGCGGCGTCATCCCTGCTGAATCCGGTCTGATCGCAGAAGGCGCAGAATACCGCCTGCGCGCAATTGTACCCTTCGCGGAACAGTTTTCTGGCTTCCTCCGCGTGATCCATGAAGACGGCCTCCTTTTGCCGGATGGAAAGAAAGCTCCCGAAGCTTCCTTCGGGAGCTGAAACCGAATCGGATTACTTGCTCATCGCTTCCTGCACTGCCACAGCCACGGCGACGGTCATGCCGACCATCGGGTTGTTGCCGGCGCCGAGGAATCCCATCATTTCCACGTGCGCGGGAACGGAGGAGGAGCCGGCGAACTGAGCGTCGGAGTGCATGCGGCCCATGGTATCGGTCATGCCGTAGGAGGCGGGGCCGGCGGCCATGTTGTCGGGATGCAGCGTGCGGCCGGTGCCGCCGCCGGACGCAACGGAGAAGTACTTCTTGCCGGCTTCCCAGCGCTCTTTCTTATAGGTGCCCGCCACCGGGTGCTGGAAGCGGGTGGGGTTGGTGGAGTTGCCGGTAATGGACACGTCCGCGTTCTCGTGCCACATGATGGCCACGCCTTCGCGTACGTCGTCCGCGCCGTAGCAGTTGACCTTTGCGCGGTCGCCGGTGGAATAGGCGGTTTTGCCGACAACCGTCAGCGCGT
>JAFWEY010000169.1 GCA_017512675.1 Clostridia bacterium | reverse complement strand
GAGATAATTATAACACATAACCATATAAAAAGCAAGAGGAAAACGCGAAAAAGTGTTGATTTTATGCGGTTTTTTAAGGGGCTGAATAATGAGAAATGTAGTTACGAGATCGGTGCTTTGGCTGACCTCTGAACAGTAACACCGTGTGCGTTTTCCTGCTGCAAGTGGTGATTTTTGGACACGTGTTGTGTTACACTGCATTTGTCAGCGAAAAGTGCCGGCTGACGAGGAAAACAGCCTTCATTCCGTGCCGCATGCGTCCCCGCAGCGCGTCCGGAACCGTTTCGAACCGACCGTCAAAAAGGGAGGTACCGTCATGAATGAAAAGGTGTTCATCACCGTCACCGGCACCGGTCATTACCTGGGAGACGCGTTTCTGTCCAGAGGCGACCGCATCCTGCTGGTCAAGGAACCGGAAAACCGTTACGACCGCGAAGCGATCCGCGCCGAAATCAAGGGCTTGGGCAAGATCGGCTACGTCGCCAACAGCGTTCATACGGTGCTCGGCGAAAGCTTCAGCGCCGGCCGGCTGTACGACAGGATCGGCACAACGGCAGTCGCAAAGGTGAAATACATCCTTGACAGAGGCGTCGTCTGCGCCGTGAGAAAAAAGGACCTGCTGGGCAACCCGTCCTGCAGTGCCGTCCCAGGCGCCTTCTCCCGGGAAACCGCCGTTCCCGCTTCGGAACCCATTGAAGAATAAAGGAGGTTGTCCCCATGAAGAAACTGCTTGCTCTGCTCCTCGCCCTGATGTTCTGCCTCCCGGCATTCGCCGCCGTCGACTGGACAGCAATGACCGATGAGGAAATCACCGCTGAAATCGAAGCGGCCCAGGCGGAACTCGCCAGCCGCGGCACGGCTCCCGCCGCCGAAGAACAGGGTTACAAAGCCCTGGAGAAAGGCAGCAAAGGCGACGACGTGAAAGCACTGCAGAAGCGCCTGATCGAACTGAACTACCTCTCCGGCACCGCCGACGGAAGCTTTGGCGGAAAGACCGCTTCCGCGGTATCCCTGTTCCAGACCACTGCCGGGCTTACCGCTACGGGAATTGCCGACGCCGAAACCCAGGAAGCGCTGTTCGCCAGCGACGCGCCGAAGGCCAAGGTGTACCAGAAGCTGCAGTACAAGGCGATGTCCCGCGATCCCGATTCCTACGAAGGCAACCTGTACAAATTCGACGGCAAAGTGCTGCAGGTGGGTGAATCCGGCAACAGAATCTGGATGCGCGTTGCCACCCGGGGCGGCTATAACGACGTCGTGTACGTGACGTACACCCGCGGCGACAATGAAGGCCGTATCCTGGAAGACGACAGGATCACCGTTTACGGCACCAGCGAAGGCCTGTACACCTATGAAACGGTGCTTGGCGCTTCCGTGACGATTCCGAAGATCGACGCGGACAGCATCACTGTCAAATAATCGTCCGCTTATCCAAACGGGGCTGTCTCGAAAGGAGACGGCCCCGTTCCCGGTTTCATACTGTTATTTCGCGATCGCCCGGCGGGCGCCGCGTTCTCCGGCAGCCGGACGGCTGCCGCCGTTTGCTTTTACTCCTCTTCCGCCACATGCACCTCGACCCCGTTCACCTCGATCGGCCCGTCTGCCTGCACCAGCACATACTTGCGGCCATCCAGAATGCGGGTTTCGATTAGCCCGATGTTCTCCGGGGCTACGGTGATCGAAACGCTGGGCGTCTTCACCGCGTATTTCTTCGGCGCGATGTTGACTGCGGCCATTTCGCTGGCCGCCCCAGATCCTCTTCGTAGCGCGTTTCAAACGCTTCCGCCTTTTCGGCGGGAACGCCGCAGTCGGTCAGAATCGTGCGGATGCCTTCTTTCGTGAGCTTGACCGGCTCTGCAGTCCTGTCCGCTTTGTTCTCCTCGATCATCTGCTGCACCTTGTCTCCGACCGCGCACAGCACGTCGAGGTCCAGCGATTCGCCCAGGGTTTCGGTGAGGATTGTCCGGAAGGATTCCTCCTGCCGGGCGGCGGGCATCAGCGACGCGCCGAACAGGCTGACGATCAGATCCTCATGCGCGTTCCGGAGATCCCTGGTGTAGAACAGCGCCCGGGTGATGTTTGCTCCGTGATCCTCCCAGGCCGGGTACAGGAAGCCGAATGCCGGCGCGCCGACCACCCAATCCGCGTCCTGCATGCAGAAATTCCTGTCTTCCGGCTGATAGCGCAGGCCGGGCTTCAGGGGTTTTACCGGACATACTGCGGCGATCATATACGGGAATACGCTTTCCGACTGGGACTGATCCTCGCTGCCGTCCGCGCCAAAGCCCGGAACATCCCATGCCTCGTGCGTCAGCAGAATCAGGTATTTCGGTTCGTCTTCCCCGCCTTCCTCCGGCATCGCTGAAATGTATTCCGCAACCTTCGCGTAGAAGAGCTGTACTGCGTCCCCGTCCATCAGCGCGCTTTCCCGAAGACGGGCAAGCAGCTGATAATCCTGGCTCTCGGGAATGAACTCCAATGGGATATCCGCCTCCATTAGGTTCTGCCCCATCGTGCCGGACAGGATTTTGCGGAAGATCCCCATGTATTTCTGGTTCTCCGTTTCCGGCAGGCTGATTACCGGCTGAATGAACTCGGCAATTCCTTCTCCCTTTCCGTTAACGTAATATCCGCGGATCACGCTGGGATTGCGGTGATCCGGATTCAGCCGGCGGCGGATTTCTCCGATATCCCTGCTGTTCATTTCGTTCCCTCTCTTCCTGATTCTTCAATTCTCATACTCCATCCGAAACATCGTTTTGGATGGAAGGACGCGTACCGCGTCCGCAAAGGCACATCCATGTGCCTTTGCCGTCTCATATGGTTTCGTACGGCCTACCAAAATATGCCCATCAAAGATGTGCATATTTCAGAACGAAATCAGTATCGATTCCGTTTCTTCCGGGGCGCATATGCGGCGTGCAATCAGCCGCGGCCGGCCGCGCTGACGGCGTCTGCGCGCAATGCGAGGATGATCCCTTGCTGCGAAAAACGTTCCCGCGAGCCGTTTCCGCGGGAACAGGATCTGAAGAATGCGCCGAAGCCGGGATTCTTCCATCCCGCGCCGTTACCGCACGTCTTCTGCCGGGTCCTCCGGGCACTCCGGCAGCCGGTACAGCCGGAAATCGAGCCCGTCGGCTGAAACCTGGTGATAGCGGACGCCGCGCATCGTCCCGGAAAAAGCGCCGCGAAGCGCCGGTCCGTGCAGGTGACCGTAGACAACATCGTCCGCGCGGTACTTTTCGATGATTTCCGTGAACCCGCTTTCCGGAACGGCCGGCGTCAGCGGCGGAAAATGCATCAGACAAACAAGCCGCGCCGTATCGGAAATACGGCGCGCACATTGAAGGGACATTTCAAGTCGTACTCTTTCCCGCTCGTATATTCGCAGGTCTTCCTGCTTCGTGTCTTCCCCCGGCAAAAGCCACCCGCGCGAACCCGCAAACAGAACCCCGTCCAGCATCAGCGCGTCGTTCTGTATCGCGAACATATCCGGAGGGAGCGCCTCGCGCAGCCTCGTGACCGAATTCCACCAGTAATCGTGATTCCCCCGCAAAAGAATCTTTCTGCCCGGCAGCGCGGCAACCCCTTTCAGGTGTTCCAGCGCTTCAGGCAGGTGCATCGCCCAGCTCAGGTCCCCGGGCAGAAGGACGACGTCCTGCGGTGTCACTTTCCCGCTCCAGTCCCGGGCAATCTTCTCGAAGTGGTGAAACCAGTGGTCGCCGAACACGTGCATCGGCTTTTCGCCGGAGGAAAGGTGCAGATCACCGATCGAGAATATCGTCATCCTCTTCCTCATCCCGTGCCAGCTTTTCGTCGTCCGGCTCTTCGTCGTCCTCGTCGTCCACATCGTCATCGAAGACTTCGCCGAACGGCGCGTCTTCGTTCAGATCGGTGCCGATGTCGATCTCGTCCATGCTGGAGACGCTGTCAATTCCGAGAGACGGCTCTTCCCTGGGCTCGTTCTCCTCCGATTCGTCGGACTGCATCCGTCCCATCAGCTCTTTGTAGCACGAAGCGCACAGCTCGCTGCCCGGCATGACCGGATTCTCGCCGCATTCCGAGCACAGTTCCGCGATGTCATCCTCATCGTGCACGCCGCGGACCTCTTTTCGGCAAACCGTGCACAGCTCGCCGCCGTCCAATATATAATTGAGTTCACACCGAGGACACTTCCTCAGAGACATATAGAATAACCTCCATCCGGAAAGCAAAATGATTGGGGGCTCAGCCCGCAGTCATTATAGCGTATACGCGCATACAATGCAAGGCTTTGCCAAATTATTACTTCAGAAATTGTTCAGCCGCTCTTTCAGGGCCAGAAAATCCCGCCAGGCTTCGATTTTCTGCCGCTCATCCCGCAGCATGGCCGACGGGTGATAGGTCAGCATCGCTTTTATGCCGCGATACTCAAACCACTGCCCGTGATCCCGCCGGATTCGCGCATCCGGCCCCAGAAGGTATCTGCCCGCGGTCCCGCCCAGCAGCAGCAGGAATTCCGGCTTGACAAGATCGATTTGCGTGTCGAGATACGGCAGACATGCCATTGCCTCCTGTTCCTGCGGCGTGCGGTTGTTCGGCGGACGGCATTTGACCACATTGCAAATATAAACCTGCCGGCGGTTCAGGCCGATTTCCCGAAGCATCGCCTCCAGCAGCTGACCGCTGGCGCCGACAAACGGGCGGCCGGAACGGTCCTCCTCGGCGCCGGGGCCTTCGCCGATCAGCATGAGCCGGGCATTCGGATCGCCTTCCCCGGGAACCGTGTTCTGGCGCTCCCCGCACAGGCCGCACAGCCGACAGCCGTCGATTCGATCCAGCAGCTCTGCCCATCCTCCCATGTCCGCGCCTCCCGTATTCCGGAGATTCTTTCCCGGTATTCCGCCGCAGCAGGCTTATTCCGTCTTCTGATCCGGGTTGACGATGGATTCGATCATAACCGATTCCACCGAACTCAGCGTAGTCCCGATATCGCTTCGGAACCACTGAAACAGCGTCGTAAGCAGCACAATGCACAGCAGGATCACCACAAAGCTGGCGATGGAAGTGAAAAAATCCATCAGCCCGCCAAGGGCCCGGTACCATGCACGGCGCCTGTAAGCCTCCCGTTTTGTCAGGTATTTCGCCATTTGCATTGCCTCCATCGTCCGTCGCGGACGCGTCAGACGTAATCGCTCCAGGGCTCTCCTTCTGCTTCGCGCAGTCTTCCCGAGCGTTCCAATCCTTCAAAGCCGTGCTGCCGCAGCGCCTCAAACAGCACCACTGCCACCGAATTGGCGAGGTTCAGGCTGCGCGCGCCTTCACGCATCGGAACGCGCACGCATCGGCCGTAATTCGCCTGAAGCAGCCGTTCATCCAACCCCCTGGTTTCCCGCCCGAAGACGAGATACGCGTTTTCCGGATACTCGATGTCCGAATAAACCTTCTGCGCTTTGGTGCTTGCAAAGTACATCTGTGCGCCGGAATTCTGTGCGAGAAAGCTCTCCCAATCCGGATACACCCGGTACGTCATCATGTGCCAGTAGTCCAGGCCGACTCGCTTCAGGTATTTGTCGGACAGTTCGAAGCCCAGCGGCTCAATCAGGTGCAGCATCGCGCCCGTTGCCGCGCAGGTGCGTGCGATGTTGCCTGTATTCTGCGGGATTTCCGGCTCCACAAGCACGATGTGCATCATTCGTATTCACCCAGCACGTATTTGTTCAGAACATATCCGACACCGTCGTCGTCGTTGTTCGGCGCGATGATCTTCGCCGCCGCCTTGACCTCATCGATCGCATTTCCCATCGCCACAGGCCATCCTGCTGCCGACAGCATTTCCAGATCGTTGGAAAAATCGCCGAACGCCATGATCTGATCCCGCCGCAGGCCGTAGTGCTGCTGCAGCCGTTCGATTGCCCTGCCTTTTCCAGCTCCGGGCATCAGCACTTCCAGGTTATCCGACCAGGAAGAGGATAGCGCCATGTCCATTTCCCTCTCCAGCTGCGCGCGAACCGCCTGAATGCGCTGCTCGTCGCGGCAGAAAACGACCATCTTGTACGTATCCTCCAGGCCCTCGTCCCAGGCCCTGCGGTCATCCACCACAACTTCAACCCTGCAGCCGAATCCCATTTCGTTTTCGATGCGGACCGCGTTTTTGCTGAGTCCGCGGTTCTGTTCCTCCGGATGCAGATCCAGGTTCACCCGGTACAGCGTATCGCGGCAGTAAACGACGAAATACACGCCCGATTCCTTCAGGATGCGGAACGCCTTTTCGGCGCGTTCCCTGTCAAAAATGTCCTTCAGCAGCGACGGTCCGGTGGGCGAAAGATCCACACGCGCTCCGTTGATCGAAATCATCGGGCTGGTCAGCCCGTAATACCGCGCCAGCGCGGAAACCGCGGGACGGCTGCGCCCCGTGGCGGGCACCACCAGAATTCCGCGCGTCTCACACTCGATCAGCGCGCGCTGGTTTCCGGCGGAGATTTCCTTCTCTCTGTTCAGCAGCGTTCCGTCCAGGTCCATGGCAACAAGCCGAATGTCCAAAAGGGGTTCCCGGTCAATCATAAAACTTCTCCTGTGATCCAATTGTCGTTCCGTCTTCCAGCGCGATTTCACAGCACCAGAGCGCCGGATATTTCTGTTTCGGATGCCGGCGGTTGAACGCGCGGTCTCCGTATTTGTCATCGCCCAGCAGCGGATGCCCCAGTGCTGCCAGCTGCACGCGGATCTGATGGGTCCGCCCTGTCTTAAGATCGATCGACAGTAAGGACCGATCGCCGCGCGGCTCGACGAGGGAGTATTCCAGCTGCGCCTCCCTGGCGCCGCTCTCCCCGCTGCCTGCCGTACGCACACGGGCGGTTTTCGCGTCTTTGATCAGGCTGCACACCAGCGTCCCGCGGGGTTCGTCCGGTATGCCGCGCACGAGGGCACGATATGTCTTTTTCAGCCTGTGACGCGCGAATGCGTCCCAAAGTTCCGCCTCTGCCGCAGCGTTCAGCGAGAAAAGCAAAACGCCGCCCGTACCGGTATCCAGCCGGTGCGCGAGCTTTGCGGACGGCTCAATTCGTCGCGCCCTGTTCAGCGCGGTATCCACAGCGATGCCCAGATCATCCGCGTCAACCGGCAGCCCCGGCGGCTTTTCCACCGCAAGTATGCCGTTTTTCCTGTACAGCACCGGAATCTCTTCCCGGAAACAGGCATCCGGCAGGTACAGCAGGATTTCGTCGCCACGCGATACCGCGGTCTCTCCGGTGGCACGCCGCCCGTTCACCCGGATATCGCGGTCCTGAACGGCTTCGCGGATGCGCCAGCGCGGCAGCAGCGGATACGCCCGGGCAAGAAAGCGCAGCAGCGGCATATCCCGAACCGTTCCGTCCACCACCAGCGTACGCATGTCGTTCCCTCCGCTTCTGCAGGGTTCAGTATACCGTGACGCCTTGCACTTTGCAAGGGAAAAACTGATAAAGAGTTCGCAAACTCCATTCGGCGGTCACTGCTGGAAGGAACGGCGGCGGCGCGCCTTGTAGACATTGTAATAGCTGGTATTGCGCAGGCGAATCGCAACAGTGTTCGGTTCGCTCCCTCCGCCCTGCTCGACGATCATCATCTGATGCTTCGCTTCCCCCGTGTAGTACAGGAACAGAACGACATGGCCGTTCTTCACCAGAAGGTCTCCCGGTTTCAGATCCGCCTTGTCGATGGTGGAGTAGATCGTGCTGTGCAGGATCGCCCCGGATTTCATATAGGAATAGGAGGATTTCGTCCCCCAGATGCACATCGAGACAAACGCCGAGCAATCCGATCCGCAGTAGGTGACATCCGTCATCTTTCCGGTCTTGTTCACCGCGCGGTAGATATCGCCGGATTTCACAAAATGGCCGCCGGAGAGCAGCTTCGCGATGTTGAAGCGGCGCTTGCTGCCCGGATTGTCTCCGCCTTTCCCCTGGGTATACGGCACGCCGTAATAGACCCGGTCCGTCTTGAAAAACGCGCCGTGCTTGTTCCAGTATTTGACCTTCTGCTCGGTGTACCAGGGAAACGCCGCGTCCGCAAACGCGCTGATCAGAATGTTCCGGCGCGCCGCCGCTTCCTGTGCAGTCAGCCGTCCGGCGGCCACCAGCCTGTCAAGCTCCTGATAGGCGGAAAGCCGCACGTCGTCGATTTTCTTCAGGTTTGCCGATATTGCCGATTCGGTGTTGGGCGTCGTGTGCTCCGGCGCGATCGTAACGCCGGTAGCGGTGTAGGCGGTCACCGTAATCGAGCCTTTGGTAACGCCGTTGGCTCCGGTGGCTGTAATCAGCGAGACGCCGTCCCTGTTGGCTGTAATCACGCCGGTGTCTGAAACGGAAACCGCAGAAGGATCGGAGCTCTCCCAGGTGACATTCTGGTATGCGGTCGCAGGCTTGACTTTGACCGAAAGAGCTTTCATCTCCCCGGTACACAGGTACTGATCGCCGCCGGGAATCGTGACCGATGTGATCGCGTACGGATCGCTGACCTTGATCGTGCGAACCGTGGCGACTTTCTTCTTGGCTTTGGACGTCGCGCGGATGCGCACGCTGCCTGCCGCGTGCGCGGTCACCAATCCGTCTTCGGTAACAGTGGCGATCTGCCGGTTGCTGCTTTGCCAGATCACCTCGTCGCTGGCGGTATCCGGCACCGGAACGGCCTGAAGCTGCAGCGTGTCGCCGACATTCATTTTCTTGTCTTCGGGAGTGATCAGCAGCTTTGACGGAGATAGGTACCTCGTCACCTTCAGCTTCATCGTTTTGTGCAGGCTGGGATTGCGGGTGGAACGAACGCGGATTTCGCATTCACCTTCCGCTTTGGCGTGAATTGTGCCGTCCGGATCCACCGACGCCACCGCGGCTTTGGAACAGGCATAGGTGACCGACCCGACCGTGCCGGCCGGAAGGAGCTCCGCCGTCAGTGTGTACTGGGTGCCGAGAAGCAGCGTTTTCGAAGCGGCCGACAGTATCATCTTCGTCGGACGGAGCGTATCCTTGATTGTGATTTTGCAATTCGCCCACGTTCCGCCCTCGATGGCTTTTGCGCTGATTGTCACGGTGCCGATGCGCTTGAATGTAACCAGGCCGTTTTGATCCACGGTCGCGTATTTTTCGCTGCTGGTCTTCCATTTGACTTCCTGGGAAGCTGCGGCCGGCGTTACCGAAGCGTTCAGTTTCAGTGTATAGCCGTCCGCCAGATTGACCTTCAGCGATGCAGGCTTCAGAACTGCCTGCGGGCCGGCGGCGGAAGCCGGCAGCGTGCCCAGTGCGATCACCAGAACCAGGCACAGAATCACAGCGTTTCGCAGTACGCGACGCATCGTTTTCACTCTCCGATCGGACGATTTCCCAATGACCACAACGCCAGTATTATAAAGGATCGTCCGCGCCATTGCAAGCAAAATCCGGCAAATTGCTACAGCGGCAGATTTTGTTAATTAACAAACAATTATTGGAATTGGCATATTCCCGAACTGTCCATCGTGTATAATGATTGACACGAAAGAGCCTTATCAAGAGTGGTTGAGGGACGGGCCCGATGAAACCCGGCAACCGACACAGGTCGGTGCCAATTCCCGCGGCGCTTGCGCCGGAAGATGAGGCGGGTGTGCTGTTCAGAGGCGGACCTGCCAAAGGTTCGCCTTTCGTATATTCAGACTTCAGGAGGATTGTTATGCGTACCCTGTTCACTTCAGAATCCGTCACCGAAGGTCATCCGGATAAAGTTTGCGATCAGATTTCCGACGCTGTGCTGGACGCGATTCTTTCTCAGGATCCGTCCGCGCGCGTCGCCTGCGAATGCGCCGCAACCACCGGCATGGTGCTGGTAATGGGCGAAATCACGACGACGGCCGCCGTTTCCATCGCGGATATCGCGCGGAAGAAACTGCTGGATATCGGATATGACAATGCCGAATACGGCATCGACGGCGCGACCTGCGCGATCATCACCAGCGTGGACCGCCAGTCCCCCGATATCGCGATGGGCGTGGACAACGCGCTGGAAGGCCGCAGCGAAAACCAGTTTGATACCGGAGCCGGCGATCAGGGCATGATGTTCGGCTATGCCTGCGACGAGACCGAAGAGTTCATGCCCACTGCGATCGCGCTGGCGCACCGCATCACCCGGCGCCTGGCCGAGGTTCGCAAGTCGGGAGAAATTTCTTATCTGCGCCCGGACGGCAAAGCACAGGTCACGGTGGAATACGAAAACGGCAAGCCGGTGCGCGTGGATACCGTAGTCCTGTCCACCCAGCACAATCCGGATGCCGGACACGCGCTCATCGAGAAAGACATGATCGAGAAGGTCATCAAACCGGTGATTCCCGCAAATCTGCTGACGGATCAGACCCGTTATCTGATCAATCCGACCGGCCGCTTTGTGATCGGCGGTCCCAACGGCGATTCCGGCCTCACCGGCCGAAAAATCATCGTGGACACCTACGGCGGCTAACCTAAAATGTTTAGTATCTGGGGTCTTTTCCTTTTTCGATT
>JAFWEY010000168.1 GCA_017512675.1 Clostridia bacterium | reverse complement strand
GGACAAGTAATTTCGGGTTGGTAAGGGTGTCCCTTACGTTAATTCCGCAGGTGTGGCTCCGCCACACCGCGGAGCCATTTTTGCGAAGGCAGCTTGCCGCCGAAAGCAAAAATGGTTTCCCTGCAGATTTTCCGGCCGCATCCGAAGGATGCAGGAAAATCTGAAAAACGGCTTGGAATCCTGCAAGCAGGGTTCCAAGCCAAGCGAACGCAGTGAGCGCAATCGGATTGAAATATCGTTGCCGAAGGCAAGGAGATTTCAAGCCAAGCTCGCCCTGCGAGCGTTACCGTCCCAGCTTCATCCGCTGGCGCGCGTTCAGCCGCTCTGCGGCCTTGCCGGCTGCCGGGTGCGGCTTGACGACCATGCGTTTCCCGACGCTCTTATAATAGAAGTCTCCGTAGGTATAGAACTGATACCCCATCAGATAGTCCGTCGCCGGATCGATGCTGCCGATCGTCACCGTCATCGTGCCGACCGAATTTCTCTTAACCGTCTTGTTGAGCTTTGACGGGTACGGGCCGAGAACCGAGGTTTCATATTCGTCCCATTTGTACGGATCCCAGTCCACTGCCTCCAAGTCGATCACATAGAGCGTCTGCGGGCTGACCTTCTTCAGTGCCCAGTAATCGCGGTTGTAAACGTACAGATCCGCGTACAGCTTGCCTTTCTTCGCGTAAAGCCGCTTGCCCATCGTGTAGATTTCACCGGATTCGTACCAGTCGTAATCGTAGATGTCTCCCAGCGCCTCGCGGATCGTATAGCTGCTCTCGTTGGCCGCGACCTCCAGGTCGATGGTCCTGGACGCGTTTCCGTACTTTGCCTTCGCGGTGATTTTGACCTTGCCCGCCGATTTGCACGTGACGACGCCCTGTTTCGAAACCGTCGCCACCTTTTTGTTGCTGGTCGACCAGACGACCGTCCGGTCCGCGTTCGCCGGCTCCACGTCCACCAGCGAATAGCTGATCACGTGGGAAGTCGCGTCCCAGTCGTAGTAGGCGGGCGTGTCTTCCGAATCAAGCCTGTAGGTGTACCCGTCCCAGACTGCCGCCTCGATTTCGAAGGAAGTCATCGAGACCGGCGTCACCGTCACCGTGCAGCTCGCCTTCTTTTTGTTGGCGGCGGTTACGGTAACCGTGGCTTTGCCGACGGCTTTCGCGGTGATCAGCCCGTTTTCGTCCACCTCGGCGACGGACGGCTTCTTCGACGTGTAGGCAAACGTGGTCTGCGCGGTCTCCGGCTTCACCCGGGGCTCCAACTGATACGTCTGCCCCGCTTCGATGGTCAGCTTCTTCGGGATGACTACCTTTTTAACTGCGCCTTCGGCAGAGGCACAGCAGATGACGCCCGCCAGCAGCGCAAAAAGCAGCGCCAGCCCCGCAATCCTGAGATACTTCTTCATACCCTGTCTCCTCCTTGTTTTGTATCGATCCGCCGGGGTTTGCAGCAGTCTCCCGGTTCGCGCCGAAGGCTGCCTGCCGGACGCGCCGGCAAACCCGGCCGTGCTGCCATGGGTCCATTATAGTGCAAAAGCGGCCGCCGGTCAACCGCCTTCAAGAAAACGCTCCGCTCCGCCATTCGTTTACAAATACGCGGTGGAAGCGGCCTCCGCGCGGGGGTAAACTTAAAGGAAGCCTGCGGCGAAGGCCCGGTGCTTCGAAAAAAGCCCGTCCGCCGGAAACCGGCAGAGGGGCCGTGGCGCGCCCGGCGCGATTCGAACGCGCGGCCTTTCGCTTAGGAGGCGAACGCTCTATCCTGCTGAGCTACGGGTGCAAACACCGGAAAGTATTATACCCTGCCGCGGGGAAAAAGTCAAGAGGCCGGAAAAATCTTCCGGAATTCCGCGCGTTTTTTCCGCCGCGGCCCGGCCGATTCGCTTTGCACTTGCCATCGGTCGCAAATTGGGGTATAATAGTACCGACCGGAGAACCCGAGAAAGGACAAAGAACCGATGCCGCTTTATTCTGTTCAGTGCGACGACTGTTCTCATCGCTTTGAAGAGCTTGCCGCCGTCGGGCGCGACAAATCCATCCGCTGTCCGAAGTGCGGCGGAACCACCCACCGCGTCTATCAGGGCTCCTGTTCCTTCGGCGCGATGGGCGCCAAGGTGCAGCGGAGCGGCGGACACGTATGCAACGGATCCTGCAGCTGCTGTTCGGGCTGCCGATCATAAAAGGAGCAGCCGGCGAGCCGGCTGAAGGAATATGCAAGATAAACTTGTCATTCACGGCGGAAGGCCGCTCAGGGGGGAAGTCGCAATCAGCGGCGGCAAAAACGCCGCGGTCGCGATCATCCCGGCGGCGCTGCTGGCGCACACGCCCTGCACGATCGAGAATCTGCCGGACATCGAAGACGTCCACGTGCTGATCGACATGCTTCGCTGGCTGGGCGCCGGCGTCGATTTCCGCAACAACGTCATGGAAGTCGATCCCACGACGGTGGACAAATACGATCCGCCGGAGGAGCTTTGCAACTGCATGCGCGCCAGCTATTACCTGGCCCCGGTTCTGGCCGGCCTGTTCGGGCGCGCGGAGGTGCCGCTGCCGGGCGGGTGCAACATCGGCGCCCGGCCGATCGATCAGACCATCAAAGGCATGCAGGCCCTGGGCGCGGAAGTCAAGGTGGAGCGGGGCGTGCTGTTCGTCAGCGCGGAATCGCTGCACGGGGCGGAAATCTATCTGGATATGCCCAGCGTCGGCGCGACGGTCAATACGATGCTGATGGCGGTCAACGCGTCGGGCAACAGCGTCATCTACAACGGCGCGAAAGAGCCCCACGTGGTGGATCTGGCCAACTTCCTGAACAGCATGGGCGCGCGCATCAAGGGCGCGGGCACCGATATGATCCGCATCGTGGGCGGAAGGCCGCTGCACGGATCCAACTACGCGGTCATTCCCGATCAGATCGAAACCGGCACCATGATGCTGGCCGCGGCCGCCACCGGCGGAAACGTGACCATCACCGGCGCGATCCCCACCCACATGGAAGCCCTTTCCGCCAAGCTGCTGGAGATGGGGGTGTTCGTCGGCGACGAAGACGACCGGATCATCATCCGTTCGGACGGCAACCTGCGGGCGGTCAACGTGAAAACCCAGGTGTATCCCGGGTTCCCCACCGATCTGCAGCAGCCGATGGCCTCCCTTCTGACCATCGCCAGCGGCTCGAGCACCATCACCGAAACGATCTACGAATCCCGGTTCCGCTATGTTGAGGAACTGAAGCGTATGGGCGCGGACATCCGGGTGTTCGGGCGCACCGCGGTCATCGACGGTGTGGACCGGCTGATCGGCGCGCCGGTGACGGCGACGGATCTGCGCGCAGGCGCCGCGATGATCGTCGCCGCGCTGATCGCCCAGGGCACAACCGAGATTTCCGGGCTGGGCTACATCATGCGCGGGTACGAGGACATCGACAAAAAGCTTCGCGGCTTGGGCGCCAGCGTGGAGCGCATCTATGGGGACGAGCGGTAGAAAGGAGCTTCCTATGCGCTGGTTTGTTGTGTTCAAGGAGGACCGGAGCGTGCGGGACAACGTTCTGAGCGCTTTGATCTTCCTCGTCGGGGGCTTTGTTCTCGTCACGATGCCCGAGCTTTCCACCGATATCATCTGCGCGGTGCTGGGGCTGACGGCGATTCTGTTCGGCCTGCTCCGCATCCTGTTCTATTTTCGCAGGTCCATCGAAATCGGCATTGCCGGGCAGGGGCTGGCGCGCGGGCTGATCCTGATCGCCGCGGGCCTTCTCTTTCTGCTCAAGCCGCAGGTTCCCGCGTCCGTTCTGCCGGTCATCCTGGGCTTCTGCCTGATCGCCGGCGGGCTGTTCAAGCTGCAGCTGGCGTCCGACCTGATGCGGATGCAGTACCCCCGCTGGTTCCTCAGCCTGATCGCCAGCGGCCTGCTGCTGATCCTGGGCGTTCTGGTCGTCGCCAATCCGTTCTCCACCGCCGTCGTGCTGATGCGCTTCATCGGCTTCGCGATGATCCTGGAGGCGGTATCGGACATTCTGTCCATCATCCTGCTGAGCCGGGCGCGCAAGCGCTTCAAGGCGATCGCTTCCGGGCAGGCGCCGGAAGAATAGGGCGGCGCAGGCGCGCTTTTCCGCCGGCGGCGCATTCAGAAAGGCCAAAGAGGGCTGTCTCACATGACTGCAAACAGTCGGTTTGAGACAGCCCTTTTTTTGTCTTCAGGATTTCGCCGCGCCCGCCCCGCCGGCGCAGACCCCGGCCTGCACGAGCCGCGCCGCGAACAGGCCGCCGCCGCATCCCTCCCGCAGACATCGCGCCGCGGCCTGCCGCAGCGCCTTTCCGTCCGCCGGCCGGTTGAGCAGCCGGTCCTTCAGACACTTCTCAATCAGCCGCAGCTCGAAGCCGGAGATCGCCCGGCCGCGCAGGCGCGCGAAATCGGACAGCAGGAAATCCCCGCCGTCCGGAACGAACCGCGTTTCCAGCTGCCGCGCGCCGCATTCCGTCAGCGACAGCGTCCAGAGCCCGCCGCGGATGCCGATCCGAAAGAAGGGGGACGGGCGGGGGCGCGCATTCGCGACGTACAGGCATTCTCCCCGGTCCAGCCGAAGGCAGGCGCCTTCGGGCAGAACGGAGGCCGCGTTCAACGGATCGCGCATTGTGACAACACCGCCGGAATGCACGTCAGCAGATCCTCCGCCGCCATCGCGTAAGGGCCCAGGCTCTTCTCTGCCAGTTCTCCGGCCATGCCGTGGAATTCGGACGCGAGGCACGCCGCCTCCTCCGGCGGGCAGCCCCAGGCCAGCATTCCCCCGATCATGCCGGTCAGGATGTCGCCCGATCCTCCCCGCGCCATGCCGCAGCAGCCGGCGGTGCTGACGGAGGTGTGCCTGCCCGCGATCACGCTGGACGCGCCTTTCAGAAGCGCCACGCATCCCGCCGCGCCCAGCGCCCGGGCGTCCCTGACGGGATCCTCAACGCGCCGCCCCAAAAGCCGCGCGGCTTCCCCGGGGTGCGGCGTCAGCACGTGCCGCGGCCCAAGCAGCGGCAGCAGCTCCGGATGATCCGCGAGGATGTTCAGCGCGTCCGCGTCCAGCACTGCCGGAAGCTCCGCGCGCAGCGCCGTTTCGACGATTTCCGGCGGCGCGCACCGCCGGAGCCCCGGGCCGACGGCAAGGGCCGTTTTTCCGGACAGCGCCTGCTTCAGAACCGGTACGGCCTCCGGAGAAACGACGCCTTCCCGGTCCGGCAGCGGAATCGCCATCGCGCCCGGCGCCTGCGCCTGCAGGATCGGCACGATCGGGGACGGACAGGCGACGGACACCAGCCCCGCGCCGGAGCGCAGCGCCGCGCGGGCGCACAGGCACGCGGCCCCCGCCATGCCCAGGGACCCGGCGACGATCAGCAGGTGTCCGAAGGTGCCCTTGTGCGCATTGCGCGGCCGCCGGGGCAGCGCCAGATCCTCTCGGCGGATCAGCCGCACCGCGTTCTCCGGAAGAACGCTCCCGCCCAGCCCGATCGGCCGGACCGTCAGGGCGCCGCACGCGTCCAGGCCGTCGTTCAGATAATGCCCGGTCTTGGCCGTTTCGAAGGTCACCGTGAAATCCGCCGCGACGGCGCCTCCCAGATCGCGCCCGCTGCCGCCGTGGATTCCGGAGGGAATATCCACCGCCAGCACCCGGCTCCCCTGCGCGCGGTCCCGCGCCATCCGTTCTGCCAGCCTGGCGCAGGCGCCTTCCAGCGGCCGCGTCAGCCCGATCCCGAACATCGCGTCCACCCACATCGCCGGCCGCTCTATCGCGTCCAGGCCTTCCATGCCGACGAAGGCGACCCCCGCGGTCTCCCGCGCGCGCCGCAGGTTCACCAGCGCGTCCCCCCGCGCCGCTTCCACGCCCAGTGGGGACAGAACGGCCGCCCTTCCGAAGGACGACGCGAACAGCCGCGCAGCCGCGCAGCCGTCGCCGCCGTTCCCGCCCGGACCGCAGGCAAAGCAGACGGTGCGCCCCCGAATGTCAGGGGCAATTTCCAGCATCGCGCTCACCAGCTGCCCGGCCGCCGTTTCCATCAGATCGATGGAACGAATGCCGTTTTCCGCCATATACCGTTTCTCCGCTTCCCGCATTTCCTCCGGAAGCAAAAGCCGGGGCATCGAATTCCACATACAGTACCTCCGCGCACTCGCTCAGTGCGCTCTTATTATACTTCAGGTTCCCGATTCCATCAACCCTGCGGCACGGCGAAATTCCTTTTCCGGCCCGGCTTCCGGCGCGTATTTCGCGCCTTCCGGCGCCGCCGGTTCCCCGTTTCCGCCCGCGGCTCCGCCACCGCCCTTCGCATTCGGCAATAGATATAATCTTTAAATTCCAAATTTGTGGAATTCGGTGAAAGCAGCGCGGAAATCTTGACAAAATCCGTAAAGTGTGGTATATATGTTAATGGAAAACGTTTTCCATGGGCGCTTGTGGAAAACGAAATTGCATCTGAATCGCATAAAAGGAGGAACTGATTATGAAGAAACTGATGAGTCTGGTTCTTGTCGTTATGCTGCTGATGCTGTGCGCGGCGAGCGCGGAAGGGCTGACGATCGGCTACAGCACCAAGACGATCACCAACGACGCGTTCCAGCTGAGCCTGTACAACGCGGTCAAGGACGCGGTGGAAGCGAACGGCGACACCTTCGTGGGCGTGCTGGCCGAGAGCCAGACGGCGGTCGCCACCCAGGTCAACCAGATCGAAGACCTGATCAACCAGGGCGTTGACGGCCTGGTCATCAACCCGATGGATTCCAACGCCTGCATCCAGGTGCTGGAAAAAGCGAAAGAAGCGGGCATCCCGGTGGTTCTGGTGGACCAGGGCATCGAAGCGGGCCACGAGGATCTGTACATCACCTTCATCTCCACCGACAACCTGGCCGGCGGCAAATCCGCGGGCGAGCGCATGGCGCAGGAACTGGGCGGCAAGGGCAACGTGATCATCGTTCGCGGCGCCAACGGCTCCCAGGCGGGCGACGACCGCGCGGACGGCTTCAAGCAGGGCATCGAAGGCACCGGCCTGGAGCTCATCAACGAGCAGCCCGGCGACTGGGTCGTCGACAAAGCGATGCAGGTCACCGAGAACATGATTCAGGCGAACGCGGACATCCAGGGCATCTTCTGCTGCTCCGACAACATGCTCCCCGGCATCCTGCAGGCGCTGCAGAACAACGATCTGGAAGACGTGGTCATCATTTCCTTCGACGGCTCCGACGCGGGCATCGAAATGATCAAGGCCGGCACCGTGCTTGGCACCGTGGCGCAGTTCCCGGACAAGATCGGCGCGTGGGGCGTTGAGTACCTGCTCAAGGGCATTGCCGGCGAGGCGGAAGGCGTGGACTCCTTCATCGACGCTGGCACCATGATCATCGACGCATCGAACGCGGGCTGATCGTTCAGCATTCGGGCAGCGCCGCATCTTGCGGCGCCGCCTTTCCGGCTGTGGACATCTTAGCGCCTGTCCGCAGCCGTTTCCTTACTTGTATGACGAAACGGGGGCTTTTTCGTGCGTCTGAGCAAGCGGCAGTCTTCCATCGTGACCGCGGCAGCAGTCATCGCGGTTTTTTTAATCGGCGGCGCGTTTGTGCCGAACTTTCTGAAACCCGCCAACTTTCTGAATGTGATCCGGCAATGCTCGATCATCGCGATCTGCGCGGTGGGCGTCACGCAGGTCATCGTCATACAGGGCATTGACCTTTCCGTCGGCGGCAACGTAACGTTCTGCGGCATGCTGGCGGGCCTTCTGCTGGGCCGCGGCGTACCGGTTCCGGCGGCGATCCTGTGCGCGCTGGTCTGCGGCGTCGTCATCGGCCTGATTTCCGGATCGCTGTACGCGTATCTCGAGGTGCCCGCCTTCGTCGCCACACTGGTGGTCGGGCAGATCACCCAGGGCCTGGCGTACCTGTTCAACAACGGGCGCTCCTTCGGCGGTTTCCCAAAGTCCTACGTATTCCTGGGCAACGGTTCGTTTCTGGGCATTCCGATTTCCGATTACATCATGATCGTATTCGTCGCGGCGGGCATCTTCGTCACCACGATGCTGCCCATCGGCACGCGCATCTACGGGCTGGGCGGCAACGAGCAGGTGCTGAAGAACGTCGGCATCGACACGGCCAAAATCAAGCTGTTCGTTTTCGCCGCGTCGGGCTTTTGCGCGGCGTCGGCAGGCGTGCTGCTGGCCGCGCAGCTGGATACGGCGCATCCGACGCAGGGCGAGCCGTATCAGCTGGACGCGATCGCCGCCTGCATCATCGGCGGCGTCAGCATGTCCGGCGGCGAAGGCAAGGTGATCATGTCCATGGTCGGGGCACTGATCATCGGATCCATTCGAAATATACTGAACCTTCTGGCGGTTCATTCGTTTTATCAGAACATTCTTGTCGGCGTGATCATCATCGCGGTGGTGGCGGTTTCAATGTTCAGCCGCCTGCGCAGCGAAAGCAAAACAGCCCAGTTCACCGTCGTGGAAAACGGCGGCGGCCGGTAAAGGAGGCGTTCCGGTTTGCAGAATACGCTGGAAAAGAGCAAAGGAACGTCCCAGAGCCTCTGGGTGCGCTTCCTGAAAAACCACGGCAGCATCCTGTTTTTCGCGGTGCTGTTTCTCCTGTCCTCCCTGTTCGTCCCCAATTTCTTTACCCCCCGCAACGTGATGACGGTCATCAAGCAGGCCGCGGTGCCGCTGGTGGCGTGCATGGGCCTGATGCTGATTCTGACCACGGGCGGCATCGATCTTTCCCTCGGCTACACGCTGGGGCTGTGCAGCGTGCTGCTCGGCATGATGACCAAGCGCTACGGGATCGCCGCCTGGCAGGCGATTCCGCTGACGCTTCTGATCGGCGCGGCGGTCGGCCTGGTCAACGGCAGCATCGTGCAGTTCCTGCACGTGCCGGCGTTTATCGCCACGCTGGGCTCCGGCTACGTGCTGTACGGCATCGCGCAGATTTTCGGCAAGGGCGACGCGTTTTACCAGCTCCCGGAGGACCTGCTCGCCTTCGGCACCAGCCGTCCGCTGATGATCTTCGCCGGCGGCGTGCCGGAAGAGGCGATGAAGAACGGGCTGATCGGGCAGATTCTGAAGCTGCCGAGCTACGTGTTCATCGCGCTGATCGTCGCGGCGATCATGTACGTCGTTCGCCACAAAACCACCTACGGCCGGAACCTGTCGGTATTCGGCTTCAACGCCAAAACCGCGCGCCTCTCCGGCGTCCGCACCGCGCGGCTCAACGTGGCGACTTACGTAATCTCCTCCACGCTGGTCGCGCTCGCCTCGGTTTTGCTCACGATCCGCGTCAACTGCGCGCAGAGCAACCTGGGCGGCTCCAACTACACCTTTGAAATCGTAACCGCCGCCGTCGTCGGCGGCACCTCCCTCGCGGGCGGCGTATCCAGCGTGGTGAACTGCCTGTTCGGCGTGCTGGTAACCAAAACCCTCGAAAACATCGTGAACCTGATGGCGGTCAACATCTACCTGTACCAGCCGCTGATGGGCGTGGTGATCCTGATCGCCATCGTCCTGGACGCCTGGAAGAACCGCAAGCTGTAGAAGGGAGGGCATCACCATGGCAGAGAAACCGATCCTGGAAATGCGGGGCATCACCAAATACATCTTTGACAGCTACGGCGTTGCCATCCGCAATTCGACGGTCAGGATTCTGGACAAAGTGGATTTTGACCTGAACAGAGGCGAGGTGCACATTCTCGTCGGGGAAAACGGCGCCGGCAAGAGCACGCTGATGAAGGTGCTGGGCGGGCTGATCCCGCCGGACGAGGGTGAGGTGCTGCTGGACGGCAAAGTCATCCGCCCGAAAAACGCCAAAGAGGCGCTGGAAGCCGGCATCGGCTTCATCCACCAAGAGCTGAACCTGTGCGGCAACCTGTCGGTCAGCGACAACATCTTCATGGGGCGGGAAATCGTCCGCAGGGGCGTCAAGGACAAAAGCGCGATGCGGGCGAAATCCGCGCAGCTGCTCGACGAAATGGGCGTCACCAACATTCCGCCGGAGACCCTGGT
Source organism: Clostridia bacterium (assembly GCA_017512675.1). Lineage (GTDB taxonomy): Bacteria > Bacillota > Clostridia > Christensenellales > Aristaeellaceae > RGIG5678. Next base: position 8,024 of record JAFWEY010000168.1, on the reverse strand, counting down.
CAAGGACCTGTCCACGGCGCAGCAGCAGATCGTGGAGATCGCCAAGGTGCTCTCCTACGACTGCCGGATCATCATCATGGACGAGCCCACCTCCTCGCTGACCCAGCGGGAAATCGACATCCTGTTCGCGCTGATCGACAAGCTGCGCGCACAGGGCGTGTCCATCATCTACATCTCGCACCGTCTGGAGGAATTCGAGCGCGTCGGCGACCGGCTGAGCGTCCTCAGGGACGGCCAGTCCATCGGCACCCTGGAGCGCAGGGATTTCGACGTGGACACCATCGTGGCCATGATGGTCGGGCGCACTCTCGGCGCGATGTACGAAAACAGGCACGTGCCGGGGCACGAACCGGTGCTGGAGGTCCGGAACCTGCGGCTGGAGGAAAAGACCGCGCCGATCTCGATGCACATCAACGCCGGCGAAATCGTCGGCATGGGCGGGCTGGTCGGCGCCGGACGCACGGAGCTTGCGAAGTCCGTTTTCGGCTACCGCAAATGCTTCGGAGGCGAGGTGTTCTATCAGGGCAGGCAGCTCAAGACCCTGAACCCCGCCGATCTGATCCGGCACGGCATCGTCTATCTCACAGAGGACCGCAAGAGCGAAGGCCTGGTGCTGGATATGGACGTGGCGCAGAACATCTCGCTGGCGTCGCTGTTCCGGATGTTCCCCCGGTTCTTCATGTTCGGCGGAAAGGAGAGGGAACTGGCGGAAAAGACGGTATCCCAATTGAACGTGGTGTGCAATTCGCTTTCCCAGCTGGTGCGCACGCTGTCCGGCGGCAACCAGCAGAAGATCATTCTGGGCAAGTGCCTGGCCACCAATCCCCGCCTGCTGATCCTGGACGAGCCCACCCGCGGCATCGACGTCGGCGCGAAGGCGGAAATCTACCGCATGATCGATCAGATCGCGGAAAGCGGCGTCGCGGTCATGATGATCTCCTCGGACATGCCCGAATTGATCGGCATGTCGGATCGCATCTACGTGATGCGGGGCGGCGCCATCGTCGCGGAGATTCAGGACAAGGCGGATATGACCCAGGAAAACATCCTGGCGTACACGATCGGAAAGAACGCCTGACAAACACAAGGAGGGACTTCAATGAAACTGGCTCTGTTGGTGGCTAACCGCGGCTTCTTCCCCAGCTCGGTCATCGAAGCGACATACGGCGACATGCGTTCCGCGGCGGAAAAGGCGGGGATCGAACTGCTCACGATCGATTCGGGCCTGGTAAAATACGACGCGGTGGAAACCACCCAGGAAGGCATGGTCTACCACGATTTTCTGGACAGGCACCGCGGCGAATACGACGGCGTGATCATTAGCCTGCCGAACTTCGGCGACGAGAACGGCATCAAGGCAGCGCTGCGGGACGTGAACGTGCCGGTGCTGCTGCAGGCGTACCCCGACGAAATCGGCAAAATGGATTTCGCCCACCGGCGCGACGCGTTTTGCGGCAAGCTCGGCCTGTGCTCGGTGTTCAAGCAGATGGGCTTCCGCTTCACCTCCGGCAAGCCCTTCGTGATGCACCCGCTCAGCGCCGATTTCGAAAAGGAACTGAACGATTTCACCGCGATCTGCCGCGTCGTAAAGAAGATGCGCTACATGCGCCTGGGCGTTTTCGGCGCGCGCACCACGGCCTTCAAATCCGTGCGCTACGATGAAGGCGCGATGGAACGGGTCGGCATCGACACCGAGAGCTACGACCTGACCGCGATCATGGAAAAATACGAGGCGACCGACGCCCGCGGCGAAGGCGCCGCGTGGTTCCGGGAAAAGCTGACCGCCACCGGCGATTACCGGGACGCGCCGGACTACGCGCTGGACAGCCTGTCCCGGCTGGGCGCGGCGCTGCTGGACATCATCCGCGGCGATCGCCTGGACGGCATCGCGATCCGCTGCTGGAGCGAACTGCAGCACATGCTGCACATCGCTCCCTGTGCGCTGCTCGGCATCTACAATTCGCTGGGTATTCCCGCCGCCTGCGAAACCGACGCGTCCAACGCGCTGATGATGGTGGCAATGAACGCGGCATCCGGCCAGCCCACCGGCTGCCTGGATATCAACAACAACTACGGGACCGATCCGGAAAAGGCGATTCTGTTCCACTGCGGGCCGCTGCCCGTGGAGCTGATGGTGAAGCCGGGTCACATCGAGGAGCACCTGATGTTCACCAAGACCCAGGGCGAGAACTGCTCCTGGGGCGTAAACGTCGGGCACATCAAGCCCGGTGAAATCACCATCGCCGGCGGGCGCACGGAAAACGGCGAAGTGCATTACTTCGTGGAAAGCGCGGAAATCACCGACGACCCGATCGAAAACGGGTATTTCGGCACGCCTGGGGTAATGAAGATGGCCGGCCTGCAGGACAAGCTGTTCTCGATGCAGGAGGAAGGCTTCCGCCACCACGCGATCATCACCCCGGGCAACCACGTCCGTCAGGTGGAAGAAGCGCTCAGCAAATACCTGGGCTACCGGCGGATCAAACTGTGAAATAACGGAGGATGGCCATGACAAACCGTATCACTCAATTGATGCACTTTCAGTGGGAGCAGCTGCACCATGCGGCGAGGATCCATCTGGACCCGGAGATGCCGCTGACCTACCGGGACAGGTCGCTCAGCGACACGATGCGCACCGCGCTGCGGCTCCGGCAGGCGCTTGAAATGGAAACGCCCTACATCTTCGAAAACGAGCTGATCGCCTTTACCCGCACCGTCCCCAACCTGCCGAGGATCTTCGGCGACGCGGAATGGGCGGAAATCACCGGCAGCCATTTCATCCACGAGCTGGGCAACGTCAGCAACCTGTCTCCGGATTACGCGTCCGTGTTCAGCCGGGGCCTTCTGGCGATCCGGGAAACGCTGAACGACTGCGAACTCCACCGCGCCATGCGCATCTCCATCGACGCGGTGCTCGATCTGACCCGCCGGTACGAGGCCGCCGCCCGGGAAAAGGGATACACGCTTCTGGCGGATACCCTCGCGCGGGTGCCCGCCCAGGCGCCGCGAACCTTCCGGGAAGCGCTGCAGTCGATGCGCATCCTGCACTACGCGCTGTGGTGCGAAGGCGACTATCACAACACGATGGGGCGCTTCGATCAGTATATGATGCCTTACCTGCAGGCCGATCTGGACGCGGGGCGGGAAACCGAGGAAAGCGCGTTTGAGCTGCTGGAGGCGTTCTTCCTGGCCTGCAACCGGGACAGCGACATGTATCCGGGCATGCAGCAGGGCGACAACGGGCAGAGCATCGTGCTGGGCGGCATGCTGCCGGACGGCTGCGACGGGTTCAACCTGCTGTCCAAATGGTGCCTGCGGGCGTCCGCCGAGCTCAGGCTGATCGACCCGAAAATCAACCTCCGCGTCAACAGCAAAACCCCATTGGAGATTTACGAAATGGGAACCCAGCTGACGAAACTCGGCCTGGGCTTTCCGCAGTACGAGAACGACGACGTCGCGATTCCCGCGCTGGAGGCGCTGGGATACGAAACGCAGGACGCGCGCAATTACGTGATGGCCGCCTGCTGGGAATTCATCATTCCCGGCAAGGGCATGGACATCGTCAACATCGGCGCGCTGCCCTTCGCGAACATCGTCGACAGGGTGATCCGCGAACACCTGGGCGAATGCAAAACGCTGGACGAACTGAAGGAGATCGTGCGCGGCGAGATTTTCGCGAGCGTCCGTCAGAGCGTGGAGGAACGGAAAAACCTGTACTTCATCCCCTCCCCTTACCTGTCGCTGTTCTTCGAAGGGTGCCTGGAAAACGAAAAGGACATCTCCCTCGGCTGCAAGTACAACAACTGGGGCCTGCACGGCACCGGCGTGGCGCCGGCCGCCGACATGCTCGCCGCGGTGGACCAGGAGGTATTCCGCGGGAGCCTTCCGGCGGAGGAGCTGCTGGAAGCGCTGCGGCAGGATTTTGTGGGCTTTGACGCGCTGCACGACAAGCTGAAATACCATTGCCCGAAGGTCGGCAACGACGAGGACGCGGCGGACAGCCTGATGAGCTGGCTGCTGGACACCTTCGCGGACGCGGTTTCCGGCCTGAAGAACGAGCGGGGCGGCATCATTCGCCCCGGCACCGGCTCGGCGATGTTCTACATTTTCCACGCCAACGAGCTGGGCGCCACCGCGGACGGGCGGGAAGCCGGCGTGCCGCTGCCGGCCAATTATTCGCCTTCGCTGAACATTCGGCTGAACGGGCCGGTTTCGCTAATCAAATCCTTCACCAAGCCCAACCTGAAACGGACGATCAACGGCGGGCCGCTGACCATCGAATTCTCGAACAGCGTCTTCACCCAGGAGGAATCGATCACCAAGGTGGCGCAGCTGGTGCAGCTGTTCGTGCTGCGCGGCGGCCATCAGCTGCAGCTGAATACGGTCAACCGCGAGCGGATGCTGGACGCGCAGGTGCATCCGGAAAACCACCGCAACCTGATCGTGCGCGTATGGGGCTGGAGCGGATATTTCGTGGAACTGGACAAATGCTACCAGGATCACATCATCCGCAGAGCGGAGCTGTCGGTATGACGGAGAACGAAGGAATCGTATTCGACATCAAGGAATTCGCGGTGTTCGACGGCCCGGGCATCCGCACGACGGTGTTCATGAAAGGGTGCCCGCTGCGCTGCCAGTGGTGCCACAATCCGGAAGGACTGTCGCCCAGGCCGCAGCTGATGGTTTCCACCGCCGCCTGCGTGCACTGCGGCGCGTGCAGGCGGGTGTGCAGGCATCCGGACGCGTGCATCGCCTGCGGCGAATGCGTTCCGGTGTGCCGGGGCGGCCTGCGGAAAATCGTCGGCACCCGCTGGCAGGCGAAGGCGCTGGCGCAGCGGCTCAGGAAGGACGCGGACGTGTTCCGCATGTCCGGCGGCGGCGTGACCTTTTCCGGCGGCGACCCGCTTTTGCAGTGGACGTTCGTCTCCAGGGTCATCGACGAGCTCGGCGGGATCCCGGCAGCGGTGGAAACCAGCGGTTACACGTCGGACGACGTGTTCCGGGACGTGATGCGAAAGTGCGCGCTGGTCATGATGGACTGGAAGGTGTCCGATCCGGAAAAGCACCGTCATTACACCGGGGTCGACCAGGCGCCGATCCGCCGGCACGCGCAGTTTCTGGCCGCGGGCAATACGCCGTTCATCCTTCGCATGCCGATGATCCCCGGCGTGAACGACACCCGGGAGCACTTTGAAACCGTCGCCTCCCTGGCCGGCGGCGCCCCCTCCCTGGTGCGGGTGGACATTCTACCCTACCAGCGCGCGGCCGGCGCCAAGTACGAAATGGTGGGCAAAACCTACGCGCCGGATTTCGACGAGAGCCAGGCGCCGAAATACTTCCTGGACGTGTTCGACCGGGCGGGAATTCCCTATCAGGTTTTCAGGTAAAGAAGACAGAAACAGGCTGCCTCCGCCGCGTTCCGCGGGAGGCAGCCTGTTTGCGCCGGCTGAAGCGTCGGGGCGCTGGGGTCCGGGCACGGAAACGCCGGCGCACGGGACCGGGGCAGGCAGGCCCGCAGCCGGTGTGCTCCCGGCATCTCCCTTCATCCTTCGCGCGGATTCCGCGGGTCCTCCTGCCGGTATTCCTCCCGCAGGCGCGGCAGCACGTCCTTTTGATCCATCCGGGGAAGGGCCCGGCGCCGGGCGCCGGGAAGCCGTTCGTCGAACTGGCAGACGGTGCGGCACTCGCACCACCTGCAGGGATTCCGCTGTTTGTCCCCTGCCGGCAGAATCCGGGTCTCGCCTTCGCGAATCCTCCGGATCATCGATTCGGCCTGCTTTGTCGCGTGGCGGATCAGCAGATCGAAATCCGCTTCCTCCAGCAGGCGCCTGGAAGCGCGGAAGCCGCCGGAAGTCCGCACCAGGCCCAGCGCCGATTCCGGGGATGGCGTCATCGCGCCGATGATTTCGGCGTCGTTGAGGATCAGCCCGTCCAGCTTCAGCTGTTTATCGCGCTCTTTTTCGATCTCTTCCCGGTCCCCGCTGTCGACCCTGGGCAGCGGATCCCCGACCGGAAAGTAGAACACGCCTGCCGGCTTCGCGCCGTTCTTCGCGATCGCGGCCTTCAGATAGAGCAGCAGCTGCAGCTCCAGGCCATTGTACATCGCGCGCAGGTCGGCGGCGCGGCCGCCGGTCTTGTAATCGATGATCCTGAGGTATTCCCCGCCGCCCTCCGCGAAGTACCCGTCCACCCGGTCGATGCGGCCGATCAGATGCGCCTGTCCGCCCAGCGGGATTCGAATCTGCCCGTCCGTCAGGTCGCTTTCCACATCCAGCGGCAGAAACCTGCTGCCGGCCAGATGGCGGACGGCAGTGCGCGCCGCCCGGCCTGCGGTCGCCCGCATGCGGGCGTAATCGGACAGCATCAGCGCCCTGTCCTGCAGGTACGGAAGATCCGCCTCCTGCAGTTCCCGGGCGATCGTTTCCATGCGGCGCGCCGCGTCGTCTTCGTCCATCGCGGCGGCCGATGGCCCGGCCTCCCGCAGAAACCGTTCCAGCGCGCTGTGATAGAACGTGCCTTCGTCCCGGGGCCGCAGCGAGAAGGGCTCGAACTGCACCGGGCGCAGCGCAAAGCGGACGAAGTGCCGGAACGGGCAGGCGGCGAAGGTTTCCAGCCGCGACGCGCTGACCCCTTCGAGCGGCCCGAACAGCGCCTGCGCCAGCTTCGGCTGCAGCGCCTCGGAGCCGACCGTGTGCGACGAGCCCCTGACCAGCAGCGAAAGCTCCCGGGCCGCGCCGGGAAGCCGCCCCAGCGCGTTCAGAACGGGCAGCGTCCGGGGATCGCGCCGGGAAAGCAGTTCCGGCAGGCACAGCAGCGCACCGGAGGCGGTTTCCAGCAGAAGCTCCTCCTCCTCCGGATCCTCCCGGACCCCGCCTTCCGCCTTCAGGCCCGGCAGAATCCGCTGCATTTCCGCAAGAACCGAGCCGGGCTTCAGCGCGCGGCCCGTGGCGTCGCTCATCGGCGACGTCGCCAGCAGCCTTTCCCCGGTCGCCGCCAGCAGCGATTTCAGGCTCAGCCGCGCGAGGGACTGGCTCTCTTCCTCCGTCAGCCGCAGCCAGGCGTCCAGGCTGCGGGACGCGCCGGCGATCTCCGCTTCGTCCAGTAGGCCGCGGCCGGCCTCCGCTTCCCGGTCGCTCAATCCCACAATGAGCAGCAGCCGGACGCCCTTCGCCTTGACGTGGTCGATTTCGCCGCACTCCACCGCGTCCGCCGCCTGGGGAAGCGGCTTCACCTCCACCGCCGAAAGCGAGCGCATGAGATGCCCGGCCAGTTTGCGCGCCGTCAGCTTTTCCTCCGAAAGCAGGTCCGCCATCTGATCCAGCGCCGACAGTATGCGGTTCCATACCTGAACGCCTTCCGCCGCGGCCTCCGGCAGATCCTCGCTTTCCAGAATTCGCCTTTGCCCGAACAGCCGCTCCTGCGCGCCGATCTCCGTCAGAAAGCGGAACACGCCTGTCAGGCTGTCCCGGGCGCTGCGGGCGTCCTTCAGCGCGCCGCGCAGGCGCACGAGCGGGTCCAGCGCCCGCCGGCGCAGCGCTTCCAGCGCCTCCGCTTCCTTCCGCGCGGCATCGGTTTTCTCCCGCGGGGAGATCCCGGTCAGCAGCCGCCGCCCGCGAATGCCCCGCGCCTCCAGATAATTGACGAACCGGTCGCACTCGTCCGCGTCCAGCGGAGAAAAGCCGCTGCGCAGGTAGGTGCGAATGTCCCCGGCGGAAAACCCCGCAGCGACGGCCCGCAGCGCCGAAAGCAGGCACTCGCTGAGCGGATGCTTATCCGCCCTGCGCCCGCAGGACAGGAACAGCGGGATCCCCGCGGCGCGGAACGCCCGCTCCAGCGCGATCCGGTAATCGCCGTCCAGGTTCTTGCAGGCAATCGGGATTTCGCCGTACCGGCAGCCTTCGCTGCGCACAAAGTGGCGAACGTAGGCGGCGGCGTACCGCGCTTCCGCCTGCGGATCCTTCAGCAGGCGGATCCCGACGCCGGAGACGCTGCCGGTCCAGGGCTTTGCGCCGCGGGTGTACATT
>JAFWEY010000167.1 GCA_017512675.1 Clostridia bacterium | reverse complement strand
CCGGCAGGCGGATTTTGCGTCAGGCGTTCCTGCAGATTTCGATGGTTTACTGGAGGTAAATCGAGAAATTTGCAGGAAATGGATGGCGCAAAAGACGCTGTCGGGTGCGCCGGTGAATTGTGCGGTGTTGCTTTTACAGCGCGATATCCTGCCAGAACGACGTTCCGTCCAGCGAGTTTCTGAGCCCCAGCGCCTCAAGAATCGTGGCGCTGACGTCGGCGAAGGAATCGCGCACGCCGAGATCGACGCACTCGTCCACCAGCAGAGAGTAAACCAGAATCGGCGTGTATTCGCGGGTGTGATCGGTTCCCTTCCAGGTCGGATCGCAGCCGTGATCGCCGGTGATCATCAGCAGCCCGTCATCGCCCAGCAGCCGCATGATTTCCGGAAGCCGCGCGTCGATTTCCTCCAGCGCCTTCGCGTATCCTTCCACATCCCGGCGATGGCCGTATTTGGAATCGGTGTCCACCAGATTGGCCATCAGAAGCCCGTGGAAGCGCGGCTTTTTCAGCTGATTCACGATGGCGTCCAGGCACGCGGTGTTGCCGGCGGCGTGGTCCGAGAACGTCAGCCCCCGATGGTTGAAGATATCCTCGATTTTTCCGATTCCCACGCAGTCCAGGCCGGCGTCATGCACCACGTCCAGCAGCGTGCGGCTGGGCGGGTTGATGGAGAAATCCTTGCGGTTGCCGGTGCGTTCGAACGACCCGGGACTTCCGATGAACGGGCGCGCGATTACCCGGCCCACCGCGTATTTTCCGGTGAGGATTCGCCGGGCGATGCGGCAGATGTGCCACAATTCCGTCGGCGGAATGATCGCCTCGTGCGCCGCGATCTGGAATACGCTGTCAGCGGAGGTGTATACGATCGGACGGCCGGTGCGCAGGTGCTCGTTGCCCAGCCGCTCGATGATTTCCGTGCCCGATGCCGCGACGTTGCCCAGCACGCCGTCAAAGCCCGTTTCCTGGCAGAACAGGTCGATCAGCTCCTGCGGGAATCCGTCGGGAAAGGTGGGGAAGGGCTCCTTGAGCGTCAGGCCTGCCAGCTCCCAGTGGCCGGTGGTCGTATCCTTGCCGGCGCCCTGCTCCTGAAGCTTGCCGAAGCATCCCAGCGGGTCCTCGCCGTTCGGGTCGGCCTTCCCGATGATGTCCAGAAGCCCCAGATCCGTCAGGTTGGGAAGATTCGGCTTCGCTTTTTCGTACACATGCAGGAATGTATTGGCACCTTCGTCGCCATAAGCCGCAGAATCGTGTTGTGCGCCGACGCCGAGCGCATCAATGACGATCAGGGCTGCTTTTCTCGCTTTCATTCGATCGACTCCTTCGAATGCCCGCTGATACGGGCAGAGTTCACAATCTGAGTATATTCGACGCGCCGCCGCGGATTCCTGCCGATCCAACGTTATGATTCAAAACAAATGCGGAACCGGCGAAAGGATGCTGGCGCGACGTCAGCCCGCCGGCGCCAGCGCCGCCTGCCCGGGGGAGATTACGTCCCGCCGTGCTGCTGGAAGCCTTCGCCCAGCGCTTCGTGGACATTTGTCGCGATCATGAACGCTTTCGGGTCCGTCTCCGCCACGATTTGCCGCAGCTTCAGGGATTCGAGCCGGCTGACCACGCACAGCAGTACCGGGCGTTCCCTGCCGGAATACATGCCCCGCGCCGACAGCTCGGTCGCGCCGCGGTTCATTTCGGTCAGAATGCGGCGGGCGATGACGTCGTTGCTTTCCGAAATAATATAGTAGCATTTTGCGAGATTCGGGCCTTCGTACACGGTGTCCATCACTGCGTTCATCGCATACGCGGAGACCAGCGCCCACAGCGCGCGGGCCGTATCGAAGACGAAGGCGGACGCGGTGATGACGATCGCGTCGATCAGAAAGGTGACCACGCCGATTTTGAACACCGGCAGCCGCCGCACGATCAGCCTGGCCAGCATGTCGCTGCCGCCGGTCGTCGCGCCCGCCCGCAGGATCAAGCCGAAGCCGGCGCCCGCCGCGACGCCGCCGAACAGCGCGCCCAGCAGCGGGTCGTCGGTGGCCTGCGGGATCGGCAGATAATCGATGAACAGCGACAGCAGAATCGAAGCGATCAGCGATTTCAGCCCGAACCGCAGCCCCATCGACCGCAGGGAAACCGCGAACAGCGGGACGTTCATCGCCAGAGCGACCCAGCCGACGGGTAGGCCGGTTCCGGCATGGACCAGCTGCGCCGCGCCGGTGAAGCCGCCGGCGGCGATATCGTTGGGCACCAGGAACATCCGGTAGCCGGCTGCGCAGCAGACGAGCCCGGCGATCATCAGGCAACAGGCGAACACCTCGGAACGGGCAAAACGTTTCAAGAGCAACTCCCCCCCGGAAAAGAAGTGGGCCGCTTTGCCCGCGCCGGAGGCGGAGACAGGCGGAACGCACAAATAACAGTATAACATAAACGCGCGGTGCTTGCAATTCCGCGTTTTCTATTGTACAATAAGCCATCATCCGAAAACAGGAGCGAAACGCATTGAAGCAGCAGAATATTCGCAATTTCTGTATCATAGCACATATCGACCACGGCAAATCGACGCTGGCGGATCGCCTGCTGGAGACCACGGGCGTCATGGACACGCGCGATATGACCGAACAGGTTCTGGATTCGATGGAGCTGGAGCGGGAGCGCGGCATTACGATCAAGTCGAAGGCCGTGCGGCTGCCGTATACGGCGAAAAACGGCGAACAGTACGAGCTGAACCTGATCGACACGCCCGGTCACGTGGACTTCACCTACGAGGTATCCCGGGCGCTGGCAGCGTGCGAAGGCGCGATACTCGTGGTGGACGCGACCCAGGGCATAGAAGCGCAGACCCTGGCCAATGTCTACATGGCGCTGGAGCACGACCTGGAGATCCTGCCGGTCATCAACAAAATCGATCTGCCGAGCGCGCAGCCGGAAGTGGTGAAAAGCGAAATCGAAGATGAAATCGGCCTGGATACCGAGGGCTGTCCGCTGGTTTCCGCCAAGCAGGGCATCGGCATCGAGGACGTGCTCGAACAGGTGGTCAGCCGCATCCCGCCGCCGACAGGGGATTCGGATGCTCCGCTCAAAGCGCTGATCTTCGATTCGTATTACGACAATTACCGCGGCGCGATTTCCTCGGTGCGCATCATGTCCGGCAGGGTTCGCGTCGGCGACCGCATCCGGATGATGGCGGGCGGGTGCGAATTCGACGTCACCGAAACGGGCGCGTTCCGTCCGGGCGGCTATCTTCCCACCGGCGAACTGGCGGCCGGCGACGTGGGGTACATCGCGGCTTCGATCAAGGATATCGCGGATATCAGAGTCGGCGATACGATTACGCTGGCGGCGTGTCCGGCGCCCGAACCGCTGCCCGGCTACAAAAAGGTGCTGCCGATGGTGTACTGCGGCATCTATCCGGCTGACGGCGCCGACTACGAGGAATTGAAAGGCGCATTGGAGAAACTCAGGCTCAACGACGCCGCGCTGTCCTTCGAACCCGAAACCTCCACCGCGCTGGGCTACGGCTTCCGCTGCGGCTTCCTGGGGCTTCTGCACATGGAAATTATCCAGCAGCGGCTGGAGCGGGAATTCGATCTGGACCTTGTGACCACGGCGCCGAGCGTCATCTATAAGGTGATCAAAACGGACGGGACCACGCTGATGATCGACAACCCCTCGAATCTGCCGCCGGTGCAGGAAATCGCCTGGATGGAGGAGCCGATGGTGGACGCACAGGTGATTACGCCGCAGGAATTCACCGGCACCATCATGGAGCTGTGCCAGGACAAGCGCGGAACGTTCCGGGATATGAAATACATCGACGGCGGACGCGTCGTTCTGAAGTACGATCTGCCGCTGAACGAGGTCATCTTCGATTTCTTCGATCAGCTCAAGAGCAGAACCCGCGGCTACGCTTCCTTCGACTACGAACTGAACGGTTATGTGAAGAGCGATCTGGTCAAGCTGGATATGCTGCTCAACGGCGATATGTGCGATGCGCTTTCGATCATCGTGCACAAGGACCGCGCGTATCCGCGCGGCCGCTCCATCGCGGAAAAGCTGAAGGAGGTAATCCCGAGACAGCTCTTTGAAATTCCGATTCAGGCGGCGATCGGCGGAAAGATCATCGCCAGGGAAACGGTGAAGGCGCTGCGCAAGGACGTGCTTGCCAAGTGCTACGGCGGCGACATCACGCGCAAGAAGAAGCTGCTCGAGAAGCAAAAAGAAGGCAAGAAGCGAATGCGGCAGGTCGGAACGGTGGAAGTGCCGAGCGAAGCGTTCATGGCTGTTTTGAAAATGGACTGATCGGAAAAACGCGGGTTCGCAGGCCGGTCTTCGGCCGCGGGGGCATTGGAGAGCTCCGTTCCCGCAGCGCGCGTCCCGCTGCCTGGAAGGCGCATGCCGGGATGCCGCGGCGGAATCGGATGCGAAAGCGGGCGGCGTGAATTGTCCGGAGCTTCAAACCTGTGCGCGGGGGAGCCGGATTCGATGGCGAATCCGCTCCCGCGCTTTGCTTCACGCGGCCCGAACGGTGAAGGTGTTTCGATCCGAACGGGCGGCACTGCGCGGAGGCGCGGCTCGCGGCAGAGGAATTCAAACCGGAACGGCAGGAGGGAATGCGGGTGACGGGTTCAGAATTGGCGCAAAGGCTCGGCCTTGCGCCGCACGTGGAAGGCGGTGCCTTCCGGAAACTCTATCACGAAGAATACGCGGGCGGGGAGCGCCGGGCGTCAGGCGTCATATATTACGCACTGGCCGCCGGTGAAAGGGCGGATTTTCACCGGCTGGACAGCGACGAGTATTGGCTGTGGCATGCGGGCGAAACGCTTGAGATCTGGTGTGCGGAAGGAAACGGGCAAATCTCCGTCCGGAAACTGGGGGCGCAGCCGGATGCCGAGCCCTGCTGTCTGATTCCCGCCGGCACCCTTTTCGGCGTGCGGCCGTGCCCTGGCGCAAAGGACACGACGGTGGTCAGCTGCGTCACCGTGCCGGATTTTTCGTATTTCAGTTATCAGCTGCTGAACCGGGAAGAAGCTCTCGCCCTGGCGCCGGATCTGGCGCCGTTCTTTGAAAACTGACACCGGGATCATGAAGGGGCCCCGCCGGTTTCGGCGGGGCCCCGGAAAAAGGGGAAGGGACAAAAAAGCCGCGCCGGGGAGCGCAGCCTGTCAGGGCTTGGCGGATTCGTCGGACAGAGCCTGAACGTCGCGGTAGCATTTCATGATATCCTGCAGCACCTGCGGGTGATCGAAATCCTGGGAATACACGATGTTGATTTCCCGCATCATGCTGAGGTTTTCGATCGGAAGCACCGCGATTTTGTTCTTTCGCAGTTCGTCCTGGCAGGCGCTCCGCGCCAGGACGGAAACGCCGAAATCCCGTCGGATCAAATCCTTGATGGTGGCGATATTATCCACTTCCAGAACCACGTTGAATTCTTCGATGGACATGTTTTGGGCTTCCAGCGAAGCCACGAACAGATTGCGGGTGCCCGAATCCGGCAGGCGAAGGATCATCTTTTCTTCCTTGAGATCCTGTATCGTCACCGCGGATTTGCCCGCGAGCCTGTGATCCGGAGCGACAGCCAGAACCAGATAATCGGTATCCAGCATCAGCTGCTGCAGCTGCGGATCCGCTATGTGGCCTTCGATGATTGCGAAATCCAGCTCATAATTGCGAAGCAGGTCGCACAGGTTGCTCGCTGTATCGGTGCGAAGCTTGATGTTGATTCCCTCGTGCGTGTTGACGTAGCGCGCCAGCGCTTCGGCAATCGCGTTGCTTTCGGCCGTATGGGTAATGCCGACGGTCATGGATGTAATCTGACGCCGCTCGCTGGAGAGATCGCGCTGAAGGTTGTTGTACAGCGCGATGATGCGTTTGGCGCACTTTATGATCATTTTCCCTTCGTTGGTCACATGCAGTTCGCTTGAACTCCGCTCGAAAATGCGCACGTTCAATTCCTTTTCGAGCGTGCGGATGTGCTGGCTGACGGCCGGCTGCGTGAGAGACAACTGTTCTGCCGCTCTCGTGAAATTTCCGGTTTCGTATACCCTTAACAGGGAATAGAGCTTGGTATCGATCATAGAGATCACCTTCCCGGCATGGCCTTTGGCTGTAGGTCAAGGGACAGGGCAGAATAATTGTCGATATAATCCAACGTATATATTATAGATGAAGGTTGACAAAAAATCAAATAATTGTTCGGTATTGTAGGATAAATGAAAGTTATGAATATTGCATAAATGAGACAAAGGCTGCAAGCCGGTGCGGATCTGGGAAAGATTATGCATGAGCCGATGCGAAGTCCGGGATCTGCACCCGGCCCGCACCTGTGCGGTCCGGCTCCAGCGTTCAGCGGGAAGCAAATACCGGTGACGTGCTGAAATAGCAATTCCGTTATCCAGGCCGGATTGTTTGCGGTATGGCTGCTGCTTGTCAGTGTTCTGATATTTAATATGGTGCGTTCTTCAATTCGCTTGCGTTGCGGGTTTTAAACTGTTATAATAACTATACCTATACATTGATTCTCAGCCGGAGGTAGTTCAGGAAGCATGGACAAACGGGTCCGCCGCGCGATATGCATCTGTTCCGTTCTCGTTTTGCTTGCCTTTGCGGCGGTCGGAACCGGCGGATGCGGACGGGAAAGCGGCGATGCCGTCGTTGTTCTGCTCGATGGGAAACCGGCCGAAACGGCCTGCGTCGACCCGGATAACCCGGAAGAAATCCGGGTGTATCTTACGCTGAACGGTGAACCGCTGATCGATTTGCCGTTTGGGGTGGAGCATACCGTATCCGTCACGCAGGGAGACGGTGTGGAAAACGTGGTTCGCATCACGAGCGAATCCGTCTATATGGAGAGCGCGACCTGTAAAAATCAGGATTGCGTGAACATGGGAATGGTGACGCGCGACAATCTGGAAATGCGGGTGATGGGCGGATTCATCATCTGCCTGCCCCAGAAGATCTCCGTTGAAGTGCGCGGCGCTTAACCGCCGGAGGGTGGATGATTGAAGATTACGACGAAGAACGTGGCGCGTTTCGGTCTTCTGACCGCGCTCGCGCTGGTTCTGGGATATCTTGACAAGGCAAATCCCTTGTCTGCCTTTCTGGGAGGCGCGATCCCGGGAATCAAGCTGGGCCTTGCAAACACGGTGCTGCTGTACGCAATCTATCTGATGAACTGGCAGAGCGCGGTGGTGCTGATGCTGGTGAAGGTGGTCCTTTCGGGCTTTATGTTCGGCTCCGTGAGCGCGATTCTCTACAGCCTGAGCGGCGGCATCCTGAGTCTGCTGGTGATGCTGGCGGTGAAGAAGGCGCCGGATCTCGGAGCGCTGGCGATCGGCATCCTTTCGCTGATCAGCGACGCCTGGCTGCTGATGCGGTATCCCTCGCCCAGGGGGCAGATGCTCTGGTGCGTCATTCTGATCACGCTGGCGGCTTTGGCGGGATTCGCGGCGTTCGCGCTGATTCGCCGCGACAGAAAACGGTCGGTTCTTGGTGTTTCGCTGGCAGGCGCGGTCGCCCACAACGTCGGGCAGATTTTTGCCGCGAGTCTGACCTTCCATACGCCGCAGCTCCTGTACACATATCTGCCAGTGCTTGTCGGGATCGGCGCGGCGGTCGGCTGCCTGACCGGGCTTGTCGCGCGGCTGGTGTTCCGGGCTCTGAAAGCAACGGGGGAGACGATTTCATGAAGCGCGTGATACTCGTTTTGACTGCACTGTGCCTGATGGCGTGCTGTGCCGCCGCCGAAAGCGGGACGGAAAAACAGTCTGCGGTCGGTTTCTATTTCGATACCGTGGTTACGCTCACCGCCTATGTCACGGACGCATCCGTGCTCGATCAGGCGTTGGCGGAATGCGACCGGTATGAAAAGCTGCTGTCCAAAACCGTCGAGGGCAGCGATGTGTGGAACATCAATCATGCCCAGGGCGCGCCGGTGCAGGTTTCCGACGAAACGATCGAAATCCTGAACTGCGCGCTGCAGGTCGGCCAAATGTCCGGCGGGGCTTTTGACATTACGATCGCGCCGGTTTCGGCGCTTTGGGATTTCACATCAGGCGCAGCGGTCCTGCCTGACGCCGAGGCAATTCAGCGGGCGGCGGCCCTTGTGGACTACACCCAGGTCCGCATCGAGGGGAACACCGTAACGCTTCCGGCCGGCATGCAGATCGATCTCGGCGGCGTCGCCAAGGGATACATCGCGGACGGAGTGAAGCACTATATGGAAGGATTGGGCGTAAAGAGCGCAATCCTTTCTTTCGGCGGCAACATCGTGGCGATCGGACTGAAGCCCGACGGCTCCGTGTGGCGCGTCGGCATTCAGGATATCGATCAGCCCACCGGCAATTACATGCTGGTTTCCGTCAATCGCGGCGGGTCCACCGTAACGAGCGGGATCTATGAACGCGGGTTTGATTTGGATGGGGTGCGCTATCATCACATTCTCGATCCCGATACCGGATATCCGGTGCAGAACGAACTGGCGTCAGTGACCATCTTTTCGGAAAGCTCCATGTGGGGCGACGCGCTGGCCACGGCGGCCTTTGCGCTTGGCAGGGAAAAGGGCGCGGAATTCATCGAAGGCATCGAAAATGCCGAAGCGCTGTTTATCGCGCGCGACCGGTCTGTAACCTATACGTCCGGCGCGCTGGAATATATGGACCAGTAAACCCGATCATTCAGGCAAGGAGGGCGAGGGAACGTGAAAAAGCGTTTGCCCGCATGGGCGGTGTTGTGCGTCATCGGACTGGTGGCCGGACTGCTGCTCAGTGCAACCAATCAGGTGACGAAGGGGCAGATTGAACAGCAGGAAGCGCTGGCAGCGGATGCAGCGCGCGCCGGCGTTATGGAAGCGGCGAATTCCTTTGAGGCACTGGAACTGGAGGAAAGCCGCTATTCGCTGGACAGCCTGTACGCTGGCCTCAGCGAAAGCGGGGAAACCGTCGGCTATGTAGGACAAACGACGGTAACGGGCTTCGGAGGGCCAGTGGAAGTCATCACCGGCGTGGATACGGAAGGAACGATCACCGGCATTTCGGTGGGCGGCCCGGATTTCTCGGAAACAGCCGGCCTCGGCGCCCGTACCAAAGAATCGAAATTCACCGATCAGTTCAAGGGTAAAAAACCGACGTTGGTTCTGAAACAGGATGTCGACAGCGTAACCGGCGCGTCGATTTCCTCCGGTGCGGTCACCGGCGGCGTAAACGCGGTTGCGAATTACATATACACCTATCAGCTCGGATTGCTGGAAGAGGATACCGTTTACACCGGCGCGACGTCGTCCGCGACGGAAACCGGTTTCGGCGGCGACGTGACGGTTACCATCGGCAAGGCAGCCGACGGAACGATCGAATACCTCGCGATCGACACCCCCGGCGAGACCGAAGGCTTGGGCAAGCGCGCGTCGGAGAAGGATTTCACCAGGCAGTTTATCGGAAAGAGCGGGCCGTTCACGTACGGCGAAGACGGCATCGAGGCGCTGACCGGCGCAACGGTGACTTCGACCGCCGCGCTCAAGGCGATCAACGCGGTGATGGCCGGCGAAGGCGTCGAATCGGCGGAACCAGTCAGTGCGACCGCGAAAGGCTTCGGCGGCGACGTGACGGTGACCGCCCGCCTGAATCCTGACAATTCGATTTCCGCGCTGTCGATCGATACGCCGAACGAGACCGAAGGTCTGGGCAAGCGCGCGTCGGAGAGCGACTTTACAGGGCAGTTCATCGGCAAAATGGCGCCGTTCGCCTATGGGGAAGACGGCATCGAAGCGCTGACCGGCGCGACGGTAACCTCAACCGCGGTGCTGAACGCTCTGAACGAGATCGTTCCGGCGGGCGACAAATCCGCGCTGCCGGTTTCGGAAGAGCCGGAAGAGGAACCCGCTGAAGAACCGGCGGAGGAGCCGGCGGAAGAGACCGCGGCCTATGAAGGGGATATAACGACAGCATCCGGCAAGGGCTTCGGCGGCGACGTCACGGTAAACGCCGGCCTTGCGGAAGACGGAACGATTGAATACCTCGCGATCGACACGCCGAACGAGACGGACGGCCTCGGCAAACGCGCGAGCGAAGAGGCGTTCACGAGCCAGTTCATCGGTAAGAAGGCGCCGTTCACATACGGGGAAGACGGGATCGAGGCGTTGACGGGCGCGACGGTGACCTCGACCGCGGTGTTGGACATCCTGAACGGGATGGGCGCCGGCGAAACGGCTGAAATGGAAGAGCCGGCGGAAGAACCCGCGGAAGCGGCGGCTGAAGAGCCTGCTGAAGAGACTGCAGAGGAACCGGCCGCGGAGACGACCGCGTCCGGCCAGGGCTTCGGCGGCGAAGTGACGGTTAAAGCGGCGTTCGCGGAGGACGGCACCATCGCCTCGCTCGCGATCGACACACCGAACGAAACGGACGGCCTCGGCAAACGCGCAAGCGAAGAGGCGTTCACGAGCCAGTTCATCGGCAAAAAGGCGCCGTTCGCGTACGGGGAAGACGGGATCGAGGCACTGACGGGTGCGACGGTGACTTCGACCGCGGTGCTGGACATCCTGAACGGGATGAGCGCCGGCGAAGCGGCTGAAACGGAAGAACCGGCGGAGGAGCCGGCGGAAGAACCCGCGGAAGCGGCGGCCGAAGAACCTGTTGAAGAGAACAAAGAAGAACCGGCGGAAGCGCAGGCTGAAGAGACAGCAGAGGAACCGGCTGCGGAGACGACCGCGTCTGGCCAGGGCTTCGGCGGCGAAGTGACGGTCAAAGCGGCGTTCGCGGAGGACGGCACCATCGCCTCGCTCGCGATCGACACGCCGAACGAAACGGAAGGCCTCGGCAAACGCGCGAGCGAAGAGGCGTTCACGAGCCAGTTCAT
>JAFWEY010000166.1 GCA_017512675.1 Clostridia bacterium | reverse complement strand
GGTGTAGGTGCCGGGGAGCATCTTCACAGCGGGAATCTCGACCGTCTCGCCCATTGCTTCCGCAAGGCACTCGTTTACGGCCGAAATCACCGCGCCGCTCGTCAGCGTGGCGCCGGTGATGCCGTCGATATCGGCCCCCTGTGCCTCAAGGACCGCATCGGCCAGCTTGGGCATCGCCTCTCCGCCGATGCCGGAGGTTTCGTTTTCTCCCTCGCAGACGACGGACAGGATCCCTTCGCCGCCTATCTCGATCGTTACCGTAACCGTACCCCCGAAACCCTGCGCCGATGCGGTGTATGTCCCCGGCTTGTATGCGCTTTCGGCGTGAGCGCATATGCAGAAGGCCAGGACCAGCGCCAGCGCAATCAACAACGATAATGACTTCCTCATGATTTGCAGCTCCTTTCCCAGTGTCCCGTGTTTTTCGCGTCGTTCCGAATACGACCCGCGTCCTCCGATTCGGAAAGGCTCCGAAGCACGGGTCAGCCTTTGCCGAATCACCGGATCCAATCGTATTATAAACAGTAAAGCAGCTTTACTGTCAAGGGTATTTTAACTGAAATTTCAAAAAACGGTTCCGGTCTGTGCCGGCCGGTCCCGCCGTCATACCGGGCGCCGCGTATAGCAGAACTGATTCTATTCGCTTTCGACAGGCATCCAGGCGTCCTGATAGAAGGTCCGCTCCGGGCCGCTGCCCAGCGCGACGATCCCGATCCCGACGATCCCGTTTCCGCATTTCAGGTGATGCTCGCGCCCATAGGCATACATGTGCTGAAAGATATCCTCTTTAAACCATCCCGTCGTCATGTTGGACTTGTGCCTGATGACGGAGCGGACCGCCATTTGGGACGGAATCCGTTTCACTTCGCCGCACAGGGGGAGATGAATGCTCTTTACCACATCGGCCGGCACACAATACCCGTGTTCGACGCGCACACAGTGTCCGGACACCCAATACCGAACACCGATCCTGACCAAAGGCATTTGGCCGGTCCATGCCGACATCGTCCGCAGCGCTTCCCGGTCAGAGCTTTGCGGCCGGATGTGCTTCAGCCACAAAAGCTCCGGCGACGGCTCCAGCGTACACTGTCCCCGGTCGTTCTTCAATTGTTCGTAGTACATTTCAACCTTTTTTACGGTCTGAAGCAGAGCCGAAAGCCTTGCCATGTTTTGCTGCAGCACTTCCATACGCTGCTGAAACGCGTTCACCATGCGTTCCAAATCGTCGCAGACCAGCAATTCCTTCGATTCCTGCAGCGAGAAGCCCATCGAGCGAAAGGAACGCAGCTTGTTCGCTTCCCAAAGCGCGTTGCAATCAAACCAGCGATATCCATTGTCAGGGTCCCTGTGCGATTCGATGATCCCATACTCTTCGTAATTGCGAACCATCTCTTTCGTGACCCCGATCCGGTCGGCAATTTCCCCGACGCGGTATTTTTCCGAAATCGGCGGGTGGAAGCTTTCACTGTCCAGGCCCTGATGGATCATGCCGCACAGCGCCTGGTTCAGAGACCCGGATTCGATAAGCCGTTCGGCTTCGTCATTCGGCATCGTCCCGACAAGGCTGCGGATCTCCAGAATCAGGGCGTCGGAGATCCCCGTGTCCCGGGCGATTCGCTCCGCCGCCGCTCCGGATTTCAGCTCCCGCACGATATACGTCAGTTCTTCGTTCGTCAGTGTCATATACCCTTCTGCCTCCGTTGGCCTGTGCTACGGTTCCCGGTCCGGCGGATTCCACACAGATTCTTCCCGCCCGCCGGTCAGGGCCGCGGTCTTGCCGGCTGCTGCGGTACGGGTCGCTTCAATCTGCAGCCCGCCGCAGCGGATGCCGCCGGGTCACGGGTTGCCGCTTCCGCCGCTGCGCAAAAGGCGGATCCGGAGCAGCACCGGGTTGTGATCGGTGCAGACAAACCCGCGATCCAGCGTTTCCGCCGACAGAATTTCCAGGTTGTCCGAAGCGATGAATCCGTCGATCAGATAATACTGAAAGCGATCCTGGTCCGCGCCGGCATAGGGCCGATCCAGGCTGCGGCAGGTGGGAACCCGTTCGTCCATCAGGAACTGAAAGCCGGAGCCGAAGGAGTCCACGTCGATCTCCCCGGGCGACCACAGTCCTTCCCGCGCCGTAAAACGGGCGACGTCCTCAGAGGAAAAGATCTGATTGAAATCCCCGCCGGCCAGTACGTAATTGCCCTTTTCCGCCTCCCGGTGCAGGAATTCCGCCAAAACACGGGTCTGTTCCTCCTTGCCCTCGCCGCTGTCGTAGGCCTCCAGGTGCAGGTTCACAGCCACCAGTTCCTTCCCGTCGTCCGCGGGGATCCGGGTCACCAGCAGGCATCTTTTCAGGTTGGCCATCCGAATCGGCCAGGCGAACGGGCAGGGCAGGCTCTCGCGCACGGCCGAAGCGATCCTGTACCGGGAGAAGGTGACGATGCCGCTTTCCACGCGGCCGATCGGCGGAACGGGGAAAGGCACGTACAGCGCGCGGTAATTCGGCGCGTACGCCCATTGCCGCCCTTCGAGCGCCGCGGCGTAGAGCGCTGCCTGATCCACACGCTCCGACCGGTCCGAATTCCGGTCCACCTCCTGCAGGAAAAGGAGATCCGGGTCCAGTTCGCGAACGGTCTCCAGGATTCCGCCGGTGTTGGCGTTCAGCCGGGCCGTGTCGGCCGTCTTCACGCCGGTGCCGCCGTCCATGAAGAAATCCGCGTTGTCCCCCAGCGCGCCGTAACCCGTGTTCCAGGTGAGCACCGTGATTTCGCCGTTCGAAGGCAGGACGGCGTCCGCCGCCCCCTCGGGATCGACTGCTTCCACAGGGGACGGGCGGTATTCGGCGGCGGACAAAACCGCCAGAAGAACCGCGGCGGCACATACCAGCGCCAGCAAGGCGATTCCCAGGCCTTTGAAAAACCTTCTCATGAGCAATCCTCCCCCGATCAGTAAACGGCGTCGCCGATCCGGTATCCCGCCGGCATTTCCCGCTCTTCGACAAATTCAAACGACGGATCCTCCAGCACCGGCAGAAAGGCTTCGAAGGGAATTTCCTCAAATTCCGACGACCAGGCGCTGTCTCCGAACCAGCCGCCCTCCTTCGAACGCAGGTTCATGTCCCTTGCGAATTTGGTGCGGTTGGAGCAATCGTGCACGACAAAGGGCCAGTTCTCCTCGGACGCGGTTTTCATCATCCGCAGCGTCAGTTCCCGGCTCCAAACCGGCGAAATGTACCCGTGCCGGTACATATACAGGTTCTCGCCCGCGTAGTTGCCGATGTTGTTGGGATTGAGATGCAGCTCCGCGCAATTGATGAAATCCAGCCCCGTGGAGAAAATCTGCCGCTTCTTCCTGTCAAACCCTTCGGCAAACTCTTCCGTCATCGGCGTTTCGATGCCGACGGACGGAATGTACTGCTTCGCCAGGTCGATGTTCCCGATCACCGCGTCCGCGCAGTCCGTCGCGCCCAGGTTGAAGCGCAGCTCGTCCAGCCCTGCCTCCCCCAATTCCCGCAGGTTGGTTTCGTTTGCCAGCGTTCCGTTCGTGTACAGGTGCTGGTGGATGCCGGCGCGGTGAAGCTTTTCGATGATGCCGTAATACTTTTCGATCTCCAGAAACGGCTCCAGGTACACGTACGCCACGCCGCCCGGCTTTCGGTGAACCGACAGCAGCAGCTCGATGTCCTCCTCGGTGTATTTCGTGCCGCCGATTTCGAAGTACCCCTCGCCCACCGGCGGCTGCTCCTCCATCTCGCCGAAATCGTAGCAGAACCTGCAGCGCAGATTGCAGCGGTTGGTGCGGCGGATCGCGTTCAGCCCGCGCCCCATCAGGCAGGACAGACAGCCGCGCGGGAATTTTTCGTCCGGTCCCGTATACAGCGTGCGGCCGCCCTGGGTTTTCAGGTTCGGAATCTGTTCCGCCAGCGCCTGCCGCCGGGCCTCCGCGGCGATTTCGATCTGCCGGATCACCGCCCAGGCAATCTCCTGCTGCTTCGGACCCAGCGGCTCGTCGCCGGGCATCTGCGCGAAAAACTCAAACCACGCCAGCGCTTCCCGTTTTGATATCTTCATTGGTTTGTGCCCTTTGCCTTTCAAGTCGTTCTTATTCGGTCCCGGAATCATTGTATCCCGGGCGGGGCGGTTTGTAAAGTAAATATACGCTCACTGCGTTCGCTTGGCTTGAAATCTCCGCTTCGCAGACATTTCAAGTCTTTCTTATTCAGATTTTCCTGCATCCTTCGGATGCGG
>JAFWEY010000165.1 GCA_017512675.1 Clostridia bacterium | reverse complement strand
CTGCAGCCCAATGAGCAAAGGAGTCCATGAGCGAAAGCGAAGGGACGACTATTGCGAATTGAGAGTTGTTGAGTCAGAGTGCCGTGACTTGACACGATGGTTTCCCTGCAGATTTTCCGTCCGCATCCGAAGGATGCAGGAAAATCTGAAAAACGGCTTGGAATCCTGCTTGCAGGATTCCAAGCCAAGCGAACGAAGTGAGCGTAATCGGCTTGAAATATCCGCGAAGCGGAGATTTCAATCCAAGGTCGTCACCGAATCCGTATGGTTCCCAGAAGAAACTGTTCCTGTTCGCATTCGAGACAAAGTTCGTACGGGCCGCGAAGATCCCGGGGCAGGTCCAGCGTGAGGAACCGGCTGGCGCCGCCGGTCCGTTCGCCCTCTGTCAGCGGCTGCAAAGGGGACCGGTGGTAAACGACGCCGTCCTGCCGGAGAAGCAGGCGAACGCCGCATTCCTCTGCCGGCTGCTCCGCGCGCACCGCGCAGACCACCGACAGCCGGCTGCCGGCGCCGGCCTCCTCCGGGAAGAACGCGCCGGAAACCGCGACGCGGTCCGCCAGGAGCGCCCCGCTTTCATAGGTGTGGTCGACGCCCTTCGTCTGGAACAGAAACGTACTCACCGCGATCATCAGAATCAGGATCGGGATTGCGGCCAGGTACCGCTTCTTGGAAATGCCGATTTCCTCCATGCCGCGGGGCCCGAGCCCGTGCGGCCTGCGCTTGCGGACCGCCGCCCGTATGTGCCGGCCGAAGGAGCGCAGCCGCATCCGTTTTCTTTTACTGCGCATCCTGCTCCGCCTCTTCCGCCCCGGGCTGCTCCGCGTCTTCCATCGCGAGCTGCTCCGCGTCTTCCATCGCGAGCTGCTCCGGCGATTTCTCCACCGGCACGGTGACCATCTCTTCCGCCGGTTCCTGTTCGGCGCTGTCGGACGGAATGCCGTCCGGAGCGTCGTATTCGCTGTCCTGGAACAGCGCGGACGGCGCGAGGGTCGGCGCGACCCAGATTTCCTCGCCAGCGCCCTCCGGCGCGCCGCCGCGGGCCGGGCTCAGCAGCGCCCTGCGCAGGAGCCTGTACGCGAAAACCGTGATCAGCAGCGCCAGAACCAGCGTAACGGCGATCGCGATCAGCCGGATCTTCCTTTCCCTGTTCATCGGTTATCCTTTCACCAGCGGCAGCACCGCCTGCCACAGCGCGTCTTTTTCGGCGACGGCAGTGTGCAGCACCGGCTTTTTGCGCAGCAGTGCGATCGCGTCGGGCAACGCGCGGCCGCTCAATTGGGACAGCCTTTCGTCGCAGTCAAAATCGTCCATGGCATCCGGAACGTCTTCGATGGCCCGCAGCACCGAACGGCCGAACTTGAAGGGGCTGGCGGTGGATGCGATCAGCATCGGGAGACCGTCGCCCGTTTCCCTGCGGTAGGCGTCGGCGCAGCAGAAGGCGACCGCCGTGTGCGGATCGATCAGGTAGCGGTCCTGCCGGAAGGTGTCGCCGATGCAGGAGAGAACCTGATCCTCGTTCGCCCAGCCGCCCCACAGAAGCTGCTGCATCTTTTGCCGCTCGCCGTCGCTGAGCGCGTAGCGCCCGGTGGATTTCAGTTCGTCCATCAGCTCCCGCACGCGGGAATCGTCGCAATCCGCCAGCTCGAACAGCAGCCGCTCCAGGTTGGAGGAGATCAGGATATCCATCGACGGCGAAGTCGTCAGGTGGAACGCGCGGTTGCGGTCGTAGATGCCGGTGCGGATGAAATCGCTCAGCACGTTGTTGCTGTTGGAGGCGCAGATCAGGCGGTGAACCGGAAGGCCCATGCGCGCCGCGTAGTGCGCCGCGAGGATGCTTCCGAAATTGCCGGTGGGCACGGTGATGTTGAACGGGTCGCCGATGGCGGCCTGCCCCTGGCTGATCATGTCGCAGTACGCCGAAAAATAGTAGGCGATCTGCGGCAGGAGCCTTCCGAGATTGATCGAATTGGCCGACGAGAAAACCGCGTTGTATCCGGCGAGCTCTTTTTGCCTGGCCGGATCGGTAAAGATCTGCTTGACGCCGGTCTGGGCGTCGTCGAAATTGCCCTTTACGGCGACGGCGCGCACGTTGCCGCCTTCCTGGGTGACCATCTGAAGGCGCTGCGCCTCGGAGACCCCGTTCTCCGGATAGAAAACGCAGATTTTGACGCCGGGCCGATCCCGGAAGCCTTCCAGCGCGGCTTTGCCGGTGTCGCCGGAGGTCGCCACCAGAATCAGGATGTCCCGTGTTTCGCCGGTCAGGCGCGCGGATTCGGACATCAGCAGCGGCAGAAGCTGCAGCGCCATGTCCTTGAATGCCAGCGTCGGGCCGTGCCACAATTCCAGAACGGACCGCCGGCCGCTCAGGCAGGCAACCGGCGCGATTGCGGGAGTGTCGAAGCGCGTATAGGCGTCCCGGCAAATGCGCAGTACGGTTTCCCCGCTGAAGCATTCCAGCCAGGGCGTGAGGATGAACGCGGCGCGCTCCGGATAGGACATGCCGGTCATCGCTGCGATTTCCGCCAGAGAGACGGACGGAATCTCCAGCGGCGCGAACAGCCCGCCTTCCCGGGAAATGCCCTGTACAACGGCCTGCGCGGCATTGGCCTGGCGCGACCGATCGCGGGTGCTGACGTAAATCATTTGGTTTTCTCCATTTCTCCTGTCGTTGTTCGGGAAAAGACAAGGGCAGCACCGCTCATTTCGCCGGCACGCCCGGCGGGCCTTGCGCCCCGCGCGGAGGCTTCTTCGCGATCGCTGCGCGCCCCCGCGTTTTTCCGCCGTTCGGCCGACTCATTCGCGCGGTGCTGCCCCGGAGGCGCAGGCCTCCTGCCGTGACGGGATTACACCGCGTAACGGGTGATGAAATCGGGCAGCTCCTCGGCGTCCGCGCTGACGCTGAGCACCAGATTGACGTTGTGCGAGGCGCTCAGGCTTTCCAGCCGCTGGAAGAGCTCCTCTGTTTCGTTCCAGTCGGTAAGCTGAATCAGCTTTGCGAAGGCGTCCACATAAATCAGAGTGATATCGAAATTCACAGCCAGCATGCCCGCGAGCAGCCCGTAGAACCAGTCGCTGGACCGGTGCTCGCCCGGCACGAATTCTCCCGCGTTGACAAAGCGGATTTCATGGCGCAGATCGTACATATAACGGGTATCGTCGTCAACGAACACGATGACGCCGTGTTCGATTTTGATGGATTCGTTGGCCTGATCGATGAGCCGCTTGGTTTTCCCGCTGCCCTTCTTACCGAGAATGACCTGTATCATGGCAACCAACCTCCGTTTCTCATTCTTCGGCTCTATTATACATCATTTCGGCGCGCTTTGCCAGTCCAAAAAGATAATTCAACAGGCAGGATTGGTACAAAGATATGTCGAATCTTATAAAGTTCAGGAACAGTGCCGTCCGAAAGGGTCCGGCACGGGAACGGGAGGGGAGACGCGGCATGGATACGTACGAGGAAATCCTGAACCGGGAAGTGCTGTATGACGGCTCGGTGGTTCATCTGGAGAAGTGGGTCGTCAGGCTGCCGGACGGCAAAACCGCGCTGCGGGAAATCGTCCAGCACGTCGGCGCCGTGGCGGTCGTCGCCTGTGACGAAAACGGCATGATTTCGATGGTCCGGCAGTACCGCGTGGCCATCGGGCGGGAAATGCTGGAAATCCCGGCGGGAAAGCTGGTCAGCAGGCAGGAAGACCGCCTGGAAGCGGCGCAGCGCGAACTGCGCGAGGAAACCGGGCTGACCGCAGGAAAGTGGACGCCGCTGTGCGAGGTGATCACCACCCCGGGCTTCTGCGACGAAACCATCGGCATGTACCTGGCCACGGACCTGACCCAGGGGAACGCGCATCCGGACGAGGACGAATTCCTGAATGCCTGCAAAATGCCGGCCCGGGAGGTTTACGCGATGATCGGGCGCGGCGAAATACACGACGCGAAGAGCGTATGCGCGCTTTTGCTCGCCAGGCCGCATCTGGCGGCGGCGGGATACATCTGACAACGGAGGGATTATGATAAGAGGTTCGGAACTCAGCGGCGGGTGGATTCTGACGGACGGCGTGATGACGCGGATCGAGTGCGAAGGCTGCACGGACGTCAGAAGCGCGCTTGCCGCCTGCGGGATTCTGCCCGCGGAAATCCAGCTGTCCGGGCTGCAGCGGGAAGAATGGATCTACCGCCGGGCATGGGAATACCGGCGCGCGCTGCAGGCGCCGCCGGACGCCGAGCGGTGCCGGGTGCGGGCGGAAGGCATCCTGTCGCCGGGCACGCTGTATGTGAACGGGCAGGCGGCGGACAGGATTAGGCCGGGCGCGGGGGAATGGGATATATCCCCCTGGCTGCGCGGCGGCGAAAACGAAATCGCGTTCCGCTTTGACCTGCCCGGGCGCGCCGGCGCGCTGGGCATGTGCGGGCCCGTTTTTGCGGAGGGAGAAAACTTCGCGTCGGTGGAGGAAATGGTGGTCCGCGGCAGCGGCCCGTTCGAGGTTACGTCCGGGGTATACGCCTATACCGCCGGAAAATACACGTTCCGGTACACCGCCGCGGCGGACGGGGAAGCGCTCTGGAAGGGGGAATTCCAGCAGCGACTGCGGGTGGGCATGCAGCGGATCAGCCACAGCCTGCCGCTGGCGCAGACGGCGCAGCCGCCGCTGATCCGGCTGACGCTGGAGCGCATGGGCATTCTCTGTTCCCGGGCGGACGGCGTGGCCAGCCCTTCCGGCCGGGCGGCGGGAAGGATCCTCGTGCTGGACGGCGCGCCGCCGCTTTCCCTCGGGGAGGATCCGCGGCTGAAGGCCGCGGCGGATCTGGGCGCGAACGGGATCCTTTGGCAGGGAGGCTCCCCGTCGGATCCCGCGCCTTGCGGGTTCCTGCCCTGCGCGCGGGGCGCGGAGGAATTGCGCTTCCCGGCGCCGGACCGGACGGAGCGGCTGAAGAAGCTGGCGGGAGAGACCCCCTTCTGGCCCTGCGACGCGCCGCTGTGGAAGCTGACGGAGAGCGACGGGATTCCCGGCGCGGAGCCTTCCGGCGACGCGGACGCGGACGTCGCGCTTCACCGCTGGCTTCAGGCGGAGCGCCTGCGCCAGGCGGCGGTTCGCGCGCGCCTCGAAGGCAGGGCGGCGATGGTTCTGTGGCACGGGGACGCGCTTCGGGTGTCGGGCGCCGCGCTGACGGACGGGGACGGAGCGGTCCGTCCGGCGTTCCGCGCGCTGAGGTCGGTGTGGCAGGAAACGGCCGGCTGCGCGATTCTGCCGGAGCGGCTGACTGTGCCGGGCGGCGCGCTTTTGCGGATTCCGATTTGCCTGCTCAGCGACGGGGCCAGCCGGCGTCCGCTCACCGTGGAAGCCCGCGCGCTTTCCGCCGGGGGCGAGGAGCTGGCGGCGGTCAGGCTGGCGGCGTTTTCCGCCGGAAGCGCCCGGATCGGCCATCTGACGGCGGATCCCTCCCGGGCGGGCGGATGCCTGAGAATTGAAGTGCGCGCGCTGGAAGCCGACGGAAGCATCGTGTCCGAGGCCGTTTGCGCGCTGCCGGTGGACGCGCTGTCCCCGCTTGCCCCCCGGCTGGCGGGGCTGGCGGACGCGCCGGCCGGAGAGTGAGGCGGGCCGGTGTTTAACGAAGATACGCCGTTCGATCTCCTCAGGGAGATTGAAACCCCGCGCCTGCTGATCCGCAGGCTGAATATGCGCGACGCGGGGGATCTGTTCGCGTACAGCCGGGATCCGGAGGTCGCGCGGTATGTGCTCTGGGAGGCACAGAAGAGCGTCGGCGAGGCGCGCGCGTTCATCCGCTACTGCCTTCGCCGCTACAGGCTGGGCGAGCCGGCGAGCCTCGGAATCGTGCTGAAGGAGACGAACCGGGTGATCGGAACGATCGGCTTTATGTGGTATCAGCGGGACAACAATTCCGCGGAGATCGGGTATTCCCTGGCCCGGGAATACTGGAACAGGGGCATCATGACCGAAGCGGTGCAGGCGCTGATCGCCTTCGCGTTTCGCAGAATGCGCCTGAACCGGATCGAAGCGCAGCACGAGGTGGAGAACCCGGCCAGCGGGCGGGTCATGGCCAAGGCGGGCATGATCCGGGAGGGCACGCTGCGCAGCCGCCTGTTCAACAAGGGCAGGTACGTGGACGTGGACCTGTACGCGATCCTGCGCACAGATTTTACCCGGGGACAGGAAACAGGCGGGCCCTGCGGCGCGTCAAACACAATGTAGTTTCGGCATTTTCGCCTGCCGCTGCAGGCGGGATTTACACAGGACGGCTTTTACGCGCCGCGCCGAACATGTACAATACCGGCAGCGGGATCAGAAGGAGGGAAAAGTGGTGGCGGGCTTATCTTCCATCGGCGCACAGATCGCCAGCCTTTTCTCGACTCTGTTTGTACAGCCGAACTGGAGAGATTTTCTGGATCTGGCGCTGGTGTCGTTCATCATCTACCAGATCATTCGCATGTTCATGCACACCCGCGCCAATTCGCTTCTGAAAGGCGTCGGGATCCTGCTCATCGCCACCTGGCTGAGCGACGTGCTGCAGCTCAACATCATCAACTGGCTGCTTTTGCAGCTGCTGGGAAGCGGCATGCTCCTGCTGGTGATTCTGTTTCAGCCGGAGCTGCGGCGGGGGCTGGAGCAGATCGGGCGCACCGGCTGGTTCCGCAGGGTCTTTTCCTCCGTGAGCAACGACGAGAAGGCGGTGCGCGCCGCGATCGACGAAGTGGTGGCGGCGCTGACGAAGCTGTCCGGCCGGCGGGTCGGAGCGCTGGTGGTGCTGGAAGGGGAAACGGGCCTGGCGGACGTGGAGGAAACGGGCACGAAAATCGACGCGGCGATCTCCGCCGCGCTGATTGAAAACATATTCGAACCCAACACCCCGCTGCACGACGGCGCGGTAATCATCCGGGATATGCGGGTGGCGGCCGCGGCGTGCATTCTGCAGCTGTCGGAGGACAATTCCATCAGCCGGGAGCTGGGAACGCGGCATCGCGCGGCGATCGGCGTCACAGAAACCACGGACGCGGTGTCGCTGATCGTCTCCGAAGAAACCGGCATCATTTCGGCGGCCCGCGGCGGCCGGCTGACGCGCAGGCTGGACGCGAAGAGCCTGGGCGCGCTGCTCGCGGAGCTGTGGCTGCCCGAGGATGCGGCGGCGGGAAAGGCGCGAAAGAAGAAAGCGCCCGGCGACGGGGAAGGAGAGCGGCAATGAAGAACAGCGAATTCTGGCCGCGGGCAAGAGCCCTTTGCCTCCGCTTCTGGCATATCCTGACCAACAATTTCGCGCTCAAGCTGCTCAGCGTCGTCTGCGCGGTGCTTTTGTGGAGCTATGTGGTTTCGTCGAGCCCCAACATAACGCGGGAAAAGACGATGAACGTGGACATCAGCGTTACCGGGCAGACGGTGCTTTCGAGCCGGGGCCTGGCGCTGATGACCGACGTGGCGGAGCTTAACGGCGCCCGGGTGCGGGTGCGGGTCGCGCAGTCGAACTACTCGCTGGTGACGGGCGACAACGTGCGGGTGGAGCTGGATCTGTCCGACGTGCGGACGACCGGCAAGCAGTCGGTGCGCCTGCGGGGAACCACCACCTACGGTTCCGTACTGGATGTGTGGCCGGAATACGTGGACCTGGAGGTGGAAAACCAGGACCAGCGCTACGTTCCGGTGAACGCGCAGATCACCGGCGGGCAGCAGGATGGATACTGGTACGCGGTGCAGCGGATCAACCCGTCGCAGATCACGGTCACCGGGCCCACGTCCCTGGTGCAGAGCGTTTCCTCCGCGCAGGTGAATCTGGATGTATCCGGGCGCACGGAAACCCACAGCCGGGTGGAAGCCTTCGATTTGCTGGATGCCTCCGGCGAAAAAATCGCGCAGCCGCTGAGCCGCTCCACCAGTTCGGTCACGGTCTCGGTGGAAATCTATCCGACGCGGGAAATCGGTCTGTCCTCGGAGATTTCCGAGGTGATCTCGGGACAGCCCGAAGAGGGATATCAGGTTGCCGGCGTTGAGATCTCGCCGGAAAGCGTCACGGTGGCGGGCGACAGGGCGCTGCTGGACACGCTTACGGAGCTGACGATTTCCCCGATCGATATTTCGGGGCATACGCGGACGTTCACCGGCCTGACGGGCGTCAACACGGTGCGGGGGCTGCGAAGCGTGTCCGCGGAAGAGGTCAGCGTTACGGTCATCCTTGAGGAACTGCCCTGCACCTGTTCCTTCCAGGACGTGCAGATCGTTTTCACCAATCTGCCGGAAGGGCTGACGGTCGCGCCGGAAACGACCGGCTGCGAGGTGTCGGTCACCGGGCCGTACTCCCAGGTCACCGCGCTGGAAGCCGACGATATCCGGGTTTCTGTCAGTCTGGCCGGGCTGGGCGCGGGCAGCCATACGCTCGAGCTCACGCCGTCGGTCGACAATCACCCGGAGCTCACCGCGAAAGCGGCGCCGGAGACAATGCGCGTGGTTCTGATGCAGGACGCGGAAGCATAAGGAGATTGCATGGGACAGTCGGAATACGCACAAAACTTTATCAAGGTCATGCTGGGCTGGATCCGTCATCTGGCGAGTTCCGTCGCGGGAACGTTCCATTCCGCCAGCGGGTCCTTTTCGTCTTCCAGCGGCATGTCGGCGGTGAACTGGTTCGCGGAGAACTGGCTGAAGCTGCTGATCGTGATCGGCATCGTCGTGGACTGGGTGGTCTGGATGCTGCGCTGGAGGCCGTACTGGGCATGGTTCCGCAAGCGCAGGATTCTGCTGGACGACGATATCGACGAAACGATGAGCGAGGAGGAGCTTCGCAAGCGGTACCAGGTCCACGTCCGCAGGAAGGAGGACCCGTCGCCGCGCTTCCACAGCAAAGCGCTGAGGCGGCGGGATTCGGAGGACGGGATGCTGGACGAAGAGGATCTGGACGACGCGTTTTTCCCGGACGCCGAGGACGAGGACGAATCGCTGTCCTATGTCGACATTCCCGACGAAACGGACCGGGAAAAGCCGGACGATTCCGGCGAACGCTTCGGCGTGTGGGCCGGCGAGGACCCGCTGCCCCAGGAAATGGAAGTCAACGAGCTGCCGTTTGACGATCCGGACGTCAGCGATCCGTCCGAAGCGGGGGAAGGAAAGAAGGGCGTCGTCGGCAGGATTCTCCCGATCCGCCTGGAAAAGGTGCAGGACGACGACCCGTTCAAGGCGGACGGCCTGGAGTTTTCCGATCTGGACGACGATTTCTACGAGGTGGTGGCCGAAGAGCCGGATCACCCGATCCGTCATATGCACAGCGGCCTGAAGAAGGACCAGGACAGCGGCGGGGCAGACGAAGAGGAAGACGATGTTTTCGGCGGCTCCGAAGAGAAAAAGGAGCCGGCGGGCAAGCGCGCCCGGCGTCACGGAAAGGGCTGAAGCGCTGCCCGTTCAGGCGCCGCCGCGGAGATTCCGGCGCGTCCCGAAGGGCCGGCGCTTCGGCGTTTGTCCGGCGGGCTCCGTTCCGGCCCGAACCGCAGGCGTGCCGGTTCGTGCCGGCGGATTCCGCCGGGATGTGTTTTTTTCCCCGTCCGGCAGGACGGGGTGTTTGCTGCCCATAGGAGAGGAGGACGGTCGGCTTGAACCTGGCGGTGACAGGCATATCGTATTTGTCCACCGGCGCGGTCGTCGTGCTGCTGGTGCTCCTTGCGCTGAGGTACTTCGTCGAACCGTTTCGTCCCGACGCCGCGCCGGTCCCGTTCGGCAGGGATCCTCTGAAAACGCGGAAGAAGATGCCGGCGGATTTGAAGCGCGTGCTGGCGTGGGTGTTCGGCCTGTTTTTTTTGTCGAGGGCAGTGATCTGGCTGACGGGGTTTTTCGGGTACGCGGCAAAAGGCAGCCTGCAGGAATATCTTTCCGATCCGCTCAATCCGTGGCTTCGCTGGGACGCCAATCACTACGTCGGCCTGGCGCGGAACTGGTATGTGAACGAGGGAGACGCCAGGCTGCACATCGTCTTTTTTCCGCTGTATCCGCTTGTCGTGCGGGCGCTGGATCCT
>JAFWEY010000164.1 GCA_017512675.1 Clostridia bacterium | reverse complement strand
GCAATCCGCGGCAAATTGCCGCAATCTGCCGCAGCATCAAACCCGCGTCCCGGCAAAGCCGAAATCAATTCGCAGAACGCTCCCTTCGGCATCCGCCCGGGTTCGGTACCCGGTTCGTGTGTCGGCGGAAGAAAGCGGAATCAAACACGGGAACCAGGACGCTGACGGTCCGGCTTTCGGCCGGACGTCAGCGCCTTTGCCCGTTCCGGCCCGCGCATGCCGAAGCATCCCGGGGTCCCGCCGTGTTTTTCACAATTCATTCACTTTGGGGTTCCAAACAGCGGCCAAATGTGTTATAATCCTTCCTGATTCACCGGATATCGATGAATCGGCCGCAAGGGGTATGCGCAGTGTGTCTTCACCGAAAAAGTTCATTCAGCGCGCACAGGAACCCGCCGCCGGCAAACAGGCAGGCGCGGGCGTTTCCCGGCGCTGAACCGGTATTCCCGCGGCGAAATGCCCCTCACAATTGATTAAGGAGGAAACGACCATGAAGAAGAAGCTGGCTCTGTCCACCCAGATTTTCATCGCGCTCCTGCTGGCGATCGTCGCGGGGATCGCGTTGACCGGCAACCCTGCCATTGCCACAGGCTACATCAAGCCTTTCGGCACCATATTCCTGAATCTGATCAGATGGATCGTGTGCCCGCTGGTGTTCTTCTCAATCATGGCCGGCGTGGTATCGATGCGCGATATCAGGAAGGTCGGAGTGATTGGCGGCAGCACCATCGTGTACTATCTGTGCACCACAGCCTGTGCGGTTGCCATCGGATTGCTGTTCGCCAATCTGTTCAAGGGCATCTTCCCGGTGCTGTCCACCTCCGGGCTGTCCTATGAGCCTTCGGCGACTTCCGTCAACTTCATGGACACGCTGGTGGGTATCTTCCCCTCCAACTTCTTCAAGCCGTTTGTGGACGCGAACATGCTGCAAATCATCGTCGCGTCCCTGTTTATCGGCTTCGCGCTGATTCTGATCCACGACGGCAAGGAAGCCGATTTCAAGGCGGTCATCACGGTGAATGACATCTGCATGAAGGCCATGGAAATGATCCTGAAGCTGTCCCCCATCGGCGTTTTCTGCCTGCTGTGCCCCGTGGTGGCCGAGAACGGGCCTGCCGTGCTGGGTTCTCTGGCGAAGGTGCTGCTGGTTGCGTACCTGTGCTACATCATCCATGCGGTCGTGGTATACTCCGCGACGGTAAAGGCCATGGGCGGCCTCAGCCCCATCAAGTTCTTCAAGGGAATGCTGCCCGCGATCATAATGGCCTTCTCCTCCGCGTCTTCCGTGGGAACGCTGCCGCTGAATATGGAATGCGCGCAGAAGCTCGGCGCCGACAAGGAAGTGACTTCCTTCGTGCTGCCGCTGGGCGCGACCATCAATATGGACGGCACTGCGATTTACCAGGGCGTATGCTCCGTTTTCATCGCCTGCTGCTACGGCATCAACCTGACCCTTCCCCAGATGCTGACCATCGTGCTGACGGCGACGCTGGCTTCCATCGGCACCGCCGGCGTGCCCGGCGCCGGCATGGTCATGCTGGCAATGGTCCTGCAGTCCGTCGGGCTGCCGGTCGAAGGCATCGCGCTGGTCGCGGGCGTGGACCGCATCTTCGATATGGGCCGCACCGTGGTCAACATCACGGGCGACACCTCCTGCGCGATCGTGGTATCCGAACTGCAGCGCCGCAGAAACGCCAAAAAAGCGCGCACATAACCGAACCGAATCAACCAGCCGGCAGGCCGCTTAACGGCCTGCCGGCTGTGGTTTTGGCTCTGCCTTTCTTTCCTGTTCCCAAACCGGCGGCAGACGCCGGGTTTCCGCTCCTTCCGGCCGCGCTCCGCATCCGCCTTGCCGTTCTTTCAGCGTTCCGGCGGGACGGGCCTTCGGGTCTTCCGTCAGGCTTTTCCGGTTTTTCGCAGGAAACGGCCAGCGCGCACACCCGTCTGCTCGCCGTTCTCCAGTGCGATCCTGCCGTCCACGATCACATGCCGAACGCCGGCCGCCAGCCGCACGGGATCCATATATGTGGCCCGCGGAGCGATCGAACGCGGGTCGAAGACGGTGATATCCGCAGCGAGCCCCGGTTTCAGCAAACCGCGATCGTTCAGGCCCACGATTCCCGCCGGCATTGACGTAACGCGCCGCACCGCTTCTTCCAGAGAACAGATGCCATGGACGCGGTTCAGCCGGAAGAATTCGGCAATTGCGCCGTAATTGCGCGGATGGGGACGCCCCGGCACACGGCGGGGATCTCCGGAAAGCGCCCTTCCGTCCGAACCGATCGCGGTATCCCGGGACAGGAAGTACAGCATATCCTCCTCGCTCATCACAAAGAAGACGCACCACGCCCTGCCGTGGGTCCTCGTCAGGATTTCCGCCGCCGCTTCGGCGTAATCCCGGGTCTTCAGGATCTCTTCCGCGATTTCCCGCAGCGTTTTTCCCACGATTTCCGGCCAGAAGCCGCAGTCGTCGCTGATCAGACACGTTTCGGCCCGTTCCGCGCTGAAATAGTGAGCGCGCAGGCTGGCGAGAATCTCGTCCCGGCGGCTGCCCCGCAAATGCTTTTCCACCATTTCGTCGCCCCCCTCAAGGCACCAGTTCGGGCAGCGAATGCTGAGGGTGGTGCCGGAGGCAGTATAGGGATACAGGTCCGCGGTGACGTGAACGCCTTCCCGACGGGCCTGTTCGATGGTTTCCCAGACCTCCTTCGCCCGGCCGTGAACCCGATAGTTATCCAGCTTCAGATGAGAGACATGCACATGCGCTCCGGTTTCCCGGCCGATCCCCAGCAGTTCTCTGAGCGCGTCGCCGATCTTCAGGCCCTCACTGCGCATATGGCAGGGCAGCAGGCCGTCAAACTCCCGGACGATTTCCGCCAGTTCCCGCATTTCATCCGCTTCCGCGAAGAACCCGGGAGCGTATTCCAGCCCCAGGCTCATGCCCCAGGCGCCGTCCCTGAGATCCCGCCGGAGCAGCGCTTTCATCTGTTCCATCTCTTCCGCCTCAGGCCTGCGGTCTTCATAGCCCATCACGCCGGCCCGCAGCGACCCGTGTCCGACCAGCATCACCTGATTTGTCGCCATCGAACAGCCGCTGTCTTCGAACCGACTGACAAACGCGTCGAACGACGCGCAATGCCATGGATCGCCTTCCCTCAGACGTTCCGGAAGACAGGGAAAGGGGCTGCTGCCGCAGTTCCCCGAAATCTCCGTGGTAATTCCCTGGTACAGTTTGGATGCGCCGCTGCTGTCCGCCAAAAAGGCGGTGTCGGAATGGGCATGGGCGTCGATAAAGCCCGGCGAAACCGTCATACCCTCAGCGTTCAGCGTTCTTTTGGCGGCCGTTCCCGCGTAATCTCCGATTCCGGTGATCCTTCCGTCCCGAACCGCTACGTCCGCCCGAATGCCGGCAGCGCCGCTCCCGTCGATTACCAGTCCGCCGCGAATGATGAGATCCTCCATATGCGTTTCCTTTCTGGATCCTGCTTCCCGTGCTGATTGCACCGGCGAATTCCGGGGGGAATTCCGCCGTGCCGCATCAACAAGTATATCCTTCCCGGGAATCTCTGTCAATGCCTGTATAAAGGCGGGCCGCAGTTGACAGCGGAGCGGGAACTGCGTATACTTAGGACATGGTTCTGCCGGCGGCATAAGCCTTCGGGTTTGCCGGCAGCACAAACGGACGGGCCTGCCTGCGCCGGGAAAATGCCGGCGCAGCAGACGCCTGCAGAAAGAGGGAAAGAATATGCTTCAAAAAATGGCTGCGCTGCTGCTGGTACTGGCCCTGCTGGCGGGGTGCTTAACCGGGTTTGCCGAAATCAATGCGGCGCAGGAGGCGGAGCTCACCGTCATGCTGTACCTTTGCGGCAACGATCTGGAGAGCGAAGGCGGTTTCGGCACCGAGGACATGATCGAGATCGCGGAAGCCGGTTTCGATCCCGCCCGGGTGAACGTCGTGGTCGCCACCGGCGGCGCCGCCAAATGGAAGTATCCCTATTTCCCCACGGACAGCGTCGCCATATGGAACATCGGCGCCGACAACGAAATGTCCTGCGACGGAAAGCTACCGGACGCGTCCATGGGAGATCCGTTTACGCTGACCACATTCATCAACCATTCGGTCAGCAACTACCCGGCCAGGCGCTATGCGCTGATGCTCTGGAATCACGGAGGCGGGCCGGTGGACGGCCTTTGCGTGGACGAAACCCGGGACGACGATTGCCTAACCCTTCCGGAGCTGCGTCAGGCGCTTCAGGCCACGCCTTTCAGCGAAGGAAAAAAGCTCTCGTCCATCACGATGATCGCCTGCCTGATGGGCAGCGCGGAAGTGGCCGACGCCTGCGCGCCGTTCGCCGACTATCTGGTCTATTCGGAGGCGAGCCTGTATTATCCCGATGTGGATTTTTCCTTTCTGAAGCAGGCGCCCGATCAGGACGACAGAGCGCTGAATATCAGCATCGCCGAAAGCTATATCGAAAGCCTGAAGAACGTCAACCCGCTCACCATGATGCTGTGCGAGGTATCCTTCAGTGTGGTCGATCTTTCAAAAATCAAGGAACTGGAAGGCGCGCTGAACTCCTTTGCCCGGACATTGCCCGCCGCGGGCCCGGGCATTGAATCGTTCACGGAAGACGTATACAACGTGGTGCTGAAGCGCGACAGCACCCCGGGAATCGGCCAGGAAAACGCGCCTTATCTGGACATCGTGGATATCGCCGCGCTGGCAGACAGCTTTTCGGACGCCTTTCCCGCTGCGGAACAGATGAAGCTCGCCGTCGAAGACGCGGTGGTGTGGAACTGGTCGAACTTCGGCTCCAGGGGCGTATCCGTCTACTTTCCCCACTCCAACGTCACCGGATACCAGACAATGAAAAGCAGCCAGCCCTTCGGCGGTTTCGCCGCGGATTACTACGGATACACCAGCGGGCTGATGGATTTCCTGATCAGCATCATGCCGATTCTCGAAGCCGCGCAGCAGAGCGAAGCTTCGCAATCGGACGGCGGCTACGGCCGTTCCGGCAGTGCGGCATTCATCAGCAATTATCCTTCGGAAATCCTTGAGATCCTGGAGGGCTTTACGGTCGAAGAGGCGGACGGCGGCGCGGTTCGCGTCAGCATGCCGATCCCGGAAGACGCACGGCCCTTCATCGCCTCCATGCAGCTGGAAGTGGCGGAGCAGAACGGCATTTACGGGAATTTCCACGGCTATTTCCCAGTGGATTATGTGCCGGTCCCGATGGGCGAACAGGGCGTTTCCCTTCTGTATGAGCCGCGGGAGCTGTCCCTCGTGGACGCGGACGGGACCGTACTCGGAACCGTTCACTATTCCAGCCGCAACGGCTTCTCCTTCATTCCCGTCACGGAGCTCGATGTTTCGATTCGGGACTCACTGGATCAGTCCCTGCTGCGCTTTGATTCCGAAACGGCCGAAGAAGAACCCATACGGGAAGAGCCGCAAATGATGTGGGGATGGCTGATGGCGCAGCAGAGCGAAGACGGGCAGTCGATGGAGGTCTGCAACGTGCTGCACCGTGATTCCGACGAGTTCTTCCCCGACGACCGAAAGCTGCACAGCTCCAACAGCGGCCTGAGCCTGGACAGCGAGCGGTTTCCGATCATTTCTTTCGTATCCAACGGGCTTCAGCCGGTCTTCACGGCAGACGGCAGAATCCGCCCGATGGATACCTGGAACGAAGCGCAGAATCCGCAGGACGTTGCGGTGGGGCTGATCGAGGCGGACAATACCCGGCCATGGTCCCTGCGCTTCTCGCCGGTGCAGCGGGACGCTTCCGACCTGTTCGCACAGCTGGTGGTCACCGACATCTTCGGCCAGCGCCATGCGTCGCAGCTGGTGCGTCTGCCCAACCCGTGCCGTCCGGCCCGGGAGGAGCCGAACCTGACGCTTTATGAAGACGAGGACGGAAACAGAATCGTTCTGAAGGAAATCAGCCTCGTCAGGGACGCCGATACCGCAGGCCTGGCACTGATCACCGCCGTAACAGGCGCCTCCGCCGACGAAAGCATTTCCCTCAACTACGAGATGCTCGACGTGCGCATCGACAGCGCAAGCATTCCCTGGGAAGATTCCTGGACCGACAAAGACGGCCATGAGACCGTATACACAGCGGAAACCACCAATTACAGCGGCGGAACCCTGCCGGGCATCACCAGGGAAACCGACATTGCCGTTCTGATCAGCCAGGAGGATATTCCCGCAGCGGAGAGCGGACACATCGAAAGCGTTTCCTTCGATCTGGCCGTATATCTTCGCGACGATAGCGAGAACTCCGAATGTGTGTGGCTTGTGGGGGAACAGGACGAATCGTTCAATCTGATCAATACCCGTTCTTTCACGGTTCCTGTCGACCTGGACCTGAGTCTGCTCGGTTAAGGCGTCGTCCGGGCCGGTTTTCCGTACCGCGCGAACCCATGCCGTCCGGCAAAGCGAAAACGATCGCGGAACCCGGTTCGGGTTTCGGCACAGCGGACTCCTTCAGCGCCTGCCGCTTTGAACCGGCCCTGCGGTCGGCGCGGATTTCCCTCGTTCACGCAGAACGGGCGAACCGCATGGGCTGTCTGTTCCGGGAGGAAACAGTACGCGGAGACAGCCGTCCGCCGCACCTTCGGAACAGACGACGCATGGAGCCGGGAAAACCTGGCCCTGAAGGGCAATGACCGTTCCGCTGTATCAAAGGAATGGGGAACCCCGCGCCCAGTCGGGGTTCCCCATTCCTTTCCCTTCCGCAGCGCCGTACCCGGCCGTCCCCTCAGGAGGCCGGATGCGCTTC
>JAFWEY010000163.1 GCA_017512675.1 Clostridia bacterium | reverse complement strand
GTAGGGGCGCCCCAAGCGCAGCGCGGTGCGCCCGCAATTTCTTCCGGGATCGAAGATCGAACTATCGACCGGCACATCGTTCCGATCCTGCTCATGCCTTCGCCCCCAGCCCGCTTCCGGTTCGCTTCATCCCGCATACCCTGCTGCGCGGGCACAGGCTGCGGGCGCTCACCTCCGCGCTCATTGGGCTGCAGGCTCGCTGCATCGCCCATACCCTGCTGCGCGGGCACAGGCTGAGCGCGCTCGCCTTCGCCATCCGCAATCTCTTTTGATACCGCTCGTACAAAAATACCGATTTTCTCTTGACAGCCGCGGAATATTTCATTATAATGAAAATTGTTACAGAATTCTTTCGTTTTGGAGGTGCGCGCGATGCACAGGATACGCATTTTCTCAGCGCTGGTGCTGCTGTCGCTGGTGTGTACCGTGCTGCCCGCGGCGGCGGAGCCGGGCGACGCATATCGCTCGCTGCTCGCCGGGGAGAAGAGCGGCAGGATTTACTTCGCGCTCACCGATCTGGACGGTGATCTGAACCCGGAATTGGTGGAAATTCGCTACAATTCCGACAGAAGCGCGCGAATCCAGGTGTTCACGCCGGGCGGCGCCGGCGCGGTTCAGCTTGGCGGAACCGTCAGCGTGCAGGGCTTCAAGGGGATAACGATGAAAAAGCGGGCGGACGCCGGCAAAAACGCGGCATTGGTAATGACGATCAAAAGCGCGGCGGGCGGCGTTTCCAGTGTTCGGAAAACCACGTGGACCGGCAGCGGCGTCGAAAGCGATCTGGACGCGCGGACAAAAGGCGGAACGAAAACCTACTACAGCGGCGCCCGTTCGATGACGGCGGCGCAGTATTCCGTCGCCTGGAAGCAGGTGACGGCGCGCTACAGCCGCAGCCTGGGTTCGGTGGCGTTTGTCGCCTATCCGGCTCCGCTGAGCGGCACGGCGCTGAACGACAGGATTTCACAGGCCGCCGCCGCGTTCAGAAAGCGGGAAACCATCACGAAGATCCGGTTCAGGAAGAGCAAGGTCGTGATGAAAGCCGGCAAAACGCTGAAGCTGACGACGAAAACCATCCCGTCGAACGCGATACACGATTCGCTGACCTGGACGAGCGACAAACCCGAGGTGGCCACCGTCGCGGGAGGCGCCGTAACGGCCGTCGCCTACGGCACGGCGACGGTGCGGGCGCAGTCCCGGTACGGCAGGAGCGCCGAGATCAAAATCCTCGTCAAATCGGCGGCGCCGGTTCTGAACCATACCTCTGTCAAGGTGGCCAGGGGGGACACCGTACAGCTGACGGCCAACGTGCCGGTCAGCTGGGTATCGGCAAACAAGGCGGTTGCCACCGTGAATCAGAGCGGCGTGGTCACCGGCATCGCCGCAGGCCAAAAGACGACCGTCAGCGCGGTGACGCCCGACGGCGTAAAATCGTCCTGCACGGTGACCGTTACCAAGGCGACCCGCCAGCCGGTGATTCTGGACATTTCCGAATACAATACGGTCACCGATTGGCCGAAGCTGGCCCAGAACGTCGATCTGGTGATCGTCCGCTGCGGGATCACGAAGAAGAGCCCCGGCAATAAAGCGTTCCAGGACTCCAAATTCGTCACCAACGCGAAAATGCTGAACAAGTACGGGATTCCGTTCGGCGTGTACTATTACGGGCGGGCCAATACCGCGTCCTTCGCCGCGATGGAAGCCAAAGCGTGCTACAGCTACGCGAGCAGCTACAATCCCCGGTTCTACGTGTACGACGCGGAAGAATCGGCGATCAACAAGGCGTCGATCGAGGCGTTCGTCGCGGCGATGCGCCAGCTGGGCGCGGACAGGGTAGGGCTGTATATCGCCCACAACCTGTACGCCAAATACGGAGTGAATCCCAAGGCGGCGGATTTTATCTGGATTCCCCGCTACGGAAGCAATTCCGGAAAGCCGGAAACCGCGCCGCTCTATCCCTGCGATCTGTGGCAGTACACGTCGAAGGGCACCATTCCCGGGGTCAGCGGGCGGGTGGATCTGAGCAAGCTGAACGGAAAGAAGGACCTGTACGATCTGATCGGGTAAACGGCAGGCTTCCCGGGCCGGTGCGGCAAAACGCCGCCGGAGCATTCGCTCCGGCGGCGCAATTTTTTCTGCCGTTACAGCAGCGCTTTCGCCATGCCGTCCAGCCAGTTTCCTTCGAAAAACTCGATCATGCCCTGATCGGACCCGGCGGACAGGTGCGGATCGATCGGGATGCGCGCCGTGTTCCTGATTCCCAGGCGCTGCGCGACCTCGTCCAGACGGCTGGGACCGTAGGGCTCAATGATTTTTCCGCAGTCCGGGCAGCGGATGAAGCTCATGTTCTCCACCAGGCCCAGAACCGGAATGTTCATCATTTCCGCCATGCGGACAGCCTTTTCGACCACCATCGAAACCAGCTCCTGCGGAGTGGTTACGATGACGATGCCGTCCAGCGGGATCGACTGGAACACGGTCAGCGGAACGTCGCCGGTTCCCGGAGGCATGTCGACGAACATATAATCGATATCGCCCCACAGGACATCCGTCCAGAACTGCTTGACGGTGCCCGCGATGATCGGCCCGCGCCATACCACCGGGTCCGCCTCGTTTTCGAGGAGCAGATTGATGGACATTACCTTGATGCCGGTCTTCGTCTCGACCGGGAAGATCATCTGTTCGTTGCCCATCGCCTTCTCGCCGAGTCCGAACATTCTCGGAATCGAGGGGCCGGTGAGGTCGGCGTCCAGAATCGCGGTCTGCGCCGCGGTGCGGCGCGCGATGGATGCCAGCATGCCGGTGACCATGGATTTGCCGACGCCGCCTTTGCCGCTGACGACGCCGATGACCTTGCCGATGCTGGAAAGCTCGTTGACAGGCGCGATCAGGCTCTGGGGATCGCGGCTGGGGCAGTTGCTGGAACAGGAGCTGCAATCGTGTGTGCATTCGTCCGCCATGATGTTTCCTCCGTTGGTGACAGTTATTACGGATCCTGGATCCGCGTGATCGGATCGTCCTTGATGTTTTCGTGAATCATCTGAAAGATTTCGATGTCCGCGGGCGCTTCCTCCAGATCCTCGTCGTCCTCCGGGAATCCGGCGAGCTCGCTGTCGTCAAAATCCGCGTCGTAATCGGAATCGTCGTTGTAGTATTCGTCCGGGTACTCGGGAATCTCCCCGTCTTCGTCTTCGCCGGTGTAATCCAGAAGGACCCCGTCGCCGTCGTACAGGTCGTAGTTGGGTTCCCACGGGAAATGCTTCTCGCCGGTCATCTTCTCCCAGAGCTGATGGCCGCCGGTATTCAGGATATCGGGATGGTTGATGTAATAATAGCCTTCGAAGGTCAAAGCGCCGATGCAGATGATCAGCACCAGCGTGCAGAACATCGAAAAGAACACGTGCTTTACCCGGTGCGCGTCGGTCAGGCGCACGATCTGCCGGAAAAAGCCCATCATTGCGAGCAGCAAACCGACCAGCGGAAGCCAGCACAAAAACAGGGCGAACAGCGAGTTTTCAAAGCCCTGGTTCATTTTTCGGTTTTCGTCGCGCTCGTGAGATTTCGTGTACATCGACATGGTTCGCAGCTTCACCCTTCCCGGAATGCGTCGCAATCCCTACTCCATTGGACGAAAACGGCGGAGAATGGTTCCTGTCGCGACAAAACGGCTTTCCGCACGGAAAGCCGTTTTGCGTTTCGCTGTTTGTTCTCAGGCCTTGGCGTCTTCTTCGACCTTCAGAACCTGACGGCCGTCATAGTATCCGCAATTCTTGCAAACACGATGGCTCAGTTTCATTTTCTGGCAACGCGGGCATTTCACGATGCCGGGCAATGACAGCTTCCAGTGTGCGGAACGGCGGGTATCTCTGCGCGCCTTGGAAGTTTTCCCCTTCGGTACAGCCATGGTCACACCTCCTCGTTCTTCGAAAGCATCGCACTCAATGCCGAAAAGGGGTTCTCAATGGCTGCGCCCTCTTGGCATGTACAGAGTTGTTTGTTCAGGTTGGCGCCGCAGCGGGGGCACAGCCCCTTGCAATCCGGCCGGCACAGAACGCGCATCGGCATTTCCAGCAGCAGCGCTTCCCGCACCGGATCGGTAAGATCCACGGTATGGCCAACCAATATCAGCTGATCCGGATCGTC
This sequence comes from Clostridia bacterium, assembly GCA_017512675.1. Classification (GTDB taxonomy): domain Bacteria; phylum Bacillota; class Clostridia; order Christensenellales; family Aristaeellaceae; genus RGIG5678. The sequence goes on along the minus strand of JAFWEY010000163.1, from coordinate 24,023 downwards.
CGGGTTTGCCTCTTCGCCGTAGAGCTCGGAGAAATCCGTCTCCAGCGGCAGAACGACGTCCTCCAGGCAATTGGAACAGCGGGTATGCAGATTGGATGTGATGTGCCCGCTCACCGCGACGGTGTGCCCGTCGCCCACCATCGTGCCGCGAACCGCGGTGCCCTCGAAGGAAACGGGATCGTCCAGCACCTCCATCGGCTCGATGACGACGCCGCCTTCAAACGGGATCGACTGCCCCGGGTTTCCGGACGCATTTCTCACGTCGAGCAGCAAACAAAACACCTCACAAAATCAGCCTGCAATATTATAATGGCTTTTCGTGTTGTTGTCAAATTAATTATTTGGTGGTCAGCGCCAGCGTGTCGCGGGCGATGGCCAGCTCCTCGTTGGTGGGGATGACCCAGACCTGCACCTTCGAGGTGTCGGAGGAGATCAGGCCTTCCTTGCCGCGCAGCGCCTTGTTCTTCGCGTCGTCCAGCTCCACGCCCAGGAATTCCAGGCCTTCGCAGACGCTCGCGCGGGAGCGCCAGTCGTTTTCGCCGATGCCGGCGGTGAACACGATCGCGTCCAGCCCGCCCATCGCGGCGGCATAGGCGCCGACGTATTTCTTCACGCCGTAGGCCCACACGTCCAGCGTTTCACGGCACTTCTCGTCGCCTTCCTCGGCGCCGGAGTACACGTCGCGCATGTCACTGGAACGCTCGGACAGCGCCAGCAGGCCGCTCTGCTTGTTCAGCATGTTCACAACCTGGGTCGCGGTCATGTTCTCGCGCTCGGAAATGAACTGCACGACCGCCGGATCCAGCGAGCCGGAACGGGTGCCCATCAGAACGCCCTCCAGAGGCGTCAGGCCCATCGAGGTATCGGCGCATTTGCCGTCGATGCAGGCGGACAGGGAAGAGCCGTTGCCCAGATGGCAGATGACCACTTTGCTGTGCTCGCGGTTCAGCTTCTTCGTAATTTCGCCGGCGATGTAGCGGTGCGAGGTGCCGTGGAAGCCGTAGCGGCGGATGCCGAGGTTCGTGTAGTACTTGCGCGGGATGCCGTACAGATACGCCTTGGGCGGCATCGTCTGATGGAACGCGGTATCGAACACGGCCACCATCGGGGTATAGGGCATAACGGCCTTGCAGGCGCGGATGCCCATCAGGTTGGCGGGATTGTGCAGCGGGCCCAGCGGGATGTACTCTTCGATGACGTCCATCACGTAATCGTCGATCACGGTGGACTGGGTGATCTTCTCGCCGCCGTGCAGCACGCGGTGCCCCACCGCGCCGATCTCGGCGATCGATTCGATCACGCCGTGTTCCTTGTCCATCAGCGCGTCCAGAACGTGGCCCATGGCTTCGGTGTGATCCTTCATCGGTACGGACAGCTCAAAGGACTTGTCGCCGTACTTGTGGGTCAGCTTGCTGCCTGCGATGCCGATGCGCTCGACCAGGCCCTTGGCGATGACCGATTCGTCCTGTATGTCGATCAGCTGGTACTTCAGGGAAGAGGAACCGGCGTTGATGATCAGAATTTTCATGGGGAATCCATCCTCTCATATCTCGAATTGGGGATCGGGGAAACGCCGGCCGAACGCGCTTTGCCGGCCGGCGGATTCTTTCTTACTGGGCCTGCACGGCGGTGATGGCGACGGTGGCCACGATGTCCTCCCAGGAGCAGCCGCGGCTCAGATCGTTGCAGGGCTTGGCGATGCCCTGCAGCACCGGGCCGTACGCCTCGGCGTGCGCCAGGCGCTGAACCAGCTTGTAGCCGATGTTGCCGGCCTGCAGATCCGGGAAGACCAGCACGTTGGCTTTGCCGGCCACCGGGGATCCGGGGCTCTTCAGCTGGCCGACGGACTCGACCAGCGCGGCGTCCAGCTGCAGCTCGCCGTCCAGCAGCAGATCCGGCGCCATCTCATGCGCCAGCTTCGTGGCTTCCTGCACCTTGGTGACGTTGTCGTGCTTCGCGCTGCCCTTGGTGGAGAAGGAAAGCATCGCGACCTTCGGCTCCATGGCCGCCAGCGCGCGAGCGGAATCCGCCGCGCCCAGCGCGATGTTCGCCAGCTCTTCCGCGGTGGGATTCGGGATCACGGCGCAGTCGGAGAAGATCATCACGCCGTCCTGGCCGAAGCTCTTGTCCTGCAGCTCCATCAGGAAGCAGGAGGAAACGGTGCGCATGCCGGGCTTCGCCTTGATGATCTGCAGCGCCGGGCGCAGCATGTCGCCGGTGGAGTGGATCGCGCCGGAAACCAGGCCGTCCGCGTCGCCGGTCTTGACCATCATGATGCCGTAATACATCGGATCGGCAACCAGCTCGGCCGCCTTTTCAGGAGTCATGCCCTTGGCCTTGCGGATTTCGTACAGCTGCTCCGCGTAGCCGGCCGCCTTGTCGGAAGCCGCGGGATTGATGTAATCGAGCCCGGAAATATCCAGATTGCCGGCAACCTGGGCCGCTTTTTCCTTGTCGCCCAGAAGAGTCAGGCGCGCGATGCCGCTTTCGACGATGCTGAGCGCCGCCTGGATGTTGCGTACTTCTTCGCCTTCAGGAAGCACGATGTGCTTCACGTTTGCCTTCGCCTGGGCTTTGATTTTATCGATCAGTGCCATACGATTCCGCCTCCGTTTATAGATAGATTTCCATACATAGCCATTATACCGGATCTGCGGCGGGTTTTAAAGCGCCCCACGTTATTTTTTGCCGAAAAGTGCCGGGATTGCCCCATGTTTTCGCGCCGGGCAGCCGGAACGGCGCTGAGGCCGCGGAAACCTTAAGTTTTTGTGCGGCATATTGTATTTAATATACGTTCGGTATAATGATAAACCACAATGGAAGGATGAAGTGTATGGCCAGGGTTGTGGTCTGCGCGGTGATCCGGCGCGGCGGGAAAATTCTCGCAATGCGCAGAAAGCACGCGTCGATGAACGGAAAATGGGAGTTCCCCGGCGGGAAGCTGGAGAACGGCGAAAGCGAACAGGCGTGCCTGGAGCGGGAGCTGTCGGAAGAGCTGGGAATCCGGGGGAAAACAGGCGCGTTTTTGACGGAAAGCCTGTACCGGTATCCGTTCGGCGAAATCCTGCTGCGGGCGTACGAGTTTGACTGGCAGGAGGGCGAAATCGCGCTGCGGGTGCACGACCGGGCGGAATGGGTGGAGCCGGCGGCGCTTCGAACGCTCGATCTTTCGCCGGCGGACGTGCCGATCGCGGGCTTCCTCGCGAACGGGTGATGCCGCGGCGCAGGGCGAAGGCGGGCGCCTTCGCCAGAGCGGAGAGCGGAGATACAGTTTGTGCCCTGTGGGCGATGCAGGCGACTATTGCGAATTGAGAGTCGTTGGATTTCGGATGCAGTAACTTGCCGCCCAGGCAACGCAGACGCGCCGCCTGACAAATGTGCCTGGTGCCAAAACCTCATCCGTCGCGGCCGGGACCGGCTGATTATAACGGCTGCGAAGAAGCCTTCGCGCCAGAGGCGCAGGACCCGCCGGGCGTGCCGGCGATTAACACGGGGATATCTGGAGGACAATCATGCGGGGGAATCCGATCGGCAAGAGGGCCTTGTTCAGGAACAGGCGTCATGCTTCCTACGAAATGGACATGACGGAAGGCTCCCTGTGGAAGAAGATCATACTGTACGCGCTGCCGCTGATGGCCACCGGCATTCTGCAGCTGCTGTTCAACGCGGCGGACATCATCGTGGTGGGGCGCTTCGCGGGCAACGAATCGCTGGCGGCAGTCACCTCGACGTCCTCGCTGATCAACCTGGTGGTCAACCTGTTCATCGGGCTTTCGGTGGGCGCCAGCGTGTCGGTGGCGATGCATTACGGCGCGCACAAGGACAGGGACGTCAGCGAAACGGTCCACACCGCGATCTGCCTGGCGCTGATCGGCGGAGTGCTGCTGGGGATCGTCGGCTTCGTGCTGGCCAAAAGGCTTCTTGCGATGATGGGAAGCCCGGACGGCGTCATTGACAAGGCGGCGCTGTACCTGCGCATATACTTCGCCGGTCTGCCGGCGATGATGCTGTACAACTTCGCCGCGGCGATTCTCCGCGCGGTCGGGGATACCCGCCGTCCGATGTATTATCTTCTGATCGCCGGCGTCCTGAACGCGCTGATGAACCTGTTCTTTGTGATCGTGCTGCGGATGGATGTGGCGGGCGTCGCGCTGGCGACGGTATTGTCCCAGTGCGTTTCGATGGGGCTGGTTTTGGCCTGTCTGATCCGCTCGGCCGGCTCGATCCGGCTGCGGCCCCGGGAGGTGCGCATCGTGCCCGCGAAGCTCAGGCAGATTCTGCGGGTCGGGCTGCCGGCGGGCATTCAGTCGACGATCTTCTCGATTTCCAACGTCATTATCCAGAGCTCGATCAACAGCTTCGGCGCGACGGTTATGGCGGGAAGCGGCGTGGCGCAGAACGTGGAGGGCTTCGTCTATACGGCGATGAACGCCCTGTACCAGGCGGCGCTGGCTTTCTCCGGGCAGAACTACGGCGCGGCGAAGTACCGCAGAATCGGAAAAACAGCGGTGGTGTGCCTGGTCTATGTGCTCGTGATCGGGCAGACGCTCGGGCTGGCCGCGTATGCCTCCGGCAAAGCGCTTTTAAGCATCTACAACCAGGATCCGGAAGTGATCGCCATGGGCGTTACCCGGCTGCGCTACGTGTGCGCGCTGTACGGGATATGCGGCTTGATGGACGTGCTCTGCGGCGTGCTGCGCGGCATCGGCTACGCGGTCATGCCGATGCTGGTTTCGATTTTCGGCGTGTGCGGCATTCGCATCGGCTGGATATTCACCGTGTTCGCGCAGTCCAGAACGCTGCCGTCGCTGTTCGTTTCCTACCCGGTTTCCTGGACGGCAACGGGGCTGATTCACGCGGTCTGCCTGGCTGTGTTCTACCGCAGGCTGCTCGCCCGCGAGGAACGGCTGCAACCGGCCGGCGGCGATCCGCGTCAAAGCCTGCAGGATACGGATGCCGGCGGGGACGCGGCGGAGCGGAGGGAAACATGATGAAGCGAATCACGGCGGCCGTGCTTCTGCTGCTGTGCTGCACGCTGTGCGCCTGCGGCGCGCGGCAGGGCGAGCCGCAGCAGGCCGCGCGGCAGGAGACCGCCGGGGAGGACTGGGAAAAGGAAGCCGATTTTCCGGTCCACTCCGGGCATTTCGCGGAGGACCTGGATGAACTGGTGTACGAATACGAGGCCTGGGAAAACCATACGGTCTGCCTGCAGGGCTATGTAGCGGTTTATCCGGAGGGAGAGAACGAATTCGTTCAGTTCGCGGTGCTGCGCGATTATTTCGACGGCGAAGAGGACGTGTATCCGGTGGGGATCGACTGCGTCTGGGACGGCGATGTGCCGGAGGAGGACAGCTGGGTGGAGGTCTTCGGAACCCTTTCCTCCTATCTGGAGGAGGACGATTATTACATCGGGCTGAACGTGCAGAAGCTGCGGGTGATCCCGGACGGCGAACACGACGGCCGGCTGGTGTTCGGCTGACGCGGCCGCAGCAGCATCAAAGGACTGCCTGAAACCGGGCAGTCCTGTTTTTTTGAAGCGGCGCAGAGGGTGCTTCTGTGCTGAATCCGCAGAGTTTCTCATACTGATCTCGTTCAAAATATGCACATCTTTGATGGGCATATTTTTTACCTCAGGCCGTATGAGACGACAAAGGCACATTTGTACGCCTTTGTGGACGCGGTACGCGTCCTTCCATCCAAAACGATGTTTTGGAAAGCAGTATCAGTGCTTTGGAACAAAGCTTGCCGGTCTCCCAACGCCCCGGGAGACCGGCTATAATTCCCTTTCCTTGCGCCTGGCCCTGAACGAAAGGCGCCGGTGAATTGAGCGGTGCTGCTTTGGACCGGGCAGAACCGAACGCCGGTCAGTCCGCGTACGGGACGCGTTCGAACAGCTCTTCCTCCGGAATGCCGTCCACCGTCCAGCCCCAGCCGCGCTGCTCATCCTCGCAGATCGACAGGGTGCCGGTGCGCCCTTCCCTTGTCAGGAACGAAGCGGACGCGCATTTGTCGGAGGCGGTAACGATGAACGTCTCGCCGGCGGCCAGAGAGGAACCGTCCGCGCAGCGGATTTCGCGCACCGGCGTGAGCGCCGCGTATTCCCACAGCTCCGGGTCCTCCGGATCGTATTCCCGAATCCACTGCCCGCCGTCGGCAAATTCCAGCAGCCCGTTCGGGGACAGCCTGAAGGTCCTGCTGCCGAACCAGGTGCCGAGCACGTCCTGGGAACCGGTCAGCGTGACGGCGCCGGTCTGCGGATCCAGCGCGGTGAGCCGGCCGTAGCCGGCCTTGAAATAGCCGTTTCCGCTGACGCCGCGGCCGGCGTCGGCGAACAGCGTTTCCGCCAGCCTGCCGTCGGTGTAATGCAGGCAATAGGTACAGTAATCGTCGCTCATCATATCGCCGGTGGCGAGCAGCTCGAGGATGCCGTCGCCGTTCAGGTCTGCGGTTCCGACGCTGCCGCCGTACAGGATATCGGTATCGAAGACCGCTTCGTCCCCGCCTTCGGAAATGACGCGCAGCTGCAGGCGCGGCTCGTCCCCGTCGGAAAGCATCGACCAGAGAACGGTTTCCGCGGCGCCATCGCCGTCCGCGTCCAGGGAAACGGGCACGCCCTCTTCGATCGCAGACACCCCTTCGGGCATCCCGCTTTCCGCGGCAGCCGGCACGAAAAGAGCGGCTGCGAGAGCGAGAACCAGGCAAAGACACTTGATCATAAACGTGACCCCCCTTCAAAATGGCCGATCCTTGGACGGCCCCGCGCCGCCGCGGGTTCCGAAGCGCGGTTGCGCCGGGGGGCCGAAACGCGGCGCAGCGGCGGCGCGGAACCGGGTCACACGGAGATCAGCATCGTTTCGGTGACCGCTTCGCCGGTCACCTGCTTGAGGACGAGCCGGTAGGTTTCCAGCTGCGCGCCGTACTCCCTCTCGAGCCGCGCACGGAACGCCTGCTGGCTGCCGCCGTCGCAGGGCAGCATCCGGTCGGTTTTGTAATCCAGCACGCGCCAGGTCCCGTTCGGTTCGCGCAGCGCCAGGTCGATCTTGCCGGATATTTCGATCCGGTCCGGCGCGCTTCCGCCCGCCGCCTTCGAAAGATGCGCGTACAGCTCGCCGTTTTCCTTCGTCACGCTGAGCACGAACGGAAGCTCCGGGTAGCATTCGGCGCCGCTGAGCAGCTTTCGGAAGGAGGAATCCGGATCGGCCATGAAGCGCAGCGCGTGACAGACCTTTCCGGCCAGGTCTTTCCGGATCTGTTCGGGCGTCTGCGCCTCGTTCGGAAGAGCCAGCGCCCGGCGCTCGGCATCGCCGAGGAACTCGCTGGGGAACTGCTCCCGCGCCGCGGCTTCGGCGGCCCTGGAGACGCCCTCGCGGGTGAACAGCTTTTCCGAAACGATCAGCTCCGCGGCACGATGCACCAGCGTGCCCCACCGGGCGCCCCGGGGCCCGTCCCCGCCGGGGCCGGAATCGCTTTTGTCCGTTTGCGCTTCGATTTTCGCCGGCTCGCTTTCCAGCTGCTTCAGATCCAGATCGCTGGGCAGCATCCGCGCGGTCTTCGCCCGGCACACCGCGGGAAGCCGTTCCCGCAGTAGCTGCTGATCGGCCTTCGCCTTCCGTGAAAGACCGGCGTCCTCCCCCATTGCGGGGTTCGGCGCTTCGGCGGCCTGGATTTCCGGCGCCTCCGATCCGATGGCCTGGAAGCCCGTCCAGGCGTTGATTTCCTTCGGTTTTTTGCCCTCCTGCTCCACGCGCAGCGTGAAAATGTGCGCCTCGTCCTCCGCGCGGGTCAGGGCCACGTATTTCAGCCGGACGCGCTCGGCCTTCAGGATTTCCGTTTCCTCCTGCCGGTGGCCGTCCCAGTCCGGCGGCGCATATCGGGAACTAATGGCGCTCTCGGCGCTTCTGATTTCAAACCAGCCCAGAACGGAGGAGCCTTCCCGCAGGACACTGTTGTCCGGCTGGGGCATTCTTTCGTTTCCGGGCAGGAAAATCACGATCTTTCCCTGCAGGCCCTTGGCCTTGTGCAGGTTCATCAGCCGCACGAAATTGCTGTCCGCCCGGAGGGACGGCATGCGGTCCATGCTGGTTTCCGCGGCGGCTTTCAAAAGATCGGCCATGTCCACGAAGTGCGGCGGGTCCGCCTCGCGGATCGAATCGATGACCTGCCGAAGCGCCGCGTACTGATTCTGGAATTCTTCCGCGTCGCAGTCCGCGAGGAACAATCCGTCGTTCTGTTCCGCGAGCTCCTCCAGGAACGCGCAGGGCGTTCGGCTCTGGCTCAGCTTCCGGTCGCGGTCCAGCATGGACAGCGCCCGGAGAATGCGGCGGTTCATTTCGGTGTCGGGAAGCAGCGCCGCCAGTTCCTCCGTGCGCCCCATGAGGCTGCGGATGCCGCGGAAACGGTTCGGCAGGGCTTCCTCCGGAAGACGGGAGACGTTCATCAGAAACAGCTCCCATTCCTCGGGAAGCACGCCGCCGCACCGGCACAGGACCCGGAAGGACAGCGTCTCGTCCAGCGGATGGCAGACGGCCTGCGTCCGCAGGTGCAGCAGCTGAATCGGAGGATAGGCGTCCGCCGGCAGCGCGCCGTCGAATTTGACCGGAATGCGCAGCCTGCGCAGCTCGTCCGCGTAGCAGATATGCTTCTCCCGCTTCAGGCTGAGAAGCAGGAAATCCCCGTACTGGTTCTGCCCGCTGTCGACGCGGTCCCGGATGTACCGGGCGATCTGCCTGGCCGCCAGATGGTGGCCTTCCTCCTCGTCCCGGCAGAGGACCGCGTGGCGGAAGACCGCCTCCGGCCCGCCGGCGCGATGGGCCGTCATGCCGCTGTACGGCGCCTGGTACGGCCCGGCTGTCATCGACAGCGGACCGCCTTCGCCGAATACGTCGGTCACCGCGCCGCAGATTTCCGGCGTGCTGCGGAAGTTCCTGGACAGGTACAGCACCTCTCCGCCGGTGGCGCGCATCGTTTCTTCCGCCTCCTGCCACAGCGAGATGTCTGCGCCGCGGAAGCGGTAAATGCCCTGCTTGGCGTCGCCGACCAGGAACAGGCTGCCGGGCCGCGGCACGCATTTGCGCCAGTCCGGATCGTATCGCTCGGCGGCGATGGCGAACAGGATATCCGTCTGGATCGGGTCGGTGTCCTGGTATTCGTCCACGAAGAAGGTCCGGTACTGTTCGTGCAGCCTCCTTCGCACCTCGGGATGGTTCCGAACCAGTTCGGCCGTCAGCGCGAGCATGTCGTTCAGCGTGACGACGTGATTCCTGCGCCGTTCGGCCCGGTACGCGCCGCACAGCCCCAGGGCTTCCTTCATGATGATTCCGTGCAGTAGGATATCGATATCGTCCGCCAGCTTTTTCATCGCTTCGCCGTCGGGCAGCGTTTCCGCGAACTCCGCGGCGGCGCGGTATCCGTCCGGAAGGCCCGGCACCATTTCCAGGATCAGCGCGCGCCGGTCGGCGCCCTTCGCGCCTTTGGCGGCTTCGAACATCCGTTCGACGGCGATCCGCGCGTCGCCTGCCTGGGGATTGCCGCCGGCGAGCAGCAATTCGAGCCCTTCACAGGCTCCGCCCGCGGATTTTCTGGCGGTTTTTCCCATCCAGTCGCGCACCTTGTCCGCGCCGGAGGCGATGCGCTTCGCGGCGCCCAGAATCGTGCCGTCGGACGGATCGCCGCGAAGCGCGTTCGCGATCTGGAACTGAAACAGGTCCGGATTGACGCCGTCGCAGACGCTTTTCAGGCTGCCGATCAGGCTCTTGGTGGCACTGAGGGTCCGGTCCGCGAGGGTGCTTCCGCTTTCGCTGTCCGGATCCAGAAACTGCGGCGTGACGCTGAACCGCTCGTTCAGCGTGCTGAACGCGCCGAGGGCGATATCGCGGGGAATTCCGGCCTCCATCGTTTTCGGGCACCTGCCGGCCTTCCACGCCGCGTCGAACCAGTTCGTGGCGCTGCTGTCCGGACCGCCGTCCTCGGAATCGAACTTCGGCGCGAAGCCGACGCCGGATTCCAGCGGATAATCGCTCAGGATGCGCGTACAGAAGGAATGGATCGTGCTGATCTGCATTTCTGGCAGGCTGCCGAGCAGCCGTTCCAGCAGCTGCGCACGGGCGGGATCCTTCTCCCGGTCCAGCGCGTTCCGGATCCATTCGCTGAGGCGGGTTTTCATTTCCGTGGCGGCCTTGCGGGTGAAGGTGATCATGACGATCTGCCGGGGCGATACGCCGGCATCCCGGTCGCAGAGCATATTGAAGGCCCGCTCCACGGTCAGGTAGGTTTTTCCCGCGCCGGCTCCCGCGGATACGAGGAAGTTCCGGTCGAAATCCCGGGTGCTGAGCCGCTCCCGGTTGATGCGGTCCTGATCCGCCAAACAGGAGTTCATCATCTGTATTCCTCCCCGTCATACAAGTCGTCCCCGCTGCCGCCGGGGCCGAAATCCTCCGGATCGGCGGGCGCACAGGGCCACCGGGTCCCGCGGCAGATCTCCAGGAACGGACAGTAGCCCGGGCAGCTTTCGCAGTCCGGATCGTCCCCCGTCCCGTGCCACGCGGAGCAGCCGGTGAACGCTTGGTCCGCGTCGGAAAGCAGGTCCAGCAGGGCCTCCATGGTTTCGTATTTTCGGATTCGCTCCCCGTCCGTCATGCCGATCGCTTCCGGCTCGATGCCGTTCGCGCCGTCCAGCAGTACGTACGTCGCCGCGGACACAGGCTGCAGCGGGTGCAGCTGCTCCCAGGCCAGCGTGTACAGGTAGTATTGCAGCTTTGATTCGAGATCCTTTCGGAACCAGTACGGGGAACCGGTTTTGTAATCGACGATTTCGTAATCCGAACCCACCAGATCGACGCGGTCGATGACGCCCCTGATGCGGATTCTGTGGGATCCGAAGGTCAGTTCGACGGGCTTCTCGCTGCCGAACGCGTATTCGGTTTCGATGGTGCAGCGGCGCGCGTCCGCGGCGTGAAGCAGAGCCTCCTGTCTCAGGACCTTCAGGATGCTTTCGGTTTCCGGCCCGGTATCCTTCAGATTCGCAGGAACGGGAATCAGCCGCCTGTATTTTTCAAAGGCCTCGTTCGCGAGCCGCTCCAGCAGCGCGAAATCCGGCGCTTCGACCCTCGGCGCGGTTTGCGAGAAGTACTGCTCCAGCACCTCGTGCACCAGGGTGCCCCGGTCCTTCGCGCCGAGCCAGGTCTGAGAGAACTGCTCGAGCGGCTGCGGGTCCTCCTCCCTGATGCCCATCTGCACCGACAGCATGAATCTGCGCGGGCAGGAGTTGGCGATTTCCAGCTGCGTGGCCGTCCATATCCGCTCTTCGAACGCCTGCCTCCACAATTCCCTGCGCCCCGAGTCCGTTTCGGGGCTTTCGCCGGAGAAGGTGAACCCGCTTGCCAGGCGCACGTCCAGATCGGTCAGCGGACGCCGGCCGAGAATATTGACCTGCGGAACCGCGCCGGCCGGGTACTTTTTCGCGGCGGCGTCAAACAGGGAAGAGGCCATCAGCTCCTCGCCGCCGACGCGGTCCGTCCTGGCGCGGCTGAACAGCACGACGGCGTCGCTTCGGTTTGTCAGCAGCTCCTTCACCGCGTACCGCATTTCCCGGGCGGTGTCTCCGGCCAGGCTGAGCGCCGGGGACAGCGCCTCCTTTTCCCGGTCGTGCAGCAGCGGGAATTCCCGCCCGAGCCGGTCGAACGCGTCCCAGCTCATGCCCAGCAGAATGAAATGACGCCGGTTCACGTACATCGCGTTCTGATAGGCGCAGCAGTACGCCTTTCCGGGCTCTTCCGTCGCCTGCGCACCGATGTTTCCCGTGTCGGCGACGGTCTGCACCAGCTGCAGGTACCCGGCGCAGTCCATTTTGCCGCTGTAGATCCGGCTCAGCTGGTCGACGATATTCAGGTAGTATTCGTTTTCGGGCCCGCGCGGCATGCAGCGGTTCAGCAGATCCGCCAGCTTCAGCGCGATCACGCGCACGGGCATTTCACCCGCTTCGAATAGGCCGGCCCATTCCGCCATCAGCCCGCCGGCGAGCGCCTCGTCCTCCTTCTGCGAATCCGCCAGCTGCGCCCAGCGCTCCGCGCCCCAGCCCACGCGCTCGCTGCGGAACATGCGCAGCAGGCGCTGGCTGTGGACCAGCACCTTGCGGCGCTCGCCGTACAGCGCCATGGCGGCGGAAACCAGCGCCGGCGTCAGCGCCTCCGCGTCGTAATTGCGCCGCGCCCAATCCAGAAGGCAGCGAAGGAGGAGCGCGGTTTTCGACATCGAGGCCGGGGTTCCGAACGCGGAGGCGACGCCGATTCCCAGCAGCTTGCCCGTTTCCTCGACCCGCAGGGCGTAGCTCTGATCCGGGCATACGATCACTGCGTCCTCCGCGGGAATGCCGTTCTCCGGCAGATACTGCAGCGCGCTGCGGATTTCCGCGGCGATATCCTGGCATTCGACGCAGTCCGGCGTCGGAATGTCCCCGCCTTCCGGCGCCGCGGCCTGGTAGACGGCGTTGCGGGGAACGGCTTCGCCCCGCGGCGTTTTTACCGGAATGACCGTCAGACGGCCGGACGGGATCGTGCGCAGGAACCGCTGTTCCGTTCCGGAAAGCCGGAGATTGCTGAGAATCGCGCAGGAAACGCCGTCCGGCACGCTTGCGGCCTCCAGAATCTGCTCCGCGGAAGCGTAGCCGTTCTCCTGCCTCCAGTTCATATAGTCCCGCCAGACCCGCGCCAGCAGCGGCTCGCCGGCGCGTTCCAGATCCTCCGGGGCGATGCCGCTGCGCTCCAGCTCGTCCAGCTGCGGAAGCACCGATTCGGCGGTGTTCAGTTCCACGGTTCCCAGCGTGGTGAACGCGTCGCCGGCGCGTTCCATGATCTGCCGGAGCGCGATGCACGCGGTGACGTGATCGATTCTGCACAGCCCGCGCCCGGCCAGCGCCGGTTCCGCCAGACGGTTCATGCACTCCTGAACGGACACGGCCTCGGTGTTGACTGCCGGCGTGCCGCTTTCCGCGGCCATCCGAAGCAGCTGATTGCCTGCCGCGGTGCTCCGGCAGAACAGAATCTTCCGTCCGAGGCGGTTTCCGTTCAGCCAGGCGCATAGTTCTCGCAGAAACTCGTTCATGCTCTGTTCCCTGCCTTTCGGTCAATCGGCGCCGCGCGGTGCGGACCGCGCCTATTCTTCGCTTCCGTCCTCCGCGCCGCCCGGCGCGGCGCCCTGCCTGTCCAGCGTTCGCTTGGTTTCCGACAGCCATTCTCCGTAGTAGTCGTATTCCGGCCGGATCCACCAGTCCAGCAGGTGATTGATTTCTTCGGTATCCTGCGCCTGGGTGCCGCCGGTGACCTGCTCCGGATCCCGGTTCACGGTCACGCGGATCTCGTCGCTGCCGTCCCGGAACCGCAGGATGAACGCGCAGATGCCGGTCCAGCTGCGGTGCGCGTACAGGGTGTTCCCCTCCATGTACCAGAACCACTTGTCTTCCATTTCCTGCGGGATGTTTCCGCGCCGCAGGGAAGCGAGCTGCTCCGCTGTCAGGTGCCGGGTCATCGTGAAATCGGCGCAGCGATCCGGCATCGGCAGCGTTTTCCAATCGCTCTTCTTTGCCACCGGCCGGATTCCCGCGGCTTTCCGGCGGGGATCGTATTGCGTCCTGCCCGGCGATACCGGGGCCGCGGACGCTTTCCGGCGCGGCCTTTTGCCCTGTTCGCCGCCGCTGAACAGAATCGCGATGATCTCCTTCGGCAGCAGGAACGCGCTCGACCAGGGGTTGATCACGAACCCGGCTTCGTCGCTGTCCAGGCAGGCCGCCAGCGTCGTGTCGATGAAATTCGACAGGATCCCGCTCGGCTCGCCTTTCGCGTATTCCTGCCGGGAGGTGAACGCCGCCAGCCACGTCTTTCCGTCCTTTCCCGTAAGCGTGCGGAACGCAAACCGTCCTTCGCCTTCGGCGATCACGGGGATCATGAAATGCCCGTCCTCCCGCATGCGGCGCCGGAGAGCCTCCAGAACGCCGAGCAGACTCTTGTCCGTACGTTCGCGCTTTGCCCGGTCGATCGCCGCCTCGATGATTTCGTTGCCGCGAAAGAAGTGTTCGTCGATCGGCGGAACCGCCTGGAGGAACCGGTCGATCACCAGCTGCATGTCCCGGGGAATCCTCCGCCGGCACTGCTCGGTCAGCGCGTCCGGAACGCCGTAGAAGGCCTCGGCGATGCTGCCGGCAATGCAGGTCAGGGTGTCGCAGTCGCCGCCCAGGGACACGGCCAGCCGGATCACGTCCTCGAAGCTCCCGCCCTCCAGAAACGCGGTGACGGCCTCCGGCACCGTTTCCTGGCAGGTCGCCTTGAAGCAGTAGCCCGGCCGGATCTCGTCGCAGGTGCGGCTGAGATCGTAACCGAATTCGCCGGTGATGTATTCCCGAATCTGCTGCTTGCCGGCGCCCGTGCGCGCCAGATAGATCGCGGACGCCGTCGCTTCCGCGCCTTTGATGCCCTCCGGGTGGTTGTGGGTGACCTCCGCGGTCAGCCTTGCCGCGTGCCGCGTTTCGCCGAGACTGCCGAACAGCCACCCGGCGGAGGACACCCGCATCGCGGAACCGTTGCCGAAGCTGCCGTAGGGTTTCGGCGCCGGCGAGCGGATCCAGCTGAGAAACATCCTGCCGTATCCCGCGCCGGGATACCGCCTGCCCCATTTCTGCATCGACCGGACCAGCGCGGCCCTGATCTGATCGTCGCCCTGCCCCAGCGTGTCCAGCAGCGCCTCCGCGACCGCGACGGTCATCACGGAATCGTCGGTGAACTGGGATCCCGGCACGAACAGCGGGAAGTCCCTGCCCCCGGGGCCCTTGCGGAATTCGTACGGCGCTCCGATGATGTCGCCGAGAATTGCTCCATACATGTGAATCCCCCCTGCGTCTTTGATGGGACCATTATACGCCGAACCGCGGAAGAGAGGTCTTCCGGCAGGCGACAAATCCGTTTTGCCCGGGAATCCCCGCTTGGGGAAGACGGATGCGGGAATCGTGAAACCGCGGTTCCGGAACCTCGTCCGCCGGTTCGGGCCGCCTTCCTCGCGGAAAGGGCAGGCCCCTGCCGAGGCTCTTGCTTCGGGACCGCGGAGCCCTCTTATACAGCAATGCGCAGGGGCGGCTTTGCCGCCCCGATCGATCCCTGCGAAGCGGAAGCCAGTGCCGCCGGGTTCGCCGGCGCTGCCTTAACGCATATCCAGCCGTTCAAACACCAGTGTCGCCTGAATCCTGTCTCCGCCGCCGAACCCTTTGCTTCCTCCGTTGGATGTGGACATGGTATGAAGGCGGTACCCCTTGGCCACCTGCGCGTTGATGACTTCTTCAAGGTCGGTCAGGTTCCCGGAACCGGTGCCCCAGAATTTCTCCTTCAGGGTCACCTGCATCACCACGTAAGGCAAATCCTTCCCGGACGCGGTTGAAAAACGCGATTCATAATCCCAATCTGCCATTGAAATTCCCAACTCCTATGCAATCGGATTCGCACATCAACGATTATAACACAGTGTTAATTCCCGGTCAACATACGAAGATCCGCCGGTTCTGCGGAAGACGGATGCGCGGCGCCGGCATCCTGCCGGTCCGCCGGTCAGTCCGGCCCTTCCGTTTCCCGCTCCACCATCCGGATCAGTTCGCTCAGCTTCAGCCCCAGCGCCTGGGAGATCTTCCAAAGCGTGCGGACGTTGGCACTGGTCGCACCGCTTTCGATCTCCGCCAGGTGGCTGCGGGAAACCGCGGCGAGGCCGGAGAGCACCTCCTGCGTAAGACCCTGTTTTTCCCGCAGACCGCGAAGGATCCGCCCGGTAATCCGACAATCGTAATCCATGAAAACCGCTCCTTTCCTGATGGCAGAAGCCTGCCTCATCAGGAAGCGTGTTTTTTCTGCGAAGCGTGCCGGGCGAAACGGCCTTGGGGAGAGCGGCGGCCGGCAAATTGTTCGCCCGCTTTGTCGGACATCGCCGACAGGATCGGCTCCGGAACGTGGTATGATCGTCACCAGAGAGACTTAAGGGAGGGTTTTCGCGATGAAGAAATGGATTGCTCTCATTGTAACGCTGGCGGTGCTGTCCCTGACCGGACTTGCGGCCGCGGAGGAAATCGATCTTGCGGGACTGAGCGACGACGAGATCGTCATGCTGCTGGACCGGGTGCAGCAGGAGATGGTCGATCGCCGCATCGAGCGCACCGCGGACCTGGCGGGCGGCGCGTACATCGGCGGCAAGGACATTCCCGCCGGGTCGTACGTGTACACCTCCAGGGCGGTCGGCGACGACTGGGGCAACGTTACGATCTACGCGGACGGCGGCAAGGGCAAGCAGCTGTTCTGGGAGATCGTTTCGGCCCCGGACGAGGGGGAAGACCCGGAAACCTACTTCATTACCCTGGGTGAGGGCGATCAGCTGAAATCCGCGGTGCCGTTCAGCCTGACCATCCACGCCGGCGTGCTGTTCAGATAACCGGCGGATGATTCACCGAAGCGCCGGACGGCGCTTCGGGCGGGAACTGCGGATTCGATCCGGAAGAGCCGAGCGCTTTTCCGGATTTCTGTTTTCAGGAGCGGCGGCCCCGCCGCGCTTGCCGAAGGATTTTTAAAGACGAATACGACAGGAAAGCGGCGGAACCCGCACGTCGGGCTGCGCTGCTTAATTTCAGTCAATCATGAAATTAATTCGCCGCTGCGCTGCCGCGGGCCGGGCGGAAGAAAACCCGGCGGAATTCCGGAAAGGGCAGAGAAAGCGGAGAAAACCGGCGCAAAATGACGGGATTCCGGGACTTCCGGAAGGAGAATCGGGCGGAAACTAATAAATGTCAATTTAACCTTAAAAGGGCTTGACAGGCGTGGCATCCCGTGCTATCATAATTACAGTCAAAGCGACAGTAAATGTGGGGCGATCAAATGCACAGAACACTGGAACCGGAACGGATGCATGTGGCGGTGGACCTTTTGGCGGTCACGGTGAAGGACGGGGAGCTGCAGCTGCTGCTGGGCAGGAGGGCCGACCCGCCGTATCCCGGGTGCTGGGCGCTGCCGGGGCGGCTTGTCGGGCTAGAGGAATCCGCGGAAACCGCCGTGCGGAAGCTGCTGTCGGAAATGGTGAAAGCCGGGGAAACGTACTTCGAGCAGCTGTACACGTTCAGCGCCCTCAACCGGGACCCGCGGGGCAGGGTCATCTCGGTCGCCTACCTGGCGGTCATTCCCTGGAAGCAGCTGGAGGCGGCGAATGTCAGCCGGCTCAGCCGGTTCGCGGTGCGGTCGGGCAGCGAGGGGATGAAGCTGGTTTCTCCGGACGGGTTTGCGCTGGCGGCGGGCGACCTGGCGTTCGACCACGGAGAGATCATCAGTCTCGGCATCGCGAGGCTGCGGGGGAAGATCGAATACTCCGGCATCGGCTTTCGCTTCCTGAACGAGCCGGACGCCTTCCCGCTGGGAGAGCTGCTCGCGATCTACGGGGCGGTTCTCGAAAGGACCATCGATTTCAGCAATTTCAAGCGCTCGATTGTGAGCCGGTACCTGGAAACCGGCCGCATCGTTCAGACCGACCGAACCGACCAATCCGGGCGCCGCGGCAGGGGAAGGCCGGCGGTATTGTACCGGGTAACGGATTAAGAAGGAGGAGATTTCATGAACAATCTGTTTGACGGCATCTGCGGGAAGGTCGCTCCCGGGCTTTGCCGGATCTCGATGACCGGCGACATCGCCATCAAAACCAGCTCCGGGTACCGCACCTACGATCCGGAGAAGAACCGCCTGACCAACTGCGACAGCTTCGTGCTGGATATCGGTGAGGATTTCTTCTTCGTGCTGCCCACCAACCGGGTCCGCCCCGGAGACATCATCCTGGCGGGCGGCCTGCCGAAATGCGTGCTGAAGGCGGACGCGGGAACCATCACGGTGATCAACTTCGAAAACGCCGTCGTGGAAACCCTGCTGCCGGAACACCACATGTTCATGGGCAACAGCTACCTGTACGGCCGCATCACTTCGATGTTCGGCAAGAACGGCGTGAAGGGCAAGAAGGGCATGAACGGCATCATGAAGTACATGATGATGTCCGCGATGATGAAGGGGAAGGAAGGCGGCATGTCCGCGATGCTGCCGATGCTGCTGATGGGCGGCAGGATGGACTTCATGGACGGCCTGTTCGACGATGAGGACGACGGCAAAGGAACAGAGGACGAGGAGGCGTAAACATGGGATACGGACGTTGGACCAGAGACAGCTTTGTCTCCTACAGCAACTCCAGGGGCAGGACCGTTACCGACAGCGGGCATCTGGACAGCAATCTGACCGATCAGCAGATTTTCACCCAGCGCGCGATCCATCCGAAACTCGATCCGAAGAACGTCATGCGCGAATGCTGTGACAGCGCGGATCATCCCGGCAGCATTCCGGTGATCCTGGCGCTGGATGTCACCGGCAGCATGGGGCCGGCCTCGGCGGAGGTCGCCAAAAAGATGAACGAAGTGATGACCCGCCTCTACGATCAGATTCAGGACGTGGAATTCATGGTCATGGGCATCGGCGATCTGGCCTACGACCGCGCGCCGATCCAGATTTCCCAGTTTGAATCCGACATCCGCATCGCCGAGCAGCTGGATCTGGTGTACATGGAGCACGGCGGCGGCGGGAACGCTTTCGAATCCTATACCGCCGCGTGGTATATGGGCCTGTACCATGCGAAGCTGGATTGCTGGAAGCGGGGCAGGAAGGGCCTGATCATCACCATGGGCGACGAGCCGATGAATCCCTATCTGCCCAAGGACCGGCTTGCCCAGGTCACCGGCGACGCGCTGCAGTCCGACGTGGAGACGAAGGAGCTGTACCGGGAAACGCTGAAGAAGTACGACGTCTATCACCTGCATGTGATTCACGGCACGGGGAACCGGTACCGGGAAGCGGTGGAATCCTCCTTCGGCAGCCTTCTGGAGCAGGGGCATCTGGAATGCGTAACCGTCGGACAGATCTCCGATGCGATCATCCGCATTGTGGAGCAGCACGCCGAAAGCGCTCAGGAGCAGGCGATTCAGCCGGCTGCGAAGGAAATCAGCTGGGGGACCGAACCCGCGCAGGAGAGCGCCGCGGCGGAGGAACCCTTCCCGGAAGCGGGCGAAATCAGCTGGGACACGGGCAGCGGCGCGCCGCAGCCGAAGGCGGAGGAGAAGCCCAAAAAGAAAGGGCTGTTCGGAATTTTCAACTGGTAACACGATTCGATTGCCCGCCGCGTCCACGGACAGGCGCGGCGGGCCTGCCGGGGAGGAATAAACATGCGCAGAGCGGTGATCGTCATCGGATGCAGCTATGGGGATGAAGGCAAGGGCCTGGCCAGCGCGCATTCGGTTCGCAGGCTTGGCAATCCGTGCCTGAACGTGCTGATCAACGGCGGGGCCCAGCGGGGCCACACGGTGGATCTGCCCGACGGGCGCAGGCATGTGTTTCACCATTTCGGCTCGGGATCGCTGGACGGAGCGGTTTCCTGCGCGGCGGAGCGGTTCATCGTCAATCCGCTGGTTTACTGGCAGGAGCGGGACGCGCTCGCCGCGGAATTCGGCCTGGCGCCCAGGCTGCTGGTGGCCTCCGTCTGCCGCGCCACGACGCCGTGGGACATGATGCTGGGCCAGATCATCGAGGAGAACCGGGGCAAAGCCCGCCACGGCTCCTGCGGAATGGGCATCCAGGAAACGCGCCTTCGGTATATGAACACCGATTGGTGCATGAACTGGGGGCAGCTGGCGGAATGCACCGAATCCCAATACCGGCAGTACTGCCGGCGCATTATCGGGGAATACCTGCCGCAGCGCCTGGCATCGCTGGGCATGACCGCCGGCGCGGGATGGACGGAGATCATTCGGAATCCGGGGCTGATCGACAACAGCTGGGCGGATCTGCAGGCGATGCGGGCGGAGACGGAGATGTATACGGACTGGGCCGCGCTGGCCGCCGGATGGGATTCTCTGGTGTTCGAAGCCGGCCAGGGCCTGGCGCTGGACGCCGACAACAGGGCGGATTTTCCCTATCTTACGCCCAGCAGCACCACGTCGCTGGACAGCGCGCGGCATATACGGGCCCTTGCGGGAGAAACGGAGACGGAAATCCTGTACGTGACGCGTTCCTATCTGACGCGGCACGGCGCGGGGCCGCTGCCCGGCGAATGCCCGAAGGAGGAAATCAACCCGGACATCGTCGACCGGACCAACGTGCCCAACCCCCATCAGCAGAGCCTGCGCTACGCCAGGTTCGACGAGGCCGCGGTCATGGACAGGGTCGGCAGGGATCTGGAAGCCACCCGCAGGGTTCTTCCGGGCGCGGCGGCGGCGGTGCTGGTGACCCATTTGAACGAGACGAACGGTGCCCTCTTCGGGGAAGCGAGCCTTTCGGAGTTTACAGGCCGGTTTGACCGCGCTTACGTCTCGTCGGGCCCGTCGGAGGTGGAGCCGTGGATTCAGAGAGCCGCCCGTCAATCGGTACAGCATTCCGATCCCGCGTAGGGGAGGAATGCATGCACCCGCGGGCCGCTAAACCTCATCCGTCTCGCGCTTCGCGCGAGCCACCTTCTCCATAGGAGAAGGCTTGTTCAAGATTCGAAGACTTATCCATCAATCGGCACATCGTTCCGAACCGGTTGTAGGGGCGCCCCAAGCGAAGCGCGGTGCGCCCGCAATTTCTTCCGGGATCGAATCCCGTTTCATCAATCGGTGCATCGTTCCGATCCTACTCTTGCCTTCCCCTCCAGGGGAAGGTGGATTGCACCGTAGGTGCAAGACGGATGAGGTTTTGGTGCTTAGGTGCATTTTCCGTGTTCTGTGTCTTCGTTGCCTGGATACCAACCATATCTTCACTCTTCACTCTTCGCTCTTCACTCTGGCGAAGGCGCTCGCCTGGTCTGCGTCCGGGTTCGCTGAATTATTTTCGCGGAAATTTTTGTGTTTTAAGTCGGCTTTAGGATGCGATGCTACAATCCGGACTGTCCGAAGGGACCAAACACAAAAACAGGAGGAACAAATCGATGAAGAACACGAAACTTTTCGCAGGATTGGCGCTGGTGCTGGCGCTGGCGTTGGGACTGGCCGCGTTCGCGGAGAGCACCGGGGCCGGGTTCGACGAAACGGCCGATCCGGAGGAACTGACCGAAGCGGCGGAAGAGATGACGGAAGAGGCGGAGGCCGAAACCGAGCAGCCCGACGCGGCGCAGGCGGAGAACGATCAGCTGCGCGAGGCGCTGGATGCCTACCGCAGCGCGAAAGAGGAAAACCGCGCGGCCGACCTGGAGGAAGAGCTCTCCGCGATGGTGAGCGCGGGCCAGCTGACGCAGGAGCAGGCGGACCTGATTCTGAACAGCGTGAAGGAACAGCAGGCGCTCCGGGACGGCAAATGCCCGAACTGCGGATATCAGTTCGCAGCCGGCAAAGGCATGAACGGCAAAGGCGGACGCGGCCGTCAGGGCGGACGCGGTCAGCAGGGCGGCGGCCGTCAGGGCGGACGCGGCATGATGGGCGGACGCGGAATGACGGGCGGCTGGAATCAGATGCCGCAGCAGAACACCCAGGATCAGGGCGCGGCGCAGCAGAGCATGCCGAACGCGTGACAGAAAGACTTCCGGACCGGCGGGGCCGTCCCAAATGCGGGGCGGCCCCGCCCCTTTGCGCCCCGCGCCGGAAGGCGGCTTTGCATCGCCGTACGTCGTCCTGCTGCCGCGCAGACCGATTTTATAGAAAAACAACTTGATTTTTGTGTGAAAACAGGGTAGCATATCACCGTGATAAATCGATAAACAGGGTGGTATTCGATGCAGAAGAAGCTGGTCAAAGGGCTGGGCACGTACCGGCTGCTGTCTTTGATATGCTTTTGCCTGATCCTTCTCGCGTGGTGCTTCGCGTCGTACAGCGGAAGCGTCAGCGATATCTTTTTGCCGACGCCCACGTCGGTTGTGGCGAAGATCGCGTCGATGGCCAGGGACGGAACGCTGTGGGCAAACTGCCGGGAATCCATTTCGAGGGTGATGATCGGCTGGCTGTGGTCCGTGGCCGCGGCGGTGCCGATGGGAATGCTGATGGCGAACTCCCGAAAGTTTTCCGCCTTCGTGCAGCCGATCATCGAATTTGCGCGGTATCTTCCCGTGGTCGCGCTGGTGCCGCTGACGCTGCTGTATCTGGGCATCGGGGAAAACCAGAAATACACGATCATCTTTCTGGGCACCTTCTTTCAGCTGGTGCTGATGGTGTGCGACACGGTTTCCGGCGTGGACCGGAACATGATCAACGCGGCGAGAACGCTGGGCGCTTCCCGGGCGCAGGTATACCGCGCGGTAATTCTGCCCGCGTCGCTGCCCGGCCTGATGGACGATTTGCGGCTGACCGTCGGATGGGCGTGGACCTATCTGGTGGTCGCGGAAATGGTGGCGGCCAGCAACGGGCTGGGGTACATGATCCTGAAATCCCAGCGCTATCTGGCGACGGATACCATTTTTGCCGGGCTGATTCTGATCGGCCTGATCGGGCTGATCACGGATTGGCTGTTCCGTCTGCTGACCCGGCTGGTCGCGCCGTGGTACGAACGGCTGGCGGACGGAAAGTGAGGCGGAGCGGATGATCAAGCTGAAGGTCGAACACCTGAGCAAAACCTTCGAAAACGCGGGGCGGACCATCGAGGCCATTTCCGACGTGAGCCTGGAAATCCGGCAGTCGGAATTCGTGATGATCGTCGGGCCGTCCGGCTGCGGAAAGACGACGCTGATCAACATCATCGGCGGGCTGGAAACGGCGAGCAGCGGCAGCGTCCTTCTGGACGGCAAGCCGGTGGCCGGGCCGGGCGCCGACCGGGGAATGGTCTTTCAGGGATACAGCCTGTTTCCGTGGCTGACGGTGCAGAAAAACGTGGAATTCGGCCTGAAAATGAAACGGGTGCCCGCGGCGCAGCGGGCGGAAACCGCGCGCCGGTATATCGAGCTTGTCGGGCTTCAGGGCTTTGAGCAGGCGCTTCCCAAGCAGCTGTCGGGGGGCATGAAGCAGCGGGTGGCCATCGCGAGGACACTGGCCAACGAGCCGGAGGTGCTTTTGATGGACGAGCCCTTCGGCGCGCTGGACGCCCAGACCCGGGTCGTCATGCAGGAGTTGCTGGCGGACATCAGCCGCAGGACGGGGACGACGATTCTGTTCATCACCCACGATATCGACGAGGCGGTGCTGCTGGGGAACAGGATCTACGTGATGAGCCGCCGCCCCGGGCGGATCCGCGATCTGGTGAACGTGGACCTGCCGGAGCCCAGAAACCATCACAGCCTGGTGCTGCCGGAATTTCTGGCGATCAAATCGCGCATCATGGAGATGCTGTGGCAGGAGAGCCAGGACGCGGCCATGGACCGATGAGGCCTTGTACCGGCGGCGACCGGCCGCCGTGCAGAGAATCCGATCAAAGAGAGGAGAACGAACATGAAGAGAACGATGAAGACCCTGCTGGTGCTCGCGATCGCCGCGATGCTGCTGATTTCCGCCGCGGCGGCGGAACAACCCCAGGAGGTTACGATGGCCTTCTGCACCTGGTCCGGGTACGCGCCGATGTTCATCGCGCAGGAGATGGGCTACTTCGAGGAAGCGGGCGTGCGCATGAACATTCAGGTCATCGAGGACGAATCGACCTACGCGGCGCTGATTACCACCGGCAACATCGAATTCCTGGCGACCGCGCAGGATCCCAACATCAAAATGTTCGCCAACGGCGCCGACTGCCGCTATGTGCTGGCGATGGACGCCTCCTGCGGCGCGGACGGCCTGGTGACCACGGCGGATATCACGTCGCTGGACGAGCTGGCCGGCAAAACGCTGGCGCTGGACAAATCGGCATCCTCTTACTACTTCTTCCTGACGGCGCTGGAGAACGGAAGCTCGCTGACGGAAGCGGACATCAACGTGATCGACATGGGCGATACCACCGAGGCCGGCCTGGCGTTCATGAGCGGTTCCGTGGACGCGGCGATCATGTGGGAGCCGGAGCTGTCTGAGGCGCTGGAGAGCGTCGAAGGCGCGCACACGC
>JAFWEY010000162.1 GCA_017512675.1 Clostridia bacterium | reverse complement strand
GCGGCCACAAGGCCGCGCGCCCCGTTTTCGCGTATCGCGCAGGATCCGTCAATCGCTCCGGACGGCTTTAATGCCCTTCATGCTTTCCTCGTCGGGGGTGACGAACAGCGTCTTCTGATGGGTATAGATCACGAATCCCGGTTTGGCGCCTCCGGGCTTTTTGACGTATTTGCGAAGCGTATAATCCACCGGGACCTGGGAGCCCGAAGCGCCTCTTGAGTACCTGGCGGCCAGCAGCGCGGCCTCATAGAGCGTTTGCCTGTCCGGCGCTTCGCTCACGATGATCACGTGGGAACCGGGCATATCCTTTGCGTGCAGCCAGGTTTCAAGCGCGCCGGCGGACTGGGTCAGCTTGTCGTTCTGCAGGTTGTTTTTTCCCACAAGAATGTCAATGCCCCTGCTGGATACGAAGTGCAGCGGCCTGGACGGCGGCAGCTGTTTCATTTTGCTGCGATTGCGGTTGGCCCCGACGTACCCTTGCTTCTCCAGTTCGGCGCGGATCTCGTTCAATTCCGCCTCGGTGTCGCATTCCTCCAGGTTGTACGCCTGGTTTTCAAGGTACCGAAGCTCCTGGAGCGTTTTCTCCTTCTGGTCCGCCGCGAGATCCCGGGCGGAGCGCGCCTTCTGATACAGCTTGAAATAGCGCTGCGCGTTCTGCGTGGGAGAGAGCTTTTCGTCCAGCGGGATGAGGATTTCCTTCATTTCCGGATCGTAGTAATTGATCACCCGGGCCGATTTGTCGCCCTTGCGGATCTGTCCGGCTCCGGCAGTGAGCAGCTCCCCGCAGAGCCGGTACTCTTCCATGCGCGCCGCGTTGGCAATGGCCTCCTCCTGCAGCGCGAGCTTCTTTTCACACCGCTCGATGTTGTTGCGCAGAATGTGCCTGAGCGCCGCGGACTTCTGGGAAATCCGCTCGTAATTGTCCCGCGCGCGGTAGAATTCGTCCATTCCCCGGGACAGGCTTTCGCAGCCGCGCCAGGGCAGCCCCGCCAGCGACCGGTAGGGAAATGCGACGACGTCGATCGGCTCCCCGCTTTCGGCCAGCAGCAGCATCGGCTTCGCTTCGCCGTCGATGGCGGACAGCGTTTCACACACACGCCGGGCGATCAGCGATGCCGGAAAATCCTCGGCCCGCGCGTCGGTGCTGCCGGCGGCGCGGAAGGCGAGCTCCTGGGCCGTCTGCCTGCTCAGCCCGACGATTTGCGTTCCCAGCGCTTTCCACAGTGGGCCGCCGCAGCCGCGCAGCCGCGCTTCAAGCGCCTCAGGGTCGGGGCTCCCGAAGTCAAGCCTGTCCTGCATCGGCGGCAGTACGTAGGGAAGACCGGGCAGCACTTCCCGAACCCGGCTGATCTGGGAGGTGACGTGACGGGCGGCGTCGATGATTTTCCCGTCGCTGTTTGTCAGAATCAGATTGGAATGCTTGCCCATGAATTCGCAGATCAGGGTTTTGCCGGCGGTATCCCCGAGCTCGGTCAGGTGCTCGATATCGATTTCCAGAATCCGGTCCCCGGAAACCTGGCGGATCGCCTTGATTCGCCCGCCGGTAAGATGCTTGCGCAGCAGCATGCAGAACATCGGGGGCTGAAGGGGATTGCCCTTGCGAACATGGGTGAGATGCGCCCGCGCGCAGCCGGCGCTGGCAGACAACAGAAGGGTATGATTGTTCCCCCCGCAGCGAATCTGCAGGAGGATTTCATCCGCTTCCGGCTGGGAAATGCGGTCGATGCGCCCGGGAACCAGCGCGCCGGCGAGTTCCCGGGTCATAAAATGCAGCGTCAGTCCGTCCATCGGCATAGGCTTCACACTCCGATACGCGTTCCGCGGGGGTTATTCCCAGGCTTCCCAGGCTTCCGGACAGAACCCCGCCGTCACCCTGGTTCCGTTTCGCACGATGGGCAGATTCAGCAGCTGCGGGGATTCGCACGCGGCTTCAAGCGCCGCTTTCGGATCCGGGCTGTAAGCGGCGGGACACTCTTTCCAGGCCTTGCTTTCCACAGCGAACAGACGGTCTTTCCCCACCTGCCGAAGAAACAGCTCGAGCTCGCGCCTGCCCAGCCTGTGCTTTTTCAGATCCACGCTCTGGCAGGGAATGCGGCGCTCCTTGAACCACCGCTCGGCTTTCTGTACGGCGAAATCCTTCTTCAGATAATAAATCTGCACCGCCATTACAGCTTCCCGCCTTCCCCGCGAAGGCCCGACGGGAATTCCTTTGCCCGGCCGCTGTTGATATACGTCGCAAGGATGTCCACGATGCGCTGGTTCTTTCCGCCGCCGGCGACGATGATGTCCGCGTAATCGATATAATTGCGGATATATCGCTCGTACATCGGCTTTACGGTGGCGAGGTACTGCTGCGCGATGCCTTCGATTCGCCGGCCGCGCTTGACGATGTCGCGCTTTACCCGGCGAAGCAGGCAGATATCCGGATCCACGCGAATGAAAATCTTGAAATCCAGCAGGTCGCGCACGCCTGCGTCGTAGAACGCGTGTATGCCTTCCAGAATCACCACGTCCGCCGGCTGAATCAGTTCGTTCGAGTCGCAGCGCAGATGGTTGGTATAATCGTAGGCTTTGCGCGTTATCGGGTGGCCGGAGATCAGCTTCTTCAGATCGCTGATCAGCAGATCGTGCTCAAAGGCCTCCGGCTCGTCGTAATTGATTCTCTCGCGTTCGGAAAAGGGAAGATCGGCATGGTTTTTGTAATAACTGTCCTGTGCCAGCAGAATGCAGCGTCCGTCAATGGCCTCGGAGAGAACCCGCGCCAGTGTCGATTTGCCGCTTCCGCTCGCGCCGCAGATTCCGATGGTCAGCATAAATCTCCCTCCTGTCCGGATGTTCGCAGTCCCAAAAATGAAAACGCTTCCCGCACAGCGGGAAGCGCATTTCGATCAATAACGGTTCTGACGCATTTCCTCGAAGCACTCGCGGCAGTACACCGGGCGATCTCCGCGGGGCTGGAACGGCACCTGAGTGGGCTTGCCGCAGTTCGCGCACACCACATCGTACATCGGCCTGTCAGCGCGGTTCATACCGCCGTTGGCGGCGCGGCGCGCGGCGCGGCAGCTGGGGCAGCGGCCGGGCTCGTTCTGGAAGCCTTTGTCAGCGTAGAACTGCTGTTCGGAAGCGGTGA
The DNA here is from genome assembly GCA_017512675.1 of Clostridia bacterium. GTDB lineage: Bacteria > Bacillota > Clostridia > Christensenellales > Aristaeellaceae > RGIG5678. The sequence continues at coordinate 19,722 of JAFWEY010000162.1, read as the reverse complement.
AGACGAATTCGGCGCCGCACTCGCGGCAGGTCAGCGTTTTGTCCTGATACATGGGAAAACCCTCCTAAATTGTAATGCCCTACCATGAGTTGCCTGGAAATTCCGATTCCTGTCATCGGTAGGGTTACCACCGCGGGAGGGATACGGTTGATCCAAGGGGTATTTCATACTTGGGCTTCGATTATTATAACACTATCAGTAGATTTTCGCAATAGCCTTACAAAATTTTCTTTTTGTGAACAGAAGTGCTTGTCTGCGCAGCCGGACGAAGGCGGTAATGATCCGGCAAACCCGCAGCTCCGGCAGCCGATCGCGCACGGTCTGCCGCCCATTTCCTGCCCGTACGTGGTCAATTCCCGGAACCCTCCGTCTGCAGCGGAGATCCGCGGCATGTGCGCAGCCTTTTGAAAAACGCCTCCTGGGACCTTACGAGCGCCTTTTGATAGAAGACTCCGATAAAAAACACTGCAATTCCGACTGCGCTGACGATAACGGAAAGAATCGGTGCAATTCTTTTGAAACGCATTTTGCTCTCCCTGTTGCGCGGAAACCGGGTTCTGTCCGAACCGAATTCCGCGCACGTTCACCGCCCGCAGCGGATTTCCCGCTGCTTCCGCTGTCGGTATACGCGGATTGCGCGCGGCTGTCAACCGCCGGCATGCGTCCCGGAAACCGCGGTGCGGCATCCCGAGCCGGCGTGCCAACGCCTCCAATGTTTCCGCAAAGCGGAAGGGCAGGCGCGGCAAAGGCAAAAAAGCAATGGACAATTGGAAACCTGTATGGTATAATAACTACGATTGGCGCAAAGCCCCGTGCTTTCGCCGCTTTCCGCATACGCGGAGCACAATACTGAAAGGAGTCTTTATCCATGCGCAAATGTGCAAACCTGTTGGCGCTGGTGCTGGCACTGGTGCTGGCGCTGGGCATGACCGCATCGGCGGAAGATCTGGCTCTGAACACGATTCAGGCCAATTTCGACGTCGAGAGCTACTCGGACGTATCGAGCGAACTGTATAACGAGGTCCTGGGGGATTTTGCAGGGGCCTACGAAGAAGCCAAGGCGGCCGAGTCCCTCTCCGAGCGTTACGCCAAAATGGCGATCGCCGAGGCAAAGCTGTTTGAAGCCGCGGTCATGATCCCGATGACCTCCAGAGGCGGCAACTACGCGATCTCCCGCGTGGCGCCCCGCACGGTCACCTCGGTGCTCTGGGGCAACGATCAGAACCGCTTCCACAACGCGGTCATCGCCGATCAGATCCTCTCTTCCGAGGAGATCGCCGAAATCCGCGCCAAGTGGGGCGAACTGCGCGGCACCGGCACTTATGAAGCCTGGGTCAAGGAATACCTGACGGGCAAGGGATACGGTATCGTGGACGAATACGGATGGCCCTACAGCTCCGACCCCAAAACCTGGGACGCGCTTGCCACTTCCCGCGCCGCCGATTCCGAAGCGATCGTCAACACCTATGATGGTTTGTACGAATACGACATGGAGAACACCCTTCAGCCGGCGCTCGCGACGGAGTATTCCGTCAGCGAAGACGGCTTGACCTACACCTTCAAAATCCGCGAAGGCGTTTCCTGGGTGGATTCCCAGGGCCGCAAGGTCGCGGACGTGAAAGCCGATGACTTTGTCGCCGGCATGCAGCACATGATGGACGCGATGGGCGGCCTGGAATACCTGGTCGGGCCGGACGGCTGCGGCATCGCCGGTGCGCAGGCTTATATCGATCGCGAGTCCACCGATTTCACCACCGTCGGCGTCAAGGCGCTGGATGACTATACGCTGGAGTACACGCTGGAAGCGCCCTGCTCCTTCTTTATGACCATGCTGGGCTACAACTGCTTCGCTCCGATGAGCCGCTCCTATTACACTTCCCAGGGCGGCCAGTTCGGCGACGCGTATTCCGCGGAAGACGATTCCTATCTCTACGGCAAGGATCCCGATCACATCGCCTACTGCGGTCCGTACCTGGTCACCAACGCCACCGCGGAGAACACCATCGTGTTCAAGCTGAACGACAGCTACTGGAACAAGGACAACGTCAACATCAAGACCCTCACTTGGTACTTCAACGACGGCACCGACGCGCTGAAGGCCTATAACGACATGAAGGCGGGCATCCTGTCCGGCACCGGCTTGAGCGCCTATTCTCTGGAGCAGGCGCGCGCGGACGGCCTGTTCCAGACCTCCGGTTACATCGCCGGCACCGACGCGACCTCGTTCATGGGCTTCATCAACATCAACCGCAACCGGTTCGACAACGTCAACGACGGCAAGATCCCCTCTGCGCAGACTGAGGAGGAAGCCGCGCGCACCCGCGCCGCGCTTCGCAACGTGCACTTCCGCCGCGCGCTGATCATGGGCATGGACCGCGGCGCCTACAACGCGCAGGACGTCGGCGAGGAACTGAAGTTCACTTCCCTGATCAACAGCTACACCCCCGGCAACTTCATCTCGCTGCCCGAGGATCTGACGATTGAGATCGGCGGCGAAGAGAAGACCTATCCGGCCGGCACCTACTACGGCCAGATCATGCAGGATCAGCTGGACGCCGACAGCGTGGCGGCGAAGGTTTGGGATCCTGAGCAGGAAGGCGGCATCGGCGCTTCCTCCGGCTTCGATGGCTGGTACAGCGTGGAGAACGCGCAGGCCGAGCTGGCTGTCGCCCTCGAAGAGCTGGCGGCGGAGGGCGTGGAAATCAGCGCCGAGAACCCGATCCAGATCGATTATCCGGTGTTCATCAACAACGATCGCTTTGCCAACCGCGGTGAGGCCTTCAAGCAGTCCATCGAAGCTTCGCTGAACAACTGCGTCGTGATCACCAAGACGCCCTGCGAGACCGCTGACGAGTGGTACTACGCCGGATACTACACCGATTACGGCTACGAAGCCAATTACGACATCTACGACGTCTCCGGCTGGGGCCCGGACTACGGCGACCCGCAGACCTACCTGGACACCTTCCAGGACAACTATGCCGGATACATGATCAAGTGCATCGGTATCTTCTGATGTAAATCATCTGCGCAGCGGCAGGCAAACCCTGCCGCTGCGTTTTCAGCAGCCGTCGGCGCAACCGTTGGCTGCTGAAAACGCGTTTCAGATCAGCCTGGCACAGCGTACAATAACAACGGAAGCGGCGGTATTATGACAAAGTATCTGATCAAGCGAATCCTGCACGGTTTGGTGTCCGTGGTGATCGTGGTGGCGATCGTCATGGTGCTGATTTACTCGCTGCTGGACCGGAACCTGATTTTCGCGATGGATCCGGTCTATAAACAGCTGGGCAACAATCAGCGTACCACCTATCAGTACCGCAGATGGAAGGAATACGGTTACATCGATTATGTTCCCTATGCCGACTGGATGCAGGCGATGGTGCAGAACGGAGAAATCGACGAGGACACCCGTTCGGCAGCCGTCTCCATCGGGCGCACGGAAAAGAACGATTCTGAAGCCGCGCAGGAATTCATCGCCCGCTTCGGCGAGTATTACACTTCCCGGGGCTACCAGATTGTCCGCCTGAACGCGGTCATGGCTTCCCCCAAAAAAGTGGCCTCCGGCGGGCAGCAGCAGCTGTTTGCCTGGAAGAACCGGCCGCTGATCACCCGCCTGGTCGGGTATTTTACCGGACTGATCAAAGTGGACAACATCCACGCTGTGCCGGGCGAACTCGAAGGGAAGAGAGGGCTGACCTTTACCCTGCATGATCCGGCCTGCGGCGGCAGGTTTTCTCCGGCAATCATCGGAAACGGAACCCAGCATAAATACCTTCTGTATTTTGACGGCCGTTTCCCGTTTATCCACCAGAACCTGGTCTCGATCAACCTGGGGAAGAGCTACACCGTCAATACCGGCGTCGACGTATCCGAAACCATGAGCGCGTCCCAGGGCTCCTACGTCACGTCGACCGTTACCTATCCGACCGGGCTCACCGAAATGAGTGCGGACGATTTGCACACTGCCACCTGGGTGGCGGATTCCCGCACGGCCTCTCTCGTCAACGAGGAGCGCTTCACCGACGACTACACGCAGGTATCCACCGTCAAGGGCGGAATGTCCAAGATCGGGTATTCCTTTGTAATCGGCATTATATCCGTTTTGCTGTCTTACCTGCTGGGCGTGCCGCTGGGCATCCTGATGTCGCGCAAGAAGGACAGGCTGCTGGACAAAATCGGAACAGTCTATATTGTGTTCATTATCGCGGTTCCTTCCCTCGCCTACATCTTCCTTTTCAAGGCCATCGGCTTCCGAATGGGTCTCCCGACCACATTTGATATGGAAAAGAACAGCTGGGTGATGTTCGTACTGCCGATCGTATCGCTGGCCCTGCCGCAGATTGCAACGTTGATGAAATGGCTGCGCCGGTACATGATCGATCAGATGAACGCGGATTACGTTAAATTCGCGCGTTCCGGCGGCCTGTCCGAGCCGGAGATCTTTTCCCGCCACATCCTGAAAAACGCGGCGATCCCGCTGGTTCACGGCATTCCCGCCAGCGTATTGGGTTCGCTGGTCGGCGCGATCATCACTGAACGCGTATACGTCGTGCCCGGCGCGGGCAATCTCCTGACAAAGGCGATCAACAATTACGATAACGGCGTGATCGTCGGCGTTACGCTGTTCTACGCGCTGCTGTCCGTCATATCGATCATCCTGGGCGATGTGCTGATGTCCATGGTGGATCCGCGCATTTCCTTCACATCCAAATCGAGGTGAGTGCCATGAACAAACAGCAGATTCCGGACCTGAGCAATCTGAACCTTTCCGAGGAGCAGCTGTTTTCCCATGTGGATCACAGCGATCTCGAATCCGAGAAGATCACCGCGCCGCGCTATTCCTATTGGCGCAGCGTCTTTCGGGTGTTCTTCCGCAAGCGCGTCAACATCGTCATTCTGTCGCTGTTCGCGCTGGTGCTCGCCTTTACCTACATCTATCCGGCGCTTTTCCCGTACGATCCGTATGCGAACCTGATGGACGCCGGCGCCAAGCATCTGCTGCCCGGCGCGGCCATGGACAAGTTCGGCCACAGCATCCACTGGATCCTGGGCTCCGGCGCGTCCGGCCAGTCCACGTTCGACGCCGTGTGGTTCGGCTCCCGCATTTCCATTACGATGGCGTTCATCTGCGCGGCGATCAACATGGTGATCGGCATCATCGTCGGCGCGGTCTGGGGCTTTTCCAAGCGTGTCGATATCGTCATGACCGAGGTCTACAACATCATCGGCAATGTGCCGTACATCCTGTTCATCTCGGTGCTGGTTCTCATTTTCTCCGCCGGCTTCTGGACGATGGTATTCGCGCTGACGGTTACCGGCTGGCTGACCATCGCGTATTTCATCCGAACGCAGGTGATCATCATCCGCGACCGCGAATACAACCTGGCTTCCCGTTGCCTGGGCACCCCGATCGGCCGGATCGCCCGCAAGAACATCCTGCCGTTCATGACATCGGTCATCGTCACGCTGGCGGCCACCGAGATTCCCTCCTACATCTCCTACGAAGTGTTCCTGTCGTACATCGGCATGGGCATGTCGGATATGTCCCTGGGCCGGCTGATATACCAGTCCGAAAACGCGATGCTCACGCCGGGCTGGCAGTTTGAATTCTGGTCTCCGGTCGTCGTCGCTTCGATCATCACCGTGGTGCTGTATGTGGTCGGCCAGAACCTGGGCGACGCGTCCGATCCGCGGACCCATATGTGAGGTGCGCTATGGAGAAGAACAATGCGTTGCTGTCCGTTCAGGATCTGGAAGTCAAGTTCCGGGTGCGCGGCCGCATACTGACCGCGATCCGGGGCATTTCGCTGGATATCTATGATAACGAATCCATCGCGATCGTCGGGGAATCCGGCTCCGGGAAATCCGTCTTCACCAAAACCTTCGCGGGGATGCTGGATGCCAACGGCTTCATCAGCCGCGGGAGCATCCTCTTCCGCGATGAGGAACTGGCGGATACCCATGTCGCGCTGGACGCAGGCGCGCGCGGCGACATACAGGCGCTGAAAGCGCAGCTGGACGAATACGCGAAGCTGCTGTCCGGTGCGGACACCTTCAACCGGATGCGCGCGATGGAAGAGGAAAAGGCTTCCCGCGCCCGGCTGGATCCGCAGGAGGAAAAGCGGCTGGACGACGCGATCGCCGACGCCGTTTATCAGCGAACCGAGGCGTTCAATTTAAAGCAGACCTTCGATCCCAAAAAGGAAAAGGACAAAATCCGGGAAACCGCCGCGCGCATCGCGGAGCTGGACAAACGGGTCGCGCAAATGAAAAAGGACAAGGCGGAACGCGCCGCGGCCGTCCGGAGCACTGCCGCTGCGGACCGGGCGTATCTGAGCGCCTGGGAAAGCGGGATGGCGAGCCTGAAAGCGCAGTACGCCGGGGAAATCTCAGGGCAGCCGTCGGAAGATGCAAAGGCCCGGAACGAAACGTTGGCGAAGGAAATCTATCTGTCGGTGGGCCGCTTCGGCCGCATCAAGCGCCGCCGCATCGAAAAGGCGCTGCTGAAGGAAATCCGCGGCGCGATGGAAAGAGGCGTGGACCTGTCGGATGAAGCGCAGCTCAATCAGGTGTTCGATCCGGTCGCTTTCCGCGTGAAGTATCTGGATGAAACGGAAAGTCAGCTGCACGGCACCTGCGAGATCAATCTGGCGAAGATCAAGGATCCCGGGGACTGGACGAAGGTTCGCGGCCGCCGCATCGCCACCGTCTTTCAGGATCCGATGACATCGCTGAACCCGATCCTGACGATCGGCAAGCAGATCACTTCGATCATCCTGAAGCACCAGAACTGCACGGAGTCGGAGGCCCGTGCAAAAGCGCTGGACCTGATGCAGAAGGTCGGCATTCCCAACGCGGAAAAGCGCTTTGACGATTACCCGTTCGAGTATTCCGGCGGAATGCGCCAGCGCATCGTCATCGCGATCGCCCTGTCCTGCCGGCCGAAGATCCTGATCTGCGACGAGCCGACCACCGCGCTGGACGTCACCATCCAGGCGCAGATTCTGAAGCTCCTGAAGGATCTCCAAAAGGAACTGGGCTTCACCATCGTGTTCATCACCCACGATCTGGGCGTGGTCGCGAACGTGGCGGATCGGGTAGCCGTAATGTACGCGGGGCAGATCATCGAAATCGGGCAGGTCGAGGAAGTGTTTTACGATCCGAGGCATCCGTATACCTGGGCGCTTCTCTCGTCGCTTCCGCAGCTTGCGAACAAGGACACGAAGCTCTATTCGATCACCGGAACCCCGCCGTCGCTCTACAACCAGATTACCGGCGATCCGTTCGCACCGCGAAATCCGTACTGCATGAGAATCGACACGCTGAAGGAGCCGCCGATGTTTCAGGTAACCGATACCCATTTCGCCAAGACCTGGCTGCTGGATCCCAGATCGCCCGCTGTGGAAAAGCCTGAAATCATCCGCGGCATCCACGAAAAGCTGGTCGCGGCCTATCATCTGCAGGAGGTGGGAAGCAGTGCAGAATAACGCAAAGAACACGACGCGCATCCTGCCGCCGCACGGCCCGATCGCGGAGAACGGCCGGGAAATACTCCTTTCGCTGAAAAATGTCGATATCACCTTCGGCACCGGGGAAGACGCGGTGCGGGCGGTGAAGAATGCGTCGTTTGATATTTACAAGGGAGAAACCTTTTCGCTGGTCGGCGAATCCGGTTCCGGAAAAACCACCATCGGCCGCGCCGTGATTCGGGTCAACCCCTGCGCCGCCGGAGAAATCGACTACAAGGGTGTGCGCATCTCCGGCAAAATCCCCCGCGCGCTGGACCGCGAGGTAATCCGCAACATCCAGATGGTCTTTCAGGATCCCGCCGCTTCGCTCAACGAACGTGCGACGGTGGATTATATCATCTCCGAAGGCCTGTACAATTTCCACCTGTTCGAAAACGAGGCCGACAGGGTGAAGAAGGTCGAGAAGATCATCGAGGAAGTCGGCCTGCTGCCCGAGCATCTGACGCGCTATCCCCATGAGTTTTCCGGCGGGCAGCGGCAGCGCATCGGCCTGGCCCGTGCGATGGTCATGCAGCCGGAGCTGGTGATCGCCGACGAGCCGATTTCCGCACTGGACGTTTCGATCCGCGCGCAGGTGCTGAACCTGATGAAGAAGTTCCAGCAGGAGCTGAACATCACCTATCTGTTTATCGCACACGATCTTTCCATCGTGCGCTACATATCCGACCGCATCGCGGTGATCTACAAGGGCGATATCGTCGAAATCGCCGAAACGGAGGAGCTGTTCGATTACCCGCTGCACCCGTACACCCGTTCCCTGATTTCCGCGATCCCGATTCCGGATCCGAAGCTTGAAAAGCACAAGGTGCTGCGCACCTATGATCCGTCAGCCCACGATTACAGCACGGAACAGCCGAAGCTGGCCGATATCGGGCACGGGCACTTTGTCCGCGGCAGCGAGAAGGAAATCGAAGAATACCGGGCGCTGCGGGAGCGGAACGAAAGGATCCAGTCCATAACGATTCTTCCGGAAGACGCCGAAATGCCGGCCGATACCAGGAAGCCCGAAGCGTTCGACGAGGATTTCCTCAAAGCCCCGGCGAACGACACCGGCAGCATATGGCTGGCAGTCGCCGCGTTCTTCCTGCCGATTCTGGGGCTGATCGGCTGGGCGCTGTTCAGGCACTGGCACCATCCGCGCAACGCGAAGCAGTGCCGCAAAGGTGCGCTGATCGCGCTCGCGGTAATCGCGGCGCTGGTGATCCTGTTCGGCATTTTCCTGGCGCTGGCGCTCGTTTAGGCAATGGGAAAAAACGCGAGGGATCGAAGGCATATCCCGAATCTGCCTCCGGTTGAACGAATCGAACTGAAGGAAAAGCATACCGCCGCAAAGCTGGTTCTGGCCGCGCTGGGCATCATTGTGCTGGGCGCGGCGCTTGCTGTGGCTCTGACGGGCATGCTCCGCGTGGAACGGGGATGGCGGGACATCGAAAACAATGGGGAATACGGCGTTCACCTGAGCGCGGAAGTCCGTCTCGCCTGCGATCTGGGAGCGGGAGAGGAAAGCCCCGGCGCGCAGTTCAGGCGTATCACCGATTGCTACAGCCGCGAGAGCGCGTATCTGTACCGCCTGCTGGACGCAAGGAATCTCAGCGGGGATACCGGAAATCTCGCGCTGCTGAACCGGCATCCGAACGAGGCGGTCCGGTTGGACGAAGCGCTCTGCGAAATGCTGGAGAAGGCGGAGACCTCCGGGCGCACGCATTATCTGGCGCCGGTCTGGGACGGATGCCTTTGCCTGTTTTACGCGGAAAACGATGCGGAAGCGGACGCCTGGGATCCCGCCCGCAATCCGGAGCTTCGGGAATTCAACCGGCGCGCCGCCTCCTTTGCCGGGGACGCCTCCAGCGTATCGCTGGAATTCCTGCCGGACCGGAACGTCATATTGCGCGTATCGGACGAATACCTTGCGTTCGCAGAAGAATACGGCGCGGAAACCTTCGTCGATTTCGGGCCGGTGCGCAACGCGTTTGCCGCGGACGCGCTTTTCGATGCCCTTTCCCGGGAGGGCTTTGATCGCTTTATCGTGTACAGCTCCGACGGGTACACCCGCGCTCGGGGCGATGCGGTCCCGCCGCTGACCTTCGCGCTGTCGGACACGACGGAGGACGGAAAACCGCGCGTTCCGGCGAAGGTTCAGATTGCGCCGCCCTGCGCTGCGCTGTGCTGGCAGAGCGTATTGGCGGATTCCTCGAACCCGTATCAGTACGTTCGGGCGGACGGGGAGCTCCGGGGGGCTTTTGTGGATCTTTCGGACGGCGGATTGCGCGCCGGCGCGGCATCCCTTTTCGCCGGCAGTGCGCAATGCGGGTGCGCCGATCTCGCGCTCGCGCTGTATCCGCTGTATTCCTGTGAGACCGTCGATCCCCGCGCCGTCGACGCGCTGGCGGAAAGCGGAATTTCCGCCGCGCTGGTCGCGGATCACCAAATCCATACCAGCGATCCGTTACTGGCGCTTACGGAGGTGTACGGTTCCGCCGTTCGGCAGGAATAGCCGCCGTGCCCTTCGCGGAGGGGATGCGCGGGAAACGCTGCGCCGCACGCCGATCGGCCGGACGCACAGAGGATTTTTATGGATGAAGCTTACAGAAACTACCATACCCATACGGCCCGCTGCCGGCACGCGGTCGATGCCGACGAGGTTTACGTCCTGACCGCGATCGCCTGCGGATACGATACCCTCGGGTTTTCCGATCACAGCCCGTGGCCGTATTCCGTGTCCAGCGATTGCCGGATGTCCCTCGATGAACTGGAGGATTATATCCGTTCGGTCCGGGGGCTTCAGAGCAGGTACCGGGGCCGGATCCGGATCCTGACCGGGCTGGAATGCGAGTACTATCCGAAGTATTACGACTGGCTTCGCTCGGTGCGCGACCGCTTCCGCCTGGATTACCTGATTCTGGGCAATCATTATCTTCGGGAGGACGAGGACAACTGCTATTTCGCGTACGCCCGAAGCGGGGATCAGCTGAAGGTATACGCGGATATGGCGGTCGAGGGCATGCGAAGCGGGCTGTTCGCGTACCTGGCGCATCCGGATGTCGCCCTCGCTTCGTACCCCCAATTTGACGGAGCAGCGGAACAGATGAGCCGGATCATCTGCCAGGCGGCGAAGGAGATGGATTTCCCGCTCGAATACAACCTGCAGGGAAGGCTGTACCAGGATCTGAACCGGTACGACGGCCTGACATATCCCTGCGGCGATTTCTGGCGAATCGCCGGCGCCTTCGGGTGCAAAGCGATCGTCGGCGTCGACGCCCACGCCGCCGCGTCTCTGAGGCGGACGGACCGGATCGACGAGGGAAGAAGAATCCTGTCGGCGTACGGATGCCGCCCTGTGGACAGCATCCGTTCCGCGTCGGAAAACTGACACCGGCGCGCCTGCTGCCGAAGCGGATGTGCCGAAGGCGGCTTTCCCGCACCGCAAAATCCCCGGGGAAACCGTCTTGCCTCAATCGGTTCCGCGTGTTATAATGGTGTGAAGAGAACCGATACGGTTCCATGGAAGCAGATCAAAGGAGGGAGATTATGCCATATTGTCCCAATTGCGGAAAGCCGGTGCCCGACAGCGCGAACTTCTGCCCGAACTGCGGGGCGAAGCGCGGCCTGGCCGCGGTGCAGGACATCGTCGCGAGTATCGCGGAAAAAACGGCGGCTGAAACGGCGGCGAATCCCTACAGCGTCATTTTGCAGGACATCGGAGCGAGCAACAAAGCCATCACCCGCGAACTGCTGCGGGGCATTCTGGGCTATTCGGTGCAGATGACGCAGGATCTTACCAATGTCCTGCCCGCTGCGGTCGCCCGGAACCTTACGCGCAAGCAGGCGATCTATCTGAGCGAGGCGTTCTGCGAGTACGGCGTTCACGTCGCGATCTACGGAAACGGGAAGTATCACAGCATGGTCGACAGCGACGAAATCGACGTATTCGACGACGACGGGTATATCTATCAGGCGGCCGCCGCGGTGTTGGAAACCCTTTCCTCCGCCAACCGGGTGGAACGGGCGGTCCAGTGGAATTACGCCGGCAGCTTCAACATTCTGGATTTTCTGTTTCAGCCGCGCATGCAGCGTCAGACGCCGCCGAGGACGGCGCCGAGAACCATTCCGAGGCCGGCGCCCGCGCCGGGTCCGGCCGGAAGGGATCCGGGTCCCGCGCCGCGTCAGCAGGGCCTGACGAGAGGCCCCCTGGGCGGATCCGGCCGGATGCCGGGCTCCGACGGCCCCGGCGGAAAAGATCCGCGGCACCGGATCTGACGGGTTTCGGTTGCCTGGGCAGCGCCGCCGGGTTCGCCTGTGCGCCCGGCGGCGGGTCGACCCCCCGCGGAAGCGGCAGCGCATGAAAGCACACGGGAGGGAAGAGCATGAATCGTTTCATTGAGGTGCTGAGTACGGTGCTGCCGGTGGCGCTGACCCTTGTCATCGGCATGATATGCCGGGCCCGGGGCGTGATTCGCCGCGAGGGCATCGACGCGCTGAAGCACGTCGCGGTCAACATCGCGCTTCCTGCGGTTCTTCTCAGCGCGTTTGCGACGACGCAGTACACGCTGATGGACGTCGCCGTGCCGCTGATCATGTTCGCGGTGTGCGTCGCAGCCTGGGCGCTGGGCGGGCTGGGGAAGCGGCTCCTGAAGCTGCCGAGCCGCTTTGTGCCGTTCCTGACCACGGGCTTCGAGGCCGGCATGCTGGGATACGCGCTGTTCAGCATGCTCTATGGCGCGGACCGGGTGGCGGAATTCGCGCGGCTGGATCTCGGGCAGGTGCTGTTCGTGTTCACGCTGTACAGGATTCTGCTGGGTATGTCCGGCAGCGAGAAGCCGACCGCGGCGGAACTGGCCCGCGGCCTGTGCACCTCGCCGATCATCATCGCCATCGTCGCCGGCGTTCTGCTGGGCGCGACGGGGCTGTACCGTTCGATGCAATCCGCGGGAATTGCCGGCGCGTTCGACGCCTGCACCGATTTCATTTCTGCTCCGGTCAGCGCGCTGATTCTGCTGTGCGTCGGGTACGATCTGGTGCCTGGAAGCATTCCCTGGCGCGCGACCGCCTCGGCCATCGTGCTGCGGGTGGGAATCATGCTCGTGCTCCGGTGTGCCGTCGGGCTGCTGCTGCGCGCCTTCTGGCCCGCGGTGGATCTGTCCCGGGCGCTGAACGTCATGTTCATCCTGCCGCCGCCGTTCGTGCTGCCGGTATTTGCCGACGAGCCCGAAGAGCGGGTCTATCTGTCTTCGGCGCTTTCGGCCTCGACGGTCCTCACGATCGCCGCGTTCGCGGTTCTGGCCGCGGCGGGCTGATTGCGGGGCTGTCCCCGGGGGACCGGCCGGTATGGCGAAAACGCCCTTTGCAGCAAAAATCGGGAGGATACGGCGGTATCCTCCCGATTGAACTGTACGCGTGACGGCATTTATTCCGTGATCGCCCACACCCGAACCGGCAATCCGGTGGCTCCTTCGATTCGCGGCCAGGCGGCGATCAGCACCGCGCCCGCGGGAGCTACCTGATCCAGATTGCACAGCACTTCGATTTGCAGCTTTCCCTTGGCCAGTACGTATCTCTCGCACGCCAGGTCGCCGGCTTTGGCCGCCTCCGCGGAGGCGTCGGTATCCAGCGCCTCGTGTCCGTTGGCCGCGGCGCTGCGAACCTCATAAATGTATTTCAGGGCGTCCAGCGTCCATCCGGGGAAGTTCTCGCTGCCGTCCTCAGCAATGCCGGAAAGCGCGTTCATATCGGGCCATTTCTTCGACCAGTCGGTGCGCAGCGCGACGAACGCCCCGTCCGGGATGGCGCCGTATTTCGCCTCATAGGCCTGGATGTCTTCCGGGGTCACCGCGTAACGCGGATCCTTCGCGACTTTTTCGGTGATGTCGATCACGCACAGAGGATACGCGGTGTTCGCGGCGCCGTATGCTTCGGAAAGCGGAGCGTCTTTCACAAAATGGCCGGGAAAATCGATGTGGGTACCGAACTGGCCGGGGAACTTGAACGTCTGAATCCGGCAGTCCAGCATCGGATTTCCCCAGTCAAACACGACTTTTCCCAGCTCCACCGAACCGTCCGGGATGCCGGCCCAGAAAGGACTGTCGTTGTTCAGCGAGTGGGAGAGTTCCACCCAGCGGTACTTCTTCGCTGCCTCAAGAGCTTCCCAGAGTTTATACATCCTGATCCCTTCTTTCTGTGTGTGCTTTGGGCGCGGGAGCCGTCCGGCGGATCCGCTGCGCCGGAAAGGAAACGGTGTGCATCGCCCGCCTGCGATCCTGCCCCCGAAGGAACGTTCCGTCCGATCCGCGGTTCTTCCGGCGCGAATGCGCCTGCCGCGGGCCGACGGTTTCGGTTACAGACCGTATTCGGCGATCTTGGCGCGCAGGAAACGAATCCCTTCGTGGAGGAATACGTCGCCGTTGGGCGCCAGCTTGCGCCATACCCAGGTGGACATGTTGTCCGTGATGTCGGAGAAGCCCTCCATGCCGATGCGCCCGTGGTAGTCGTTTTCCTTCAGCGCGCGGAAGATGCCGTCCCAGTCCACATGGCCGGTGCCGGGAATCCCGCGGTCGCATTCGCACATATGATAGTGGCAGAGGCGCCCCTTCGCCAGCTTCGTGGCTTCATAGAAGCTCTTTTCCTCCACGTTCATGTGATAGCTGTCCAGATGCACCATCACGTTGGGAAGCCCGATCATGTCCAGCAGCCGGATTGCTTCCTCGCAGGTGTTGATCAGGTTCGATTCGTACCGGGTCACCGGCTCGAGCCCCACCGTGATGCCGTATTGCCGTGCGTATTCGCCCACCTCGCGCAGCCCCTCGGCCGACCACTTCCAGTCGTCCTCCGTCGGCAGCGCGTCCGCCTTGCAGTACTTGCTGTACAGGACACCGGAGAAGCTGTCGGACTCCACGGCGGCGGTAGCGTCCACACAGCGCCGCAGGTAATCGATGCCGGCCCTTCTGCAGGCGGGATCGGTGCTGGTGATGTCGTAGGCGTCGGTCAGGATGACGGTGGAGGTCACCACGTCGATCCCTACCGCCTTTCGGCGCTCGAGCACCGCCTTCGGGTCGAAATCCTCCAGCTTCAAAAGCGGAATTTCCAGGAAGTCCAGGTTTTCCTTCCTGACCGTGTCAAGAATGTCCAGTGTTTTGTTCGACCATTCGGTGCACCACGCGTAGGCGTGAATCCCCAGTTTCATACGAGTTCCTCCTTTTCTGCGCAAGGGTACGCTGTTCGATCGCGTTCGGCGTTGGGCCCGGCCGCACTGCCGGGCGCGGAAGGGAACGAAGGCGGAATTCCTGCCGCCCGGCGGTCCGCCTGCCCCGCATCCGGAGGCTTATCCGCAGCAAGTATAACATGTTTGGCACCGTGACGCAAGAGCCATGTTGCCGAAGGGCCGGAAATCACGGACCGGTGCCGCTTCCCGGGGCAGCAGCGGTTTTGTTTCGGCAGGGAACGCGCAATTCCGGAAAACACCTTGCGCCGTGCGGTGAAAATATGGTAAAATGAATTCTGAGGATGCCCGGCCGCCGGCGGCAGGGCGGAGATTCCGAAAGGCAAGGGTGCAAGCGGCATGATTTATGTTGGATGCCACCTGACGGTGGCGGACGGATACGCGGCGATGGCCGAAAAGATGACCGGCTTCGGCGGCAATACCTTTGCCTGGTTCACGAGAAACCCGCGCGGGGGCAGGACGAAGGCGGTGCCCCGGGAGGATCTTCAAGCGCTGCGGGGGCGCCTCGAAGCGGAGAAATTCGGGCCGCTGGTCGCCCATGGGAGCTACACGATGAACCTTTGCTCCGCAAATGAACAAACGCGCTTGAACGGGCTGGACATGCTGAGGCAGGATCTGGAGCGAATGGAAGCGCTCCCCGGAAACCTGTACAATTTCCATCCCGGCTCCCACACCGGGCAGGGCGAACAGGCCGGAATCGAACAGATCGCACAGGCGCTGAACGCGGCGCTGCGTCCGGACATGAAGACCGTCGTGCTGCTGGAAACCATGGCGGGAAAGGGTTCGGAAATCGGGGGGACCTTTGAACAGCTGCAGGAGATCATCGAAAGAGTGCGCCTGCGGGAAAAAATCGGCGTTTGCTTCGATACGTGCCATACCTGGGATGCCGGATACGACCTTGCGGGCGATTTTGACGGGGTACTGCGGCGGTTTGACGATGTGATCGGCCTGGAGCGCCTGAAGGCCGTCCATTTCAATGACAGCAAAAACCCGAGAGGCTCCCGGAAGGACCGGCATGAGAAACTCGGTCAGGGGCAGATCGGGCTGGAAGCGATGAAACGGATCGCGATGCATCCCGCGCTTTCCGGCCTGCCGTTTATTCTGGAAACGCCGAATGACGATGACGGGTACATCGCGGAAATCCACACCGTTCTGGGTTGGTTCGGCGGATGAACGCCGCGGGGGCCGTTTGTGAAGCGAATACGGGGGAAAGGACGATCGTCAGGAGAGAGAGGGGCTGAAGCATGGCAAGCGACGCGATGGTGCAGAAAATGACGGACATGATGGCCCGTTTCATCGGGTATACGGGGATCATTCTGCCGGACGACGTGACGGCGAAGCTGAAGGAGCTCCGTGCAAAGGAGGACAACCCGCTGGCGAAAGTCATCTACGATACGATGTTCCGCAACCAGGCGCTGGCGGAGGAGATGCGCCGTCCATCCTGCCAGGACACCGGGGCGATCCAGTTCTGGGTCCGCTGCGGCACCGGCTTTCCGCTGATCAACGACTTGGCGGGCCTGCTTCGGCAGGCGGTTTTGCGTGCCACCTCCGACACGCCGCTCAGGCACAACGCGGTTGAAACCTTCGAGGAATACAATACCGGAACCAACACCGGCAAGGATCTTCCGACCATATGGTGGGAGATCGTTCCCAACCGGGATGACTGTGAAATCTACACCTACATGGCCGGCGGCGGATGCACCCTGCCCGGCGCGGCCATGGTATTGATGCCCGGCGAAGGGTACGAGGGCGTGACGAAATTCGTGCTGGACCGGATGACGTCCTACGGCCTGAACGCGTGTCCGCCGCTGCTGGTGGGCGTGGGGGTGGCCACTTCGGTGGAAACCGCCGCGCTGCTTTCGAAGAAAGCGCTGCTGTGGCCGATCGGCTCGCGCAACCCGAACGAGCGCGCGGCAAAAATGGAGAAGCTGCTGGAGGACGGCATCAATGCGATCGGCATCGGCCCCCAGGGCATGGGCGGCAGGTATTCGGTGCTGGGCGTGCACATCGAAAACGCGGCGCGGCATCCGTCGGCGATCGGCGTCGCCGTGAACGTCGGCTGCTGGAGCCACCGCCGCGGGCACATCATCTTCGACAGGGAACTCAACTGCACGATCACCACCCATTCGGGCTGCGTGCTGTGAATGGCGCGAGGAGGCTGGAACGATGGTTGAAATCAGAAACGGAAAAAAGGTGCTGATTACGCCGGTCTCCGCCGGAGATCTGAAGGATATCCATATCGGCGACATCATTTATCTGGACGGAAGCCTGACGACCTGCCGGGACGTCGCGCACCGCAGGGTGGTGGAGGAGGGGCGGCCGCTGCCGGTGGAGGTTCGGGACCGCGCGATTCTGCACGCCGGGCCGATCATTCGTCCGCTCGGGGAGGACAGGTTCGAAATGGTCTCCGTTGGCCCGACCACGTCCATGCGCATGGAGCGGTTCGAATACGAGTTCGTCAGGGAGACGGGCGTGCGCGTGATCGTGGGAAAGGGCGGCATGAAGGAGAAGACCGCAGCGGCCTGTCGGGAATTCGGCTGCATCCATTGCGTGATCCCGGCGGGAAACGCGGTGGTCGCGGCGGTTTGCGTCGAAGAAATCCTGCGGGCCGAATGGCGGGATCTTGGCATGCCGGAAACGCTTTGGAACTGCCGCGTTCGCGAATTCGGGCCGCTGATCGTTTCCATCGACACCGAAGGCCGCAACTTCTTCGAGGAAAAAAAGATCGGATACAACCGGCGGAAGGACGAGCAGATCGAGGCGATCAGCGCGCAGGTGAAGTTCATCCGATGACGGCGCGGGCCGCATTCCCCGTGCTGGTTGCGCCCGCCGCCTTCAGGATTTCCCGAATTACTGCTCGATTTGGATCCAGTGCGAAACCGCCGGACGGGGGGAATCAGATGCCGTGAAAATTCATGAGTTTGGAAATCCGCAGGCGGACACTGTGCTGATTCAGATGGCGGACGGTTATGATCTATCGCTGATGGACGGTGAAATCCTGGCCATACGGGAAATGGCCGATGCGGATTTTCGCCTTCTCGCGCTTGAGGTCGACAGCTGGAACGATTGCCTGTCGCCGTGGAAGGCGCCGGCTGTTTTCGGCCGTGAGGGCTTCGGCGGGGGTGCGGAAGAAACGCTCGGGGAGGTTCTGAGGATCGCGGGGGAGAGCGGAAAGACGCTCTGCATCGGCGGGTATTCCCTCGCGGGGCTGTTCGCGCTGTGGGCTTCGTACCGCACGAACGCCTTTTGCGGCGTGGCGGCGGCTTCGCCCTCCCTTTGGTATCCGGGCTTTTCGGAATACATGAGGGCGAACAGAATCCGGGCGCAAAGGGTGTACCTGAGCCTGGGAGATAAAGAGGAGAAGACAAGAAATCCGGTCATGCGCACGGTGGGGGACCGGATCCGGGAAGCGTACGAATGGCTGAACGGCGCCGGCGTCGAATGCACGCTGGAATGGAACAGCGGCAATCATTTTGCCGATCCGGCCGGGCGGACCGCAAGGGCCTTCGCCTGGAACCTGCGGAGGATGGGAAGCCGCGGCATCGGCTGACCCATCGGGTTTCCGGAAGGGCAATGTCCGGTTCCCGAAAGCGGCGCGGGACGGACTCGCCTGGGTTCGGGGCCGCGATACTACCGGAATCTGTCGATTGGGGGAGAGAAGAGTGCTGACCGTTATCGTAAACGAACAATCGGGAAACGGCGCGGGCGGAAAAGCGCTTGCCGGGATCCGGGCAATTCTGGAGGAACGGAAAATACCGCACCGCATTTGCGTGACGTCCGGCCCTGCGGCAGCCACCGCCATTGCGGACGAAGCCGTCGGAAGAGGGGAGAACGAAATCGTCTGCATCGGCGGCGACGGCACGATTTTCGAAGTGGTAAACGGCATCGCCGGGCGCTTTGCCAGGCTGTATTTCGTGCCCTGCGGAACCGGAAACGATTTTGTCAGGACGCTGAAACTGCCGAAGGATCCGCTGCAGGCGTTCCGGGCGCAGCTGGACGGGGAGCCCAGGCGAATCGACACGGGCCGTCTCAACGAATACTATTTTCTGAACGTTTCGGGCAGCGGTTTCGACGTGGAGGTGCTGCGCCAGGCGGCCCGCTTCAAGAAACTGGGCAAGGGGCTTCTCCCGTATCTGCTGGGGATCTTCGCCGCGCTTCGAAAGTTCAGGCCGCTGCCGGTGGAAATGACCCTGGACGGCCGTACCGAAAAGCGGGAGGTGACGATCTTCTCCGTCGGGAACGGCCGGTATTTCGGCGGCGGCATGAAAGCGGTGCCGCACGCTGAAATCGACGACGGCCTGTTCGACGTCGTCGTGGCCGACAGGCTTGGCCGGCCGGCGATCCTGAAGCTGCTGAGCAAATTCATTCAGGGAGAGCACACGGCGCTTCCCCAGGTCCACGAATGGCGCGCCCGGGAACTCACGGTGCGCTGCCCCGGCATGACGGTCGATATCGACGGCGAACTGATTCCGATGGACGAAGCCCGCTATCAGCTGCTGCCCGGCGCGCTGGAAATCATGTGCCCGAAATGACAGCGCGCGGCTCCGTTCTTCGTTTTCCGCCGCCGCGGTTCGGGCCGCGCACCGCTCTGCCTCGCAGAAGCGGATCCCTGAATCGCGGCGGGGCAAACGAACGGGACCGCCGCGTGTTTGCCAAAATTTTTCTTTTCGGGATATTGATTTTGCCTGTCCGGCGTGATATAATAGCATCTGTTGTTAGCGGTGCGCCGCGGAACTGAATACATTTGGAGGAGTCGCCTAGTTTGGTCGAGGGCGCGCGACTGGAAATCGCGTAACGGTTACAAGCCGTTCAAGGGTTCGAATCCCTTCTCCTCCGCCAAGTAGACCATTTGTAGCGATATTCGTTACAGATGGTCGTTACTTTATGCCCGGAAAACGTTGCAGTGACAACGTTTATGAAAGCCCTCCGTTACAGGTGGTAACACGCTGTCTCCCGAAAAAAACCACTTATCGGGCT
>JAFWEY010000161.1 GCA_017512675.1 Clostridia bacterium | reverse complement strand
GGTGGCATCCCGCCTGCCCTTTGTCTCCGTCCCGCCGGTGTGGTTGGCCGGGTCCTTCGGTATCCTTTCGTCCCGCACGGCCCCGCACACCGTGCAGGTATAACTCTTCACGCCGATCGTCCGGCAATTCGCTTCCTGAATCACGGTGCCCCCGTCCCACTGATGGCCCAGCGCTTTTCCTTCCGTCGCTCCGCATTCCACGCAGGTCTTCGGCTCCGTGCAGGTGGCATCCCGCCACGTGTGCACATGCCTGCGCGCGCCGCAGTATGAGCATGTGTCCCCCAGCGCCGCCTGAACCCGCCTGCCGCACGTTCCGCACGTCCATGTCGAATCGGCGTGCGCCGAAAGCGCGAACGCCAGCGCCACAATCAATAGAACCGCACCTGTGAGGCGTTTCATGTTCAAACCTCCGCTCCTGTTGGCTCCGCACCCCGCGGTAAGAATCCGTTTCCCCGCCGGGCGCACCGGAAGCCGCGTCCCGTTTCCGTCCGGGAATCGGCGGCGCTTTCCGCCCTGCCGCTCCGGGCCCGACGATCTGCCGCCCGCTTCCGCGGCACCGAAACCATTATAGCCAATCCGGCGAGGATTGTCCACCCCGATTTTCACCCTCTTTCCCGTCCGCCCGGGGCGCGGTCCGCTCCCGCGGCGTTCGGCGGATCTGTCCCGTCCGGCAGCGGCCCCGGCGCGCGGATGCGATTTCGTTTTCTTGCTCAGCCATAACTATCTGTTCTTTAAATGTTTTGTCGCGCAGCAATGCGGTTTGCCAATCCCAAGAACCTATGCTATAATTGAGAGGGGTGGTATACGCTTCAGCAAAGGGGGCGCATGCGCGGCATGACACAGCAGCAGGAATTATTACAGGAGCGGGAATACGCCGCACGGGTGCAGCAGATTCTGCTGGCGGTGATTTCCCGCTATAAGGAATACACGCAGTTTCACGACGAAAACATTCGCGACATCCTCGCCGACGCGTGGGAGGAACTGCGGCTGAAGCCGACGGCGCTTTCCACGCAGGATCTGGAGCAGCTGGCCGGAGAAATCGACCGGGTGCTGGCGCGAAAGTCCTTTTCCGCCGATCAGGTCGCCCGATACGAGCGCATGATGCTCAATCCGTTCTTCGGGCGCGTGGATTTCCGGGAAGACGGGGAGGAATCCGAAAGAATCGTCGTCGGGCTGTACAGCCTGAAGGACGAGAAGGGAAACCTTCTGGTGCACGACTGGCGCGCGCCGGTGTGCAGCCTCTACTACGACGCGCTGCCCGGCCGCGTCTCCTTCGAGAGCCCTTCCGGCGTCATCGAAGGGGAAATGACCCGCAAGCGGCAGTATCACATGGAAGACGGCCGCCTGAAATACTTTGTCGACACCGACGTCAACATCCAGGATGAAATGCTGCTGGACATCCTCTCGCAGGCGACGTCGCCCCACATGCGCACCGTGGTTTCCACCATTCAGAAGGAACAGAACGCCGTCATCCGCCAGGACGAAGCCGACGTGCTGTCCGTGGTGGGGGCGGCCGGCTCCGGCAAAACCTCGGTGGCGATGCACCGCGTCGCCTATCTGATGTACCGCCGCCGCAACCTGCTGGAGGCCAGCCGCATCTCGATTCTGACCCCCGGCAACGCGTTCAGCGAATACATTTCCACCGTGCTGCCCGATCTGGGCGAAGAAAACGCGCCGACGGTGACGCTGCGCGCCATCTGCGAAAAGCTCATCGGAAAGCACACGGAAGCGCCGGCGAAGCAGGTGGAGACCCTTTTGAACAGCGAAAACGACGATCTGCGCCGCAAGAGCGTGCGCTTCAAGAGCGACGCAAAATTCTCTCAGCTGCTGCAGTCCTTCGCCACCCATTTCCGCAATGTGGGGCCGGCCTTCCAGGACATCACGCTGGGCAAATTCACGCTGGCCACCCGCACCGAAATGAAACGGCTTTACCACGACCAGATCTCCATCCTTTCCCCGGCGCAGCGGCTGACGCGGCTGAAGCTGATTCTGGAAAAGCGGCTGGGCGACTGGGAACGTTCGCTGAAAGCCCAGTACGAGGAACGGCTGAAGCAATCCTATCGCGGGCGCGAGCTGGATATGGCGGTGCGCCTGTCGATTACCAAGCAGCTCAGGCCGGTGCGCGCGAAGCTGCGCTCGATGCTGGAAATCGATCCGCTCTCGCTGTACGCGCAGGCCCTGGCCTTCGCGCCGGAGGAGCTGAAAACCGCCGCCTGGGAAAACGCGCAGGCGAGCCTGATCTGGTGGGAGGACGCGCCGGGCATCGCCTGGCTGCAGCTGAGGCTGGGCTTTGCGGAGCCGGACAAGAAGATTCTCCATCTGGTCATCGACGAGGCGCAGGATTATCCGGACATCGCGCTGCGCATGCTCCGGCTCTATCATCCGGTGGCCCGGGTCACCCTGCTGGGCGATCCGAGCCAGCGCACGCTGACCGGCATGCCGCCCTGTCTTCCGGAAACCTGGGGCGCGTGCTTCGACCGCAAGGACGCGCCGATCCTGTATCTGAAGCGCTGCTACCGCTCCACGCAGGAGATAACCCGGCTGTGCGGCGCGCTGCTCCCGCTGGGCGATAAGCTGACCGCCTTCGGGCGCGAAGGCGATTGGCCGCAGATCACCCCCTACAGCTTCGACGAGCTGCGGGAATCGCTGGACACCTGGCACGGCAAGGGCCGCAAAACGCTGGCGGTCATTACCCGCACCATCGCGGAAGCGGTTCGCCTGTCCCATCAGATCAAAGGCTCCGTGCTTTTGACCGGGGACGACGACGACGTCCTGCCCGACGACGGCGGCGTGGTCGTCGCCTCTTACCAGCAGACCAAGGGGCTGGAATTCGACGGCGTGGCCGTCGTATGGCCGGACGCGGAGGTCACCGACGGCGAACTGCGAAGGCTGTACACCGCCTGCTCCCGCGCGCTGCACGAGCTGCGGCTTCTGACCACGCCGGACATGATTCGCCGGCTGGGCATCGTCCTGTGATGGACCGGACGGATGTCGCCGTCATCGGCGGCGGCGCCAGCGGGCTTTTCTGCGCGCTGGCGCTGAAAAGGCTGAATCCCCGCCTTCGCGTTACGGTTCTCGAAAAGCAGGACCGCGTCGGGCGGAAGCTGTTGGCCACCGGCAACGGGCGATGCAACCTGACCAACCTTCGCGCGACGGCGGAGGAAGCGGTCGCGTTTTACCACGGCGGCGGCGGCTTTGCGAAGGCCGCCCTTGCCGCCTTTTCCCCCGCGGACGCGTGCGCGTTCTTTCGGGAAATCGGGCTGCCCGTGCGCCGGGACGAGGCCGGGCGCTTCTATCCGATGAGCAACCAGGCCGCGTCGGTGCTGGACGTGCTGCGCTTTTCGCTCGCGGAAGCGGGCGCCGAAATCCGGTGCGGATTCCAGGTCAGGCAGATCTGCCCGGCCTTTGTTTTGTCCGGAGACGGCGGGGAAATCTCCTCCAGGATCGCCGTTCTCGCGGTGGGCGGGCCGGCGGGCAGCGCGCTGGGCGCCGGCAGCGACGCCACCCGGTTCGCCGGGCAGCTGCGCATTCCGTTCGTCCCGTTTCAGCCGGCGCTTTGCGCGCTGCGGACGGATCCCGCGCTGGTGCGCGCGCTGAAGGGGCAGCGCGTCCGGGGCGCCGTATCCCTGTATGAAGGCGAAGCGTGTCTGGCGCGCCAGGAAGGGGAAATCCTCTTCGGCGAAGGTTCCGTATCCGGCATCGCCGCCATGCAGCTGGCGCGGTTCGCCCTCGAACCGCTGCGCCGCGGCGCGAAGCTTCACGTCTCCGTATGCGCAGCGGACCCGCAGACCAGCGAACTGGCGCTGCGCCGGGCGCGCCTGCCGCGCCGCGCGCTGGAGGATTTCCTCACCGGCCTGACCGGCAAGCGCGTCGGCATGGCTCTGATGCGCCAGGCCGGCATCGATCGCCTGTCGCGCACCGCCGAAACGCTGACGGACGCCGAACTGCGCGGCCTCGAAGCCGCGCTCTCCGACTGGCGGTTTCCGGTCACCGGCGTCATGGGCTTCGCCGACGCCCAGATCAGCGCGGGAGGGCTGCGCCTGTCTCATTTTGACCCGGCGACCATGGAATCCAAATCGATCAAAGGGCTGTATGCCATCGGCGAAGCGCTGGATGTGGACGGCATGTCCGGCGGCTTCAACCTGCAATGGGCATGGGCGAGCGCGATGAGTTGCGCCCGCGCCGCCGCGCGGGCCTGAAGGCCCGGCGGGGCGGCTGACGAAAGGCCTCCCGCCGCCCGGCAGTCCGGAGAATCTGCGCCGTCCGAAGCGCGCAGCGGAAAGGATCTGTATGTACCGCATTTCCAATTTGCCTGTTTCCCTGTCCGAAAACCTCGATCAGCCCGGCCCGCTGGCGGAAAAGGCGCTGAAGCTGCCGCCCGGCAGTGTGCGCGGCGCGAAGATTTCCAAAAAGTCGGTGGACGCCCGCGACAAAAGCAGGGTGCGGTTCGTGCTGTCGGTCGATTTCCGGTTCGCAAAGGGCGTCTCCCCCGCGCAGTGCCGCCTGCCCCGGGGCGCTTCGCTGTCGGAAGTCAGCCCGCCCGCATGGACGCCTCCTGCCGCGTTCAGCGGCCAGAGCCGCCCGGCGGTCGTGGGCTTCGGGCCGGCGGGGTTTTTCGCCGCGCTGCTTCTGGCGCGCGCCGGCGCGCGGCCCATCGTGCTGGAGCGCGGGCCGGATGTGGATCAGCGCAGGGAATCGGTAAACGCGTTCTTTTCCTTCGGCACGCTGGACGATTCCTCCAACATCCAGTTCGGCGAGGGCGGCGCCGGCGCCTTTTCCGACGGAAAGCTCAACAGCGGCATCAAGGATCCCCGCAGCTGCTTCGTGCTGAACGAGCTCGCTTCCCACGGCGCGCCGGAGGAAATTCTGTACGCGGCGCGGCCGCACATCGGAACCGACAGGCTTCCCGGGGTCGTCAAATGCATACGGCAGGAAATCGTTCGGCTGGGCGGCGAGGTGCTGTTCGGCCACCGACTCTCGGACATCCGCTGCGACCGGGGCGCGCTGCGCGGCATCGAAGTGCAGACGCCTGGGGGCGGCCTGCTCGAGCTCGATTGTTCCGATTTGCTGCTGGCCGTCGGCCACAGCGCCAGGGACACCTTTGAAATGCTGAAGCGGCGGGGCGTCCGGTTCGAGCCCAAGCCGTTCTCCGTCGGCGTGCGCATCGAGCACCGCCAGGAATGGATCGACCGGGCGCAGTACGGCGCTTTTGCCGGACATCCGGCGCTGGGCGCGGCGGAATACCGCCTGAGCACGCGCACCCGCTCCGGGCGCGGCGTGTACACCTTCTGCATGTGCCCCGGCGGCACCGTGGTCGGCGCCGCCTCGGAGCCCGGCGGCGTGGTGACCAACGGCATGAGCCCCTTCGCCCGGGACGGGCAGAACGCCAACAGCGCGCTGCTGGTTTCCGTCGGGCCGGAGGATTATCTGAACGAAAGCGGGGATCCGCTCTCCGGCGTCGCGTTTCAGCGCCGCTGGGAGCAGGCCGCGTTCCGCCTCGGCGGCGGCGGGTACCGCGCGCCGGCGCAGACGGCAGGCGATTTTCTTGCCGGCGTTCCCTCCGTCCGGTGCGGCGCCGTCGAGCCCACCTGCCGGCCGGGGGTAACCTATGCCGATCTGTCGGAATGCCTGCCGGCCTTCGCGGTGTCGGCGCTTCGGGAAGCGCTGCCTGTGCTCGGCCGCGCCCTGCGGGGCTTCGACGCGCCGGACGCGGTGCTGACCGGCGTCGAAACCCGTTCCTCCTCGCCGGTGCGCATTCCGCGGGACGCCGGCTTCCAGGCGAATATCCGGGGCATTTACCCGGCCGGCGAAGGCGCGGGCTATGCCGGCGGGATCCTGTCCGCGGCCGTGGACGGCCTGCGCTGCGCCGAAGCAATACTGTGTGGAAAGGACGCCATCCGTGACCAGTGAAATGATCTATCCCCTGCTCCTCGTATGCTGCGCCGTGATCCTGGCCGCAGCGGTCTTCCTGATTCTGTACCTGCACGGTCAAATGCGCGATCTGAAGGCCCGCATGATCGAATACGAGAAAATCCGGCGCCGGCAGCACGGAGATCTGGTGCTGGAAACGGAGCGCGGCCTGGAGCGGCAGCAGCGCTCGCTGCAGGACGCGGTGCAGCTGATGTCGATGTCCGCCAGGCAGAACGAGGAACGACTGGAAGCGCTGAGCGCCTCCGTCGCCCGCTCCATCGACGAAACCCGCCGCCAGGTCAGCGAAATGCGCGCGGCGAACGACGAAGCGCTCAGCGGAATTCGGGAAACCGTCGACAGCCGGCTGCAGGCCACCCTCGAAAAGCGGCTGGACCAGTCCTTCGAACAGGTCAGCCGCCAATTGGAGCAGGTCTACCGGAGCCTGGGAGAAATGCAAAGCCTCGCCGGCAGCGTGGGGGATTTGAAGCGCGTGCTCTCCGGCGTGAAAACCCGCGGCATCTGGGGCGAAGCCCGGTTGGAAACGCTCCTCAGGGAGAACCTGACCGCCGGTCAGTATCTGACAAATACGCCGGTGACCCCGGGCGGCACCGAGCGCGTGGAATTCGCGGTTAAGCTTCCCGGGCGGGACAGGGACGCCGCCGTACTGCTGCCGATCGACGCCAAGTTCCCGCAGGAGGATTATCAGCGGCTGCTGGACGCGGAAGAAAAGGGCGACAGAAAAGCGGCGGACGAGGCGGGCCAGAAGCTGGAAAGCACGGTGCTGGAGCAGGCGCGGCGCATTCACAGCAAGTACATCCACGTGCCGGACACCACCGATTTCGCGGTGATGTTCCTGCCCACCGAAAGCCTTTACGCCGAAATCCTGCGCCGGGCCGGGCTGACCGAAAAGCTGCAGCAGAGATTCCGCGTGCTTCCCGCCGGGCCGGGCACCCTGTCCGCGCTGCTGAGCAGCCTCAATATGGGCTTCCGCACGCTGGCCGTGGAAAAGCGGTCCGAGGAAATCTGGCGCCTGCTGGGCAGCGTCCGGGAGGAGTTCGCCGGCTTCGGACAGGCGCTGGAGCGAACCCGCCAGCGCCTGAGCCAGGCGGAGGCGGAGCTGGACACCGCGGCGGTTCGCACCCGCCAGTTGAGCCGCCGCCTGGACCGGGCGCAGCAGATCGAACCGGGAGTGGAAAACCAAAACGGGAGCGCAACGTAGCGCTCCCGAATTTCTTTCCGTATCTCTTTCCGTATTCCTTTCCGTTCAGGCCCGTCAGATGAAGTCCGCCGTCACCGACACGCATTCGATGCCCGCTTCCCGCATCGCGCGCACGGCCTGCCCGGTGATCCGTTCTCCGCTGATGACCGCGGGCACCGCCGGCGGGCAGGACACCGTCGGCGCGGCCGCGATCCTGCCGGCTGCTTCCTGCACCGGAACCAGCTCCTGGCGCGCGAACACGGCCTCCCGGATCGACAGCACGCGTCTGCCGCGGACGATTTCCGCCCTGCGCGGCTCCCCGCTGCAGCCGTCCGCCCGGCCGAGCGCCGCTTCGATCCGCGCGAAATCCTGTTCGCCGTTGTCCGGGGTCAGCATCAGCACCGCAAAATCCCGGTCCGCGTACTCGGGTTCCACGTTCCCCAGCCTCAGCCTGCGGGCAATTTCCTTCCCGTCCCCCGCGAGCGTCACGCGCAGCGGATCCCCGCCAAACAGCCGGTATCCGTTCCGCGCCAGGCGGCGCTTCAGCTCTGCCGTCCGTTCGGCGCAGCGGAGGATTTCCCCGGCGTAGCCGCCCGCCAGCTCCGCGTTCGCCCGGTCCAGCGACTGCAGGATCAGGTACGAAGGGCTGGTGGAGCCGAACAGCGAAAGCGCGCGCCGGGCGTCGCTTTCGCCGAATTTCATATTCTCCGAGACGTGCAGGTACGCGCCGCCGGTCAGCACCGGCAGCGTCTTGTGCGCCGAATCCGCGGTCATGTCCGCGCCCAGGTGCAGCGGGTGCAGCGAAGGCTTCAGAAACGCCAGATACGCGCCGTGGGCGTTATCCGCCAGCAGCGGGATTCCGCGCGCGTGGGCGGCCCCGGCGATTCCCCGCACGTCCGCCATGCCCCCAAGATAATCCGGGCTCGTCAGGTAGACCGCGAACGGCTTTTTCTCCATCCCGTCGAGCGCCGACGCCACGTCCCGCGGCGTCACCGGACAGGAGCAAATCGATTCCGATTCCGCCGGATACAGCCATTCGATGTCGAAATCCAGCAGCGCCGCGCATTCCACAAGAGACCGGTGCGCGTTGCGCGCCGCCAGCAGCAGGGGCCGGCCCTCCGGCTTCTCCGCCTGCGTCATCGCCAGGAACAGCATCGCGCGAATCGACTGGCTGGATCCACCGCAGCTGTAATACGTCCCGGCGCTGCCGAACAGCCGCGAGGCGTTCCGCTCGCTTTCGCGGATCACGCCGTCAGCCGCGTACAGCTCGTCCGCGCCGGCGATCTCGGTAATGTCCAGCCGTTCGGCGCCCAGCCGCGCGTTTCCCTTGTGCCCCGGCATGTGCGCCCGCACCGTCTCGCGAAGGGCGTACGCCCGCACGAAATCACAGATCGGCGTTTCCATGATCGTCGGCCGTCTGCCGGGCCACTTCCATCATGATCGCGCACTCGATGCGCTTTTTGAACAGCTTGCATCCGTATTCGTACACGCCGTTCACCGATCCCGTCGCATGGTACGCGTTGGCCGCGCAGCCGCCGGAGCAGTACAGCTTCGCCCAGCAGTCCCGGCATTCCTCGCGGGCGTAGGCGTTGCAGCGGCGGAACATCTCCCGCACCGGCTCGTTCGTCACGCCGTCCCAGATATTTCCCATGCTGTACGCCGGATCCCCGACGAACTGGTGGCACGGGAACAGCTCCCCCCAGGGCGTCACCGCCATGTACTCGGTGCCGGAGCCGCAGCCGGAAATCCGCTTGTAGATGCAGGGCCCGTTCTTCAGGTCGATCATGTAGTGATAGAACGTGATCGGCCGCCCTTCCGCCTCCCGCCGGAGCATTTCCTTCGCCAGGATCTCGTACTGCTCCATCAGGACCGGCAAATCCTCTTCCGTCAGCGCGTACGGCTCGTCCGGCGCGCACACCACAGGTTCCATCGATAGCTCGGTGAAGCCCAGATCCGCCATGTGCAGGATATCGTTGGTGAAATCCGTGTTGTTGTGGGTGAACGTGCCCCGCATGTAATAGTTCCTGCCGCCGCGCCTGCGAACCAGCTCCCGGAATTTGGGAACCACCGTGTCGTAGCTGCCCCGGCCGGAAATGTCCCTGCGCAGCCTGTCGTGCACTTCCTTTCGCCCGTCCAGGCTCAGAACCACATTGTGCATCTCGCGGTTGGCAAAATCGATGACGTCGTCGTCTATCAGCACGCCGTTGGTGGTCAGCGTAAAGCGGAAGCGCTTGTTCGCTTCCTTTTCCCGCGAACGCGCGTAGGCCACCAGCCGCTTGACCGTTTCCCAGTTGACCAGCGGCTCGCCGCCGAAGAAATCCACCTCCAGGTTCCTGCGGGCGCCGGAATTGGCGATCAGGAATTCCAGCGCCTGCTTGCCGGTTTCAAAGGACATCAGCGCCCGCTCGCCGTGAAACTTTCCCTGGGCGGCAAAGCAGTATTCGCAGTTCAGGTTGCACGCGTGGGCGACGTGCAGGCACAGCGCCTTGATCACGTTCGAACGGTTCTTGAACGCGTAAGCCATGTCCTCGTATGCGTCCGGCGAAAAGAGCCTGCCGGCGTCCTTCAGCGCCTGCACCTGATCGACGCAGGCGAGAACCGCCTCGCGGGTCACATCCGGACGGTTCGCGTACTTGCGCGTCACCTCGTCCGCGATTTCCCCGGGCGTTCGCTGTTCGAACAGCCGGATGACGTCGTAAGCCGCTTCATCCACCGCGTGCACCGAACCGGAGCAGGTATCCAAAACGATATTGTATCCATTCAGCTGATAGCAATGTACCATGTTTTCTCCGATAAAAAACGCCGCCGTTCGGCGGCATCTTTTCACGTCCTGAAGTTATCGGTTCTCGTTCTCGCACTGCTGGTTGGCAACGCCGCAGGAAGTCTTGCAGGCAGACTGGCAGGAAGTCTGGCACTCGCCGCAGCCGCCGTTCTGTGCGCTGCTGTGAAGGTCACGGGTTTCGATCGTACGAATCTGAAGCATGATCATTTCTCCTTTGCGAAATGACCCCCTTGGGGATCTTGCTGGAAACCATTATACCATGAGTCACGCCGCCGTGTCAAGACGGCGTCCCCCGCGAATTGCGCTTCTCCCGTGAGTTTACAGTTCCTGCCCGGCGGAAATCCCCGCGTGCGGGCTGCCGACGGCGGCAGTGAACTTTCGAAAGCCGCCGGAAGGATCCGATGGAGCAATTTGGGCGCGGAATGCGTCAAATCCAATACCCCCGCAGGACACGCGCGGCGGGAAGCC
The DNA here is from genome assembly GCA_017512675.1 of Clostridia bacterium. Classification (GTDB taxonomy): domain Bacteria; phylum Bacillota; class Clostridia; order Christensenellales; family Aristaeellaceae; genus RGIG5678. The sequence continues at coordinate 17,681 of JAFWEY010000161.1, read as the reverse complement.
CTCCGCGGCAGCGCATTCGGATTTTGCGCCGCACCGTTTCAGCTGCTCCCCTTCCGGTGCGCAGTGCGATCCGGCGGGACGTCCGCATCCCCTCCGCACAGCGATTATATTGTTATCGGGTTACCATTCCAATACGCTTCGGTGAAGCGTTTGAATTCTGCCGCAAATGGTGTATACTTATAATGGTGAATTATCCGGACAAAAATGGAGGCAAGAATGGCGAATTCCCGGAGCAAAGGCTCTGCAAGCAAAAAGGCAGCTGCAAAAAAGACTTCATCCCGCCAGGCGGCGAAGAACACAAAAAAACCGTCAAAACCCGATCACGGCATCGCCAGGGAAGTCCTGGGCGTGCTGCTTCTCTGCCTCGGCGCGCTGGTGGCCTATTTCCTGCTGGTTTCCCCGGTGCGCGGCATGGGCAGGGACATCGTAACCATCTCAAAAGGCCTTGCCGGAGGCGTGTCCTTCGCCGTGCCCATCCTGCTTTGGTGGGTGGGCATCGTGGTGGCGTTTACCGGCAGCGAAACCGTTCTGCACCCGGGGCGGGTTTTCCTGATCACCCTGATGGCGCTTCTGCTTCTCACGCTGATTCACGTGTTTTCCGCGGACCAGATCATGCTCAGCGCGCGGCTGTACGATTATCAAACCTTTCTGGATCGTTCCTATACCTATCAAACCGGCGGGGCGGGCCTGCTGGGCGCGCTGATCTGCTGGCCGCTGTACCGTTCCCTGGGCGTGGTGGGCGCCGTGATGGTCATCCTGTCGCTGATCGTCGTGGACCTGATCCTGCTCCGGAAGATCTCTCTGCGCAAGGTGGGCGAAGCGACCCGGCGCAAGGCGGAGGAATTCCAGGAGCAGACAAAGCAGCGGTGGGAGGAGCGCTCCGAGCAGCGCAGGCAGGCGCAGCTGAATATGCAGTCGATGCGCATCCCGTCGGTCTCGGAAGACGTACCCGCACCGACCGCCCGCCGCAAGGGCGGCATGCGCGTCGTGCGGGTCACCGACGAAACGCTGTCGATGGACCCGAAAATCAACCCGCTTCCGGAAAACAGCGGCGACTTCGGCGAGGACCTGCCGGATTTCCTGGCCGACCGGCGCAAAAAGCGCAAGGCGGCGGAAAAGATCCACATCGCGGAGCCGAAGCCGCTGCCGGATATCGAAGCCGCCCCGATGCCGGAAGGCAGCGAAATCGCCGAGGACCGGCCGGGACCCCGCAAACCCAGGCCCGCTTCCGACGACTGGATCGACGAGCGCCTGCTTGCGGGCAGAACGGACGGCGAAGGCGAAACGCCGCAGGACGAAGACGAAGAAGACGTGTTCATCGATCCGATCATCGACATTCAGCCGCTGGAAGAGGAGGCTGAAATCCCGCAGCCCGAAAAGCCGAAGCCCCCGGTCAGGACCGCAAAGCGCGCCAAAGCCGTGAAGCAGCCCTCCGCAGGGACAAACGGCGTTTCGGTGGACGTGGGAACCCTGCTCAAGGCGCACAAGGCCCCCCAGGAGACTTCTCCCACGGAGTACACGTTCCCGTCCATCAACCTTCTGGCGCGCTCCAAGCCGACACAGGTGCACAACCAGGAGGAATCCGATCTGGAGAAGGGCAAGAAGCTGATCGACACGCTGGCCAGCTTCGGAATCTCCGCCAGGCTGACCGGCATCGCCCACGGTCCGACGGTAACGCGTTTTGAAATCGCGCCGACCACCGGCACCAAGGTCAGCCGCATCACCTCGCTGGCGGACGATATCGCGCTGAACCTGGCGGCCATCAGCGTCCGCATCGAGGCGCCGATCCCGGGCAAAGCGGCGGTCGGCGTCGAGGTGCCGAACGAGCATCCCGAAACCGTGCCGCTCCGGGAAGTGCTGGAAAGCGACGCCTGCGTCCGCAACGCGTCCCGGCTGGCGGTGGCGCTGGGCAAGGACAACGCCGGCAAGCCCGTAATCTGCGATCTCGCGCGCATGCCGCACATTCTGATCGCCGGACAGACGGGTTCGGGCAAATCGGTCTGCATCAACTGCATCATCACCTCGATCCTGTACCGGGCGACGCCCGAAGAAGTGCGCATGATCATGATCGACCCGAAGATGGTGGAGCTGTCGATGTACAACGGCATCCCGCATCTGGAGGTTCCGGTGGTCACCGATCCCAGAAAAGCCGCCCAGGCGCTGGAATGGGCCGTGACGGAAATGGCCAGGCGCTACCGGAAGTTCGCCGACCTGAAGGTTCACGACCTGAAGGGCTACAACCAGAAACGCCCGGATGACGAGCCGGCGATGCCGCAGATGGTCATCATCATCGACGAATTGGCGGATCTGATGCTGGTCTCCCCGAAGGAAGTCGAGGACGCGATCAACCGCCTGGCAGCGCTCGCCAGAGCGGCGGGCATTCACCTGGTCATCGCGACGCAGCGCCCGTCGGTGAACGTCATCACAGGCGTCATCAAGGCGAACATCCCGTCCCGCATCGCGTTCACCGTCGCCTCCCAGGTGGACAGCCGCACCATTCTGGACAGCGCCGGCGCCGAAAAGCTGCTGGGCAGCGGCGATATGCTGTATTATCCGTCGGGAAAGGGCAAAACCCGCGTGCAGGGCGCCTGGGTTTCCGACGAAGAAGTCCGCGCGGTGGTGGATTCCATCTCGGTCGAGGGGGAAAACGTCTACAACGAAGACGCGCAGGAGCACATCGAGAACGCGAATCTCTCGGACCAGGAAAAGCAGGACCGCGCGGAGGACGGAGACCCGCTGCTCGCCCAGGCCATCGAGCTGGTGATCCAGGCCGGCCAGGCTTCCGTCAGCATGCTGCAGCGGCGGCTGCGCGTCGGGCATTCCCGCGCCGGCCGGCTCATCGACGAAATGGAAATCCGGGGTATCGTCGGCCCCGACGAGGGCTCCAAATCCCGCAAGGTGCTGATGACGCGGGAGGAATACTATCAGGACAAGCCGTAAACCCGCCGCGCCCCGCTTCGCCCGCCCGGTTCCCGGCCGGCAGAAGCGCGGCGCGCCCGACGCCAGGAGGGTATCCGTATCATGCAAATGCCAAAAACCGTCTATCTCGTCTCCCTGGGCTGTTCCAAAAACCGCGTCGATTCGGAGGTGCTGCTGGGCATCCTGAACGCGAACGGAATCAGGCCCGTAACCTCGCCGGTGAAGGCGGAACTGATCTGCGTCAACACCTGCGGCTTCATCGGCCCGGCCAAGGAAGAATCGATCGACACGATCTTCGAAATGGCCCGCTTCAAACAGACCGGAAAATGCCGCCTTCTGATGGTCACCGGCTGCCTGTCCCAGCGCTACGGGAAGGAAATGCGCGATGAAATGCCGGAAGTCGATGTTTTCCTGGGCACCTTCGAATACCCGCGCGTCATGGAAGCCATCCGCGGCGCGCTGGGCGGCGCAAGGCCGCTGTGGACCGAGGAATACGCCCGTTTCTTCGAAGCGCCCAGGCTTCTGACCGGCGGCGGGTTTTCGGCGTACGTGAAAATCTCCGACGGCTGCTCCAACCGCTGCGCGTTCTGCGCGATTCCGCTGATCCGCGGGAGCTATCATTCCCGAAGCCGCGAAGACGTGCTGAAGGAATGCCGCGATCTGATGGGCCGGGGCGTCAGCGAGATCACGCTGATCGCCCAGGACACCTCGCGCTACGGCAACGATCTGGGCGGCGGAAAGCTGCTGCTCGCGGAGCTGCTGCACGACATATCGGCGCTCGACGGCCTGCACTGGCTGCGGGTGCTGTACTGCTATCCGGACACGGTGAACGAACCCCTTCTGGACGCCATCGCGGGCCTTCCGAAGGTGGCGCCGTATCTCGATCTGCCGCTGCAGCACATCGACGGCGGCATCCTGCGCGCGATGCGCCGCCGCGGCACGCCGGACGAGATCCGGGCGCTGATGCGCGCGTGCCGCGAGCGGAACATCCTGGTGCGCACCACGATGATCGTGGGCTTCCCCGGCGAAACGGAAGAGCAGTTCGGGGAGCTTCTCGATTTCGTGCGGGAAACCCGCTTCGGACGGCTGGGCGCCTTCACCTATTCCCCGGAAGAGGGAACCGCTGCCGCAGAGATGCCGGATCAGATTCCGGAAGAAATCAAGGAGGAGCGGCTCGACCGGCTGATGATGCTGCAGCAGGGAATCTCGCTGGAGGAAAACGAAAAGCGCGTGGGATCGACCTGCGAGGTCCTCGCGGAGGGAATGAAGGACGGCATGTGCATCGGCCGCTCGCTGCTCGAGGCGCCGGAGGTCGACGGCACGGTCAGCTTCCGCGCAGACCGCCCGCCGAAGCCCGGCCAGTACGTAAACGTGCGCCTGACCGGCGCCGATGCTTATGACCTGTCAGGGGAGATGATCGAATGAACCTGCCCAACAAGCTGACTATTCTTCGGATGATCCTGGTGCCGGTGTTCGTGGCGCTGCTGATGCTGACGGAATCCGGCGCCATGCAGCTGCTGGCGGCGGCCGTGTTCGCGGCGGCTTCCCTCACGGATTGGCTGGACGGCTATCTGGCCCGTAAGAACGGGCAGGTGACGGATTTCGGCAAGCTGATGGATCCGATGGCGGACAAGCTGCTGGTCATGTCCGCGCTGGTCGGGCTCGTGGCGCTGGGCCGCGCCAGCTGGCTGTGCACGATGATCCTGCTGGCCCGCGAGTTCTTCATCTCCGCGGTGCGGCTGGTGGCGGCGAGCCGCGGCATCGTCATCGCGGCCAGCAAGGTCGGCAAGGCCAAGACCGTCACCCAGATGATCGCGATACTGCTGCTTCTGGCGGCGCCGTCCCTTCCGGCGCTCGAATTGCCGGGCCAGATCGCGCTGTGGATATCCGCCGTTCTCTCGGCCTGGTCGATGATCGAATACACGGTTCAGAACAAGGAGGTTTTTCGGACATGATCTGTGAGATTCTGTCCGTCGGAACCGAGCTTCTGATGGGGCAGATTGCCAATACCGACGCTCAGTACATCAGCAGCCGGCTCAGCGAATTCGGCATTTCCGTATACCGGCAGGTCACTGTCGGCGACAATCCGCAGCGCGTCAAGGAAGCGCTGAACACCGCGCTTTCCCGCTCCGATCTGGTCATCACCACCGGCGGGCTGGGTCCGACGGAGGACGACCTGACCAAGGAGATGGTCGCGGAATACTTCGGCCTTCCGATGGAGCTTCATCAGCCCAGTCTGGACGCGCTGACGGAACGCATCCGGCGCTATCATCCGGGCCGGCCGGTCACCGAAAACAACCTGAAGCAGGCGTATTTCCCAAAGGGCGCGGTCATCATGAAAAACAGCTGCGGCACGGCGCCCGGCTGCATCGTGGAAAGGGACGGCAAAGCGGTCGCCGTTCTTCCCGGCCCGCCCCGGGAGATGCGCGCGATGTTCGAAGGCGAACTGACGGCGTACCTGGAGAAAATCTCCGATGTGCGCATCCATTCCCGGTTTCTGAAAATCTTCGGCGTCGGCGAAAGCAATGTGGAATCCATCCTCCAGGATCTGTTTCATCTGGAGAATCCGACGCTGGCGCTGTACTGCGGAACCAACGAGGTGCAGGCGCGGATGAGCGTGCAGCTGCCCAAGGGCGAGGATCCGGGCCGGGTGTTCGATCCGGTCGAGCGGGAAATCCGGCGCCGCCTGGGCGACGCCGTGTACGCCGTCGGCCGCGGCGAAACCATCGAAAGCACCGTTTTCCGCCTGCTGCGCGACAGGAAGAAGACCGTCGTGTTTGCCGAAAGCTGCACCGGCGGGCTGCTGGCGTCGATGCTGATCGAAAACGCCGGCGCGTCCGACGTGCTGCGGGAAAGCTACGTCACCTACGGAGAAGAAACCAAGGTGCGGATTCTCGGCGTGCGGCAGCGGACCGTGGATACCGTGGGCGTGGTCAGCACGGAATGCGCGGCGGAAATGGCCGAAGGCGCCAGGCGGATCAGCGGCGCGGATTATGCCGTTTCCGTAACCGGCGTCGCGGGTCCGGACGGCGGCACCCCCGAAAACCCGGTGGGCACCGTGTATGTCGGCGTCGCGGACGAGCGCGGCACCTGCGTAAAGCGCTTCTGCTTCCTGGGGGACCGGGACCGCAGCTGGGTGCGCAATCTGGCGGCCGCGGCCGCGTTCAACATGCTGCGGCTGCGGATTCTCGGCAGGGAAATCGAAGGCGCGCAGGAATGCGCGAAGGGATAAGGAGGCCGGCCATGCAGCAGGAAATCCGGATGTTTTTCCCGCAGCGTCCCCGCGGCGCGTTCTGCGATCCGCGGTTTGACGAAAAGGCATCGAACTGCGCCGCGCGTTATCACCGGTCGATTCCCGGGTACCGGGAAACGCCGCTCGACAGCCTTCCCGCCCTGGCGCGGCAACTGGGGCTGGGAAGCGTTTTCGTCAAGGACGAAAGCGCCCGCTTCGGCCTGAACGCCTTCAAGGCGCTGGGCAGCAGCTACTGCGCCGCGAGGATCATCGCGGAAAAGCTGGCGCTCCCTGCCGGCGAAATCTCTTACGACGCGATCGCCTCCCCCGAGGGGCGCGCCGCGCTGGGCGGCGCCGTCCTGGCGACCGCGACGGACGGCAATCACGGCCGGGGCGTCGCGTGGACCGCGAAAATGCTGGGCCAGAAGGCCGTCGTGTACCTGCCGGCGGGCAGCGCCCGGGAGCGCGTGGAAAACATTTGCGCGCTGGGGGCGGAAGCGATCGTGACCGATTGGCCTTACGACGAAACGGTGCGCCACGCGCAGCGGCAGGCGGACGCGAACGGCTGGCTTCTGCTGCAGGACACCGCCTGGCCGGGATATGAGACGTACCCGCTGTGGATCATGCAGGGGTATCTGACGCTGGCGGAGGAAATCTCCCGGCAGATGAGCGGGAAACCGACCCACATCTTCCTGCAGGCGGGCGTCAGTTCGATGGCCGCGGCTCTCGCCGCGTATTTCGCGCAAAGCGAATGGGCGAAGCGCGCGAAAATCGTTCTCGTGGAGCCGACGGCGGCGGATTGCTGCCTGCGCACCGCGCAGGCGGACGACGGCCGGATGCACCCGGTCGAAGGGGAGCTGCATTCGATGATGGCCGGGCTCTGCTGCGGCACGCCGTCCACGCTGGCGATGGAGATCCTTTTGAAAACCGCGGACGCTTACGCGGCGATCCCGGATCTTTGGGCGGCCCGGGCGATGCGCGTTCTGGGGAACCCCCTCGACGGCGACCCGCGGATCGTATCCGGCGAAAGCGGCGCAAGCACCATGGGCCTTCTGCTGGCTCTGGCCTGTCAGGAATCGTCCGCCCCGCTGCGGGACGCGCTGGGGCTCGACTTCGATTCCCGCTGCCTGCTGATCTCGACGGAGGGCGATACCGACCGCGTCAATTACCGGAAGGTGGTTTGGGATCTTTAAAAGCCGCGATTCGGCTTCCTGCCGGTTTTTCTCGGAATCCGGCGGGAAGCGTCTTGCCTAACGGCAACGGGCGTGGTAAAATATCGGTCGTACAAGCCGGGAGCGGCGAGTGCGAACCCGCGCGGTTCGCAGGGCGCGGCGTTTCCGGCAAATCGCCGGCCGCGGTTCGGAAACTGCCCCTGCCGGGCTCCGGGCCAAGCGCCGGTTCAATATGGAGGGTTGCTCTATGAATGAGAGGGAAAGGCTGGGAAGCCGCCTGGGGTTCATCATGCTGTCGGCAGGATGCGCGATCGGATGCGGCAACGTGTGGAAGTTCCCGTGGATGTGCGGGCAGTTTGGCGGCGGCGGCTTCGTTCTGGTGTACATCTTCTGCCTCCTGCTGCTCGGGCTTCCGGTGCTGGTGATGGAATTCGCCGCGGGGCGCGCGGCGCAGACCAGCCCGGTCCGCCTGTTCCACAGGCTGCAGAAGCCGGGCGGAAAATGGGGCCTTTGGGGGTACGTGTCCTTCGCGGGCAACATCGCGCTGATGGCGTTTTACTGCGTGGTGACCGGCTGGATCATCTACTACTTCTGTAAATTCGCCGCCGGACAGACCGATTCGCTGGGATTCGTGCCGATGATCACGAACCCCGGAATCAATGTGGTCTTCCTGTTCGTGACCGTCGCAGCCGCGTTCTTCATCCTCAGCTTCAACCTGCAAAAGGGCCTGGAGCGGGTGACCAAGTTCATGATGTGCGCGCTGCTCGTTCTCCTGATCGTTCTGGCGGCCCACAGCCTGCGGCTGCCCGGCGCGAAGGCAGGGCTCTCGTTCTATCTCGTGCCGGATTTCTCCAAGATCAATGGATCGGTCATCGTCGGCGCGATGAACCAGGCGTTCTTCACGCTGTCCATCGGCATGGGCAGCATGGCGATCTTCGGCAGCTATATCGACCGGAAGCGCTCGCTGATGGGCGAAGCCATTCACGTGATCGTGCTGGATACCTTCGTCGCGGTCATCGCCGGCCTCATCATGTTCCCCGCCTGCTTCTCCTACGGGGTGGAAGTGAACGCCGGCCCGAGCCTGCTGTTCGACACGATGGTCAGCGTATTCAACAACATGGCGGGCGGCCGCTGGTGGGGAACGCTGTTCTTCCTGTTCATGGTGTTCGCGGCCATGTCCACGGTTCTGGCGGTATGCGAGAACATCCTTGCCATGCTGCGCGAGCTCACCGGATGGAGCCGCCGCAAAGGCAGCCTGGTCAGCGGCACCGGCGTGTTCGTGCTGGGGCTGACGACCGCGCTGGGCTACAGCGTGCTGCACTTCCAGCCCTTCGCCGACGGCACCGCCTGGCTGGATTTCTGGGATTTCATCGTCTCCACGAACATCCTGCCGCTGGGCTCTCTGGTGTTCGCGCTGTTCTGCTGCAACAAATTCGGCTGGGGCTGGGACGCGTTTGTCTCCGAAGCCAACGCCGGCAAAGGCCTGCGCGTTCATTCCTGGATGAAGCCGCTGTTCCGCTGGTTCGTGCCGGTGGCCATCCTGTTCATTTACATCTACGGCATCGCAACCTTCAAATGGCGCTGATCCGCCCGGGAAGCGGCGGCGCGGCGCGCGCGTGAACCGGGCCGGGTTTCCGGCCGTGCGTCGGCGTGCCGCCGCTTCCGGACAGGTCTTCGAAACCGGATTCCGGGCGGCAGACGCGCCGCGGCCGGAGGGACATTCACACAGGAGGGCATTATGAACGTCAGTTATCGCGCGGAATTGGTGGGCGTGTTCGGCTGTCCGATCGACGAGAACCCCACCGTCGTCATTCAGGAAGCCGCCTTTCGGGCATTGGGGCTCAATTACCGCTATCTTACCCTTCTGGTCAGGCCGGAGGGGCTGGAGGACGCGTTCAGGGGAATGCGCGCGATGAATTTCCGCGGCATCAACCTGACGGTCCCGCACAAGGTGGAAGCGCTCAAATACGTGGATGAAGTCGCGCCGGAGGTGGAGCTGATCGGCGCAACCAACACGGTGGTCAACGAAAACGGCCGCCTGATCGCCTACAACACCGACGGCAAGGGGTTCGTCTCCGGCATCACCTCCCGGGGAGTTTCCCTGTCCGGCAAGCGCATCGCCCTTCTGGGCGCCGGCGGAGCGGCCCGGGCGGTCGCCGCGGAATGCGCGCTGGCAGGCGCGGCCTCCATCGTCATCATCGGGCGGACCGCCGAAAAGGCGCAGGCCATCGCCGACATCCTGAACCGGAGGACCGCCTGCGCGGGAAGCGTACAGCTCTGGAACGGCACGGCGAAGCTTCCGCCCTGCGACATTCTGATCAACTGCACGCCGGTCGGCCTCTTCCCCGACCCGGGCTGCCCGGACATCGATTACGACGCGATCACCGCGGACATGATCGTTCAGGACGTGATCCCGAATCCCGCGGATACGCTGTTCCTGAAGAAGGCGCGGGAGCGCGGCGCGCAGGCGCTGAACGGGCTGGACATGCTGATCGGGCAGGCGGTCATCGGCTTCAGGCTCTGGACCGGACTGGATCCGGATCCGAAAGTCATGAAACAGGCGATGATCGCGGAACAAAACCAGGGCTGAGGCAGGCGAAGCATGGAGCAGCAGCGAAAAAGGGGAATCGGCATCATTCCGCAGGTCGCGATCTATTTCGTGATCGGCGTGCTGCTGACCGGAATTCTCACGTACTTCATGCAGCGCAGGTACGCCGACAACACCGTCAGGCAGCAAATGGAGAGCTTCGGCGCGAGAATCGCCGAAGACGTGATGCAGTCCGTCAGGGAGTACCCGGCCAGCCAGTGGTTGCTGCAGTACTGGTATGAGCATCCGCTGGACGTCGAATACGACGCGGATTTCGGGGCGGACACCCGCACCGAGGAAAAGTGCCGCCTGTTCTCCTCGCGCCATCCGGATCTGCAGCTGCGCTGCGCGACCGCGCAGGCCCTTTCGGCCCTCCCGGAGGAGGATCAAAAGCTCTACGCGGAAATCGCCTACTCCTGGCTCATCACCCGCGTCAATCAGATCAAGCGCTCGTACGCCGTCGACTACCTGTTCTGCGTCGTCACGGACAGCTCGTTCAAAACCCAGTTCTTCCTGTTCAGCGGCGCGGACAAGGGCGCGGTGCGCGGCACGAACTACGAGGAGGTTTATCCGCTGGGCACCGTGGTCACCGTGTCGGAAGAACTGTCCGCGGCGATGCGCAGCGCGACGCTGTACAACTCCCACCTGGCCAACGCCGGCGGCTATGTGGATTATTACACGTATATGGGCGCCGCAAGCGGCCGGCCGGTACTCATCGGCATGACCTACGACCGCAGCGGCCTGATCCGGGACGTCGTTTCGCAAACCGGGCGCAGCGCGGCCTTTGCGCTGATCTATCAGGTCGCGCTTTCCCTGTTCTGCCTGGCGCTGATTTTCTTCTTCGTGCTGCGCCCGCTCAGGAAGGTGCAGCAGAGCATTCGCCTTTACAAGCTTACCAAGAAAAGCGACGACGTGACCCAGAGCCTGAGCGCCATCCGGACCCGCAACGAAATCGGCCGTCTGGCGGACGACGTCACGGCGCTGGCCGCGGAAATCGACGATTATCTGACCCGGATCGCGGCCATCTCGGCGGAAAAGGAGCGAATCAGCACCGAGCTGGCGCTCGCTTCCCGCATTCAGGCAAACACGATTCCCCACGTTTTCCCGCCGTTCCCGCAGCGCAGGGATTTCGACCTGTACGCTGACATGGATCCGGCCCGGGAGGTCGGCGGGGATTTCTACGATTACTTCCTGATCGACGAGAACCATCTGGCCCTGGCGATCGCCGACGTGTCCGGCAAGGGCGTTCCGGCCGCCCTGTTCATGATGATCTCGATGATTCTGCTGCACCTTGCCGCGAAGGACGAAAGCAGCCCCGGAAAGATCCTGGCAAGCCTGAACGCGCAGATCTGCGAAAACAACCCGGAAGAAATGTTCGTCAGCGTCTGGCTGGGCATTCTGGACACCCGCACCGGCGAAATGACCTGTGCCAACGCGGGCCACGAATACCCGATCCTGATCCGGAAGGATGGTTCCGTGGAGGTCGTAAAGGACAAGCACGGCTTCGTGATCGGCGGCATGGACGGCATGCGCTACCGGGATTACACGCTGATTCTCGGCCGCGGAGACAAGCTGTTCGTGTACACCGACGGCCTTCCGGAAGCCACCGACGGCAGCGAGCAGATGTTCGGCATGGACCGGATTCAGTCGGCGCTCGAGGAAGCCGCGGGCGGGAATCCCGAAAGCATCCTCGAAAGCCTGCGCCGGGCGGTGAACGGTTTCGTCGGGGAAGCCGAGCAGTTCGATGATCTGACGATGCTGTGCCTCGCCTATCACGGGCAGCAGGCATCACCTGCGGGCGGGGAAGCCCCTTCGCCGGGCGCTTCGGCCGGGGACTGACCCGCTTCGGGCAGGCCGGAAAACATTCGCGGGGGAACGGACAGGCCGTTCCCCCGCGAATTTGTATCGGTTCCCGAATTCCGGCGCGCGTCCCGAAATCCGCGCGTTTCCGTTTCCCGGCGCGGCGAAGGCCCCAGGCGCCTCCGTCAGCCCGGCGGTGCCGCCTTTACGCCTCGTCCTCCGCCGGCAGGCACGCAAAGCACAGCATCGAATTCGACGCGGGATCCGCGCAGTTCGGGCATTCGTTCACCTGCCGGTCGTAGACGAAGCCCACCTTTTCAAAGAAGGCCGCCAGATGCTCCGGCGCGGTCGCCGTAATCCGCATTTTCGGATACAGCGCGCGGATGTGCCCGATCAGGCTGCGCGCGCAGCCGGTCATCCGGTACGCTTCCCTCGTGGCCAGGCTGGCAAGGCGGATCAGATCCTCCTTCTCCCGCACCGCCACCGCCTCAGCCAGCGAGTCCCCGCCTTCGCTCAGCAGGAACATTTCGCCCCGCTCCAGATCGCGCGCGAGCTGCCCGGCGTCCGGCTGGGCGCTCGACAGCATATCCCGGTACTGATCGAAGCCGGATTCGATCCGGCGGATGCCGCGGCCGCCCAGCAGGCCCTGCGCCCAGTGCTTTCTGCACAGGCTGACATAGCTTTCGTTTCCGCCCAGAACGATCTGTTCCCCGGTGCGCACCACCTTCCCGTCCTGAATCCTGGCGTTGAACGTCGCCTTCCGGCCGCACCAGCAGACGGTTTTGACCTCCTCGATCGCGTCCGCCCAGGCCATCAGGTACAGGCTTCCCGGAAAGAGCTCTCCCTTGAAATCCGCGCGCAGGCCGTAGCAGATGACCGGCACGTCCTTTTCGTCCACGATTTTCACCAGCTTCTCCACCTGCTCGCGGGTCAGAAACTGGGCCTCGTCGACGATCAGGCAGTTGTACTGCGTCACGTCGATCGAATCGATGTCCTCGATGTATTCGCAGGGCGCCGTCAGCCCGGAGCGGGAGCGCACCTGCTTTACGCCGTCCCGCGATTCCATGTGCGGCTTCAGCATCAGCGCAGTCTGCCCGCGCTCCATATAATTGTAGCGCACCATGATCGCGTTGGCCGTCTTGCTGGAGCCCATCGCGCCGTAACGAAAATAGAGCTTTGCCATATCTGTTCTCCCTTCGGGGGCGGTCCTGTTCATCATACAAGGCCCGGATAATCGAGCGTCGCGAAATAGTCGGCCGGCGTTTCTGCGCGCCGGATCACCCGGAACGAGCCGTCTTCCTCCAGCAGCACCTCGCCGCAGCGCATTTTTCCGTTGTAATTGTAGCCCATGGCCCTGCCGTGAGCGCCCGCGTCGTGAATCAAAAGCAGATCCCCGATGTCGATTTTCGGCAGCATCCGGTCGATGCAGAATTTGTCGTTGTTTTCGCACAGCGATCCCACGACGTCATAGAGCTGATCCGCCCGGTCGGTTTCTTTGCCGCACACCGTAATATGATGATAAGCCCCGTATATCGCCGGGCGCATCAGGTCACAGGCGCTGGCGTCCACGCCGATATAGTGCTTGTGAATGCGCTTTTCGTGGATGGCCCGGGTTACCAGCCAGCCGCAGGGGCCGGTCATCCATCGGCCCAGTTCGCAGGCGATGCGCATCGGCGCCAGCTCGGTGCCGTTGATGTACCATTCGTACATCTCGCGCACTGCTTTCCCCACTTTCCCGATTTCCGGCGCGTCTTCCTCCGGGCGGTAGGGAATGCCCAGCCCGCCGGACAGGTTGATCATGGATACCCTGCGGCCGGTCTGCCGGAAGATGTCCAGCGCCAGCTGCATCAGCAGCGCCGCCATGCCCGGATAATAGGTGGGATCCAGCGCGCTGCTCACCAGGAACGAATGCAGCGCGAACTCCTTTACGCCCAGCGCGGAAAGCTTCTCCACGCTTTCGAAGATCTGGTCGCGGGTCATCCCGAATTTCGCGTCCCCCGGATGCCCCATCACGGAGTTGGAAATCGCCACATCCCCGCCCGGATTATAGCGAAGGGAAATGCGCTGCGGGATGCCGCCGTGCTTCGCCAGGTACGGAATCATCGTGATGTCGTCCAGATTGATCGTCGCGTCCAGCTGCCTGGCAAGCTCCTACTCTTCCGCCGGCGTGTCGTTGGAACTGAACATGATCCGGTCCCCATGCAGCCCGACCGCGCGGGCGAGCATCAGCTCCGTCAGGCTCGCGCAGTCCGCGCCGCAGCCCTCGGCCTTCAGGATGTCCATCACGTACGGATTCGGGTTGGCTTTGACCGCGAAGTACTCGCAAAAGCCCGGGTTCCAGGAAAACGCAGCGTTCAGCGCTCTGGCGCGCCGGCGCAGCATTCCCGCGTCGTAAAGGTGAAAGGGGGTGGGAACCGCCCGCGCGATGGCTTCCACGGTTTCCCTGGATGGATAGACGATTTTATGCATGGTCCTTCTCTTCCTCCGCCAGGTATTTCTGACAATCGCGCCGGCGCAGCACCTCGTGCCACAGCGCGCCGGCCACCGTCTTCAGCAGGTATGCCGAACCGATGCGGTTGCGGGGATTCTCCACGCACAGGAAGGCCACCGCTTCTTCCTGCCAGAGAACCGGTTCCAGGAACAGGTTGCGTATCCGTTTGCGCATGAACAGCTCCCGCTCCGCGGTATCCGGCACCGTATCCGGCGCCACTTCGCCCACCGTAACCAGCTTTCGGGTGTCGCGCACCCTGCCCAGAAGGTTATCCGGCGTAATCGGCAGCGCCGGCTCCATTCGGCTCTCCTGGGGCGCTTCCCGGGAGCGCCAGACAGCCAGCCGGCTCGCCTGGTCACCGCCGCTTTCGATCTCCATCACCAGCGCGCAGTCCGCCTGATAATAATTCCCGATTCCGGCGAGCGTTTCGCTGAGCGCTTTTTCCAGATCCTCCGCGGCAATCAGCCGGTTCAGGCACACGATCAGCGCGTGTTCCGCGGAATCCGCGTTTGCCGGCTGGTCCGCGGTGTGGGTCATCTCGTCATAGACGGAATAATAGTTGCGGCCGTTCAGCTTCGCGCTGTACAGCGCTTTGTTCGCCCGCTTCATCATCCTGTCGAAATCCGCCTGTTCCCCGCTGTGCCTGACCGCGATGCCGATGGAGCAGGTCGCGCTCATGGTATAATCCTCGCGGCCTGTGTGCTCCCGCAGATTCTCGCAGACCGAAATCGCCTTCTTTTCCAGCCAGTCGTCTTCCGGCAGATCCCTTACCAGTACGTTGAACTCGTCGCCGCTGATCCGCGCGATCAGGTCGCTCTCCCGGAATTCGCTCCGCAGAATATTGCCCAGCGCGACCAGCAGGCCCTCGGACGACTTGGGCCCGTGGCGGTTCTCGATTTCACTGAAATCGTCGATATCCACCACCAGCAGCGCGCAGTCCTCCTTCCCCCCGTCTCCGGCGAGGTACGCCGCCGCCTGCGCGTGAAACGCGTCGTGCCCCATCAGGTGCGTCAGCGGGTCGGGGCCCGTTCTGGAACGGACGCGGAATGCCCGGGTCTCGTCCTCGATGTTCATCAGATGCCCCACGATGCTGTAAGGCTTGTTCCGGGAATCGTACAGCGTCACGAATTCCAGCAGGAACCAGGCCTGGGATATGTCCCCGATCGGAAGGCGGAAGGCCCCCTTTCCACGGGGGACAAACCGCAGCATCGCCTTGCCCAGCTTGTTCAGCGCCTGCATGTCTTCCTGCGGTATCCCTTCGATCTGCGGCCGGAGCAGGTCGTTCACGTTTTCGAACGGCGGCTTCCGCCGGAAGTACTTTTCGTAGTTTCCGTTGAACCGCAGGTTCCAGGTATCCGTGTCCGCGCGGAACTGCACCGAATCGCTCAGGTCGTCCAGGGTATTCAGGACCTCGAGCGCCCGTTCGTTTTTCACCTGTTCTTCTTTCAGCTTTCGGTTGATATAGGAATAGCCGATCAGCAGAGCGCCCATGGCCACCGCGTGCAGAACCGTCATTTCCGCGTAAAGCCGCCACAGCTTGTCGTTCTGGGTCTGCAGCTCCGCTTCAGCAAACTGCCTGGTGGCGGAAGTAAACATGAACCATTTGTGGCTGTTGATCGGGGTGTAAGCGACGTACCGCGCCTGGTTTCCGTAGCGGAACGACAGCGTGCCGCTCGTTCCCGCGGTCAGGTTCTCTTCGATCTGCTGCGTGGTGACCCCGTGTTCCAGAATCGCGTTGCGGTAGAAATCCAGCACATTGCGGTAAGCGCTCAGGAAATTGCTGCTGCCGACGCCGATCAGGATATTGCCCCGTTTGTCGGTCACAAAGGAATACGCGCTGTCGCCGAAGCGGTTCACGTCCATTTCGATGCGCAGGTCGTCCACCGCGAAAAACCCGACGAGCAGCCTCCCGTTTCCCGCCGGAACAGCCAGCGCAACGGAATCCACGGAAAAGATCTCGTTTTTGTTCACCATCCCCATCAGGCCGTCTTCCGCGGTCTCCACGTCCTGATAGGGGAAATACCCGCTCAGATCCGCCTGGGATCCGTCCTGGAACAGCGCTTCCCCGCTTTCGCTCACCAGCGCGGCTTTGCGGAAATTGCCGCGTTCGGTCAGCAGCTGCAGGCCTTCGATCTGTTCCTCCCGGCCCGGATCGGCTTCTTCGAGAACGCCGGCAAAGGCGTTTAGAACCGCATACTGGCCGGAAATGTGTTCGTTCAGAAGCGCCGTCTGTTCCAGCGCGTTCCGGGTCATATGGCTGAAGATCTCCTGCATCGCGTCCTGTTGCGATTGCCGGGTATAATTCCACATTATCCATACCGTGCTGAAGGTATAGATCAGAATAAAACACAGCAGCACGATCATCGGGCCACGCTTTTTCATCGTATCCCTCGGCTTTCCCGGTCGGTCGTTCGTCGGCTCCCAAAGCATATTATGCAAAAAGCCCTCCACGTGGGAAGGCTTTGGAGCGGTAGACGAGACTCGGACTCGCGACCTCCACCTTGGCAAGGTGGCGCTCTACCAACTGAGCTACTACCGCAAACTTGGTTGGAGCGGGTGATGGGAATCGAACCCACGTATCCAGCTTGGAAGGCTGGCGCTCTACCATTGAGTTACACCCGCAGATCTGGAGCGGTAGACGAGACTCGGACTCGCGACCTCCACCTTGGCAAGGTGGCGCTCTACCAACTGAGCTACTACCGCATACACGGGGGCAATGGTGCGGGCGAAGAGACTCGAACTCATACGCCACTCTGGCACCAGATCCTAAATCTGGCGCGTCTGCCATTCCGCCACGCCCGCAATTTCTAATGGTGACCCATTGGAGACTCGAACTCCAGACACCCTGATTAAAAGTCAGGTGCTCTGCCGACTGAGCTAATGGGTCAAATCTGGCTGGGGCGGCAGAATTTGAACCTGCGCCTGCAAGAGTCAAAGTCTTGTGCCTTAACCGCTTGGCGACGCCCCAATACAATGCGCGGCACCCGGCACAGCCATCGCCCTCCGACTCAACCGCCCGCGCCGTCCGGTCCGTTTGTTTCCAAACGGCTGAAATGGGGTGGATAGTGGGACTTGAACCCACGACCTCCAGGGCCACAACCTGGCACGCTAACCAACTGCGCCATATCCACCATACCTGGCGCGCCTGAAGGGATTCGAACCCCTGGCCCACGGCTTAGAAGGCCGTTGCTCTATCCGGCTGAGCTACAGGCGCATGCGCCGTGCGGGAAACTCCCTTCGCGGGATCAGGCAACACTCCCGCTGACAGAACAGAATTATATCACTAATTTTTATGTTTGTCCATACGTTTACAGATATTTTTCAGTGCTCACTGAGCGCTAGTAAATACCCAAAGTAACGTCCACAGTGGACGAGGGGGTGGACGTTAGTCCGGGAAACAGAAAAGGGGTAGAATTAAGTCTGGGAAAAAAAACAAAGGAGGTTATCCCATGCCAGACTTAAAGAAGAGCCCCACCGCTT
>JAFWEY010000018.1 GCA_017512675.1 Clostridia bacterium | reverse complement strand
CCGGCGCGGCCTGCGCGGCCTGCGTTTCCTCGGGCGGCGCGGTCTGCGCGATCGGCTCCGGCACCTGCTCCGAAGAATAAGCCGTCATAAAGGAAGCGGCATCCCGGTACTGCCTGTTCAGGATTTCACGCTGCTCCTGTGCTTTCTTTTCGCGCTCCTGCCGATCCAGCTCGTCCGTCAGCCGCTTGAGCGACTTCATGACATCAAATGTGCGCTTGCGCGATTGAGAGACGGACTTCAGCAGCTCGTCGACGCCCGCGCGCAGTTCTCTGGTGGCATCCTGCACTTTCACTTTTGCCATTCCCCTTATGCACCCCCGTAGGTTAATCCGTTATGCTTTTGCCCGCTTCGCGCAGGCGCTTTTGAATTTGTTCCGCAAACCCCTCGTCCGTCACCGCCGCGCACATGCGGCCCGGGCGGCCGACGGCGCTGCCCAGCAGATCCGGCGGCAGCGTTTCCAGCGGCACCTTCCTGTACGAACAGGCGTCCGCAATGGCCTTGCGCGTATTCGCCGAAGCGCCCCCGTCCAGCAGCACCAGCTTCGCAGTGCCGCTGCGAATCGCCTTTTCGGCGTTCGGCGCTCCCAGGCTGATGCGCCCGGCGCGCATGCACAGGCCGATCAGCCCCAGCGCCCGCTTCAACGCCCGCTCTCCGCCAGGTCCTGAAGCTGGCGGGCCAGCCCGTCCAGCACGCTTTCGTCCAGCCTTACCTCCAGCGCGCGGTCCAGCGCATGGGTCTTTCCGGCCTTTTTAAAGCACTCGGGATTGGCGCACAGGTAGGCGCCGCGCCCGTTTTTGCGGCCGGTCGGATCCAGGCTCACTTCGCCTTCCGGCGAGCGAACCACCCGGATGAGCTCCTTTTTCGGTTTCTTCTCCCGGCAGGAAACGCACATCCGCATCGGAATCTTTTTCGGCTTGAGCTGTGCCATCAGGCCTGCTCCTCCGTCTCGCCGCCTTCGCTGTTTTCCACCGCCGTATTCAGCAGATCCTCTGCCTGCGACTGGCTCTTGATGTCGATCTTCCAGCCGGTGAGCTTGGCGGCCAGGCGGGCGTTCTGCCCCTCCTTGCCGATTGCCAGCGACAGCTGGTTGTCCGGCACGACGATGCGCGCCGCCTTGTCGCGTTCGGATACGAACACCGAGATCACCCGCGCCGGATTCAGCGCGTTCGCGATGTACTCGGAAGGATCGCTGGACCATTTGATGATGCCGATCTTCTCGGTGCGCAGCTCCTGCACCACGTTTTCCACGCGCATGCCGCGGGGCCCGACGCAGCTTCCCACCGCGTCGATCATCGGATCGGTGGAGAACACCGCCATCTTCGTGCGGAAGCCGGCCTCGCGGGCGATGGATTTGATCTGCACGATGCCGCTGCGGATTTCCGGCACCTCAAGCTCGAACAGGCGCTTGACCAGGCCGGGATGGGTGCGGCTGACCAGCACCTGCGGGCCGCGGGCCATCCGGCTCACTTCCAGCACGTATACCTTGATCCGGTCGCCGGGATGGTATTCCTCGCCGGGAATCTGGCTCTTCTCGTCCAGCACGCCTTCGGTCCGGCCGATTTCCACGTACACCTGCTTGCCGTCGACCCGCTGCACGATGGCGGTCAGAATCTCGTTTTCCTTTTCGACGTACTCGTCGTAGATCACGCCGCGCTCGGCTTCGCGAATGTGCTGCATGACCACCTGCTTCGCCGTCTGCGCGGCGATGCGCCCGAAATCGCGGGGCGTGGCGCGCAGCTCCGCCAGATCGCCGATTTCATAGCGCGGATGAATCGCCCGGGCTTCCTCCAGCGAAATCTCGCTTTGCGGATCGCTGACTTCCTCCACCACGGTTTTGCGGGCCATCATTTCCATTTCGCCGGTCACCCGGTCGATGGTCGCGCGCACCTGGGCGTTTTTCCCGAAGTTCTTTTTATAAGCCGAAATCAGCGCCGCTTCGATGGCGTTGAACAGCACTTCCCGATTGATTTGCTTCTCTTTGGCCACTTCGTCCACAGTCGCGACGAATTCGGCTCCGTTTGTCTGCTCCTTCACGTGTCCATACCCTCCTCTTCCTCCAAAGGCATTTCCAGCAGGCTCTCATCGAATTCAAACACCGGCTTGACCAGCGCGGTTTTCTTTCGTTCGAAGGACAGCGTCCGTCCGTCCTCCGTCCGCATTTCGAACAGATCGCCGCCAAAGCCGGTCAGAATGCCGATGTGGGTTTTCGCGCCGTCCGCCGGCTTGAACAGGCGCACCTCGATTTTGTCGCCGATATGGCGCTCAAAATCGGCGGGCTTCTTCAGCGGACGGTCGACGCCCGGCGAGGAAACCTCCATATAATCGTAATCCACATCTTCCATCAGCGGAATCACGCGGCGGTGGAACGCTTCACAGTCGTCCATCGTCACGCCGCCTTCTTTGTCGATAAAGAAACGCAAAAAGCGGCCGGCAGCTTCTTTCGCCAGCTCAACGTCTATCAAATTGTAGCCCATTTCCCGGGAAAGCTTCGATGCGCGTTCTTCCGCCCTGGCTACAGTCCCCGACTGTTTTGGCAACGTAACACCCCGCGATCGCAGAAATACAGGAAAAATGAAAGCGGACCTGCCGCTTCCGTTTTTCGTATGCAAGACGCATATTCTGGAAAATTATAGCACACGCCGGGGAAAATTACAACACAGTTTATGTGATATTTGCAATACTTAATATAGCAAGCGTCAGGCTTCGTCCTCTTCCGTTTCCTCCTGAAAGAGCGTTTTTCCGCTCTCGTCGACGACGCGGACTCTGCCGTTGACCCGAAGCAGCAGCCCTCCGTCCAGCTTCTCCACCTCGTCCAGCCGCGCCGCGGGCATGCGCTCGGCGCCGTCCTCGTCGAGAATCGCGATCTCGCGGGTATCGGGAACCTCCTCCAGCATGCGCCAGCCCAGGTCGATATCGACCTCTTCCGTCACGTCCCAGCGGATGCAGGCGAACAGCGCCTTGCCGTCGGTTCCCTGCCCCAGCGCCTGAATTTCCTGCCAGGGGCCGGTAACCACCCTGCCGGAAAAATCGTACAGCCGGAACGACGCGTCCCCCCATTCGCCGGACTGCACGATCGCCCGCTGCCCCATCATGCGCCAGGTGTCCACGTTGGCGTCCACCGGCAGATCCAGAAGCACCGTGCCCCGCGCGTCGATCAGCTGGGTGCTGTCGGACAGGTAAACCGCCGCCAGCCCGTTGTCGTAATAGGCGGAGAAGTACACCTCGCCGGATTCGATGCGGGAGGATTCCCCAAAGGTCTCCGGATCGAACAGCACCGCGGAGGTCACCTCCGTCTGGCCGATCATCACGCCGCTTTCCGTCGGGCTCTTCTGGAACACGGTGTACTTGGGAAGAATGCGCCAGTTGCCGCTCTTGTCGATCATGCCGCTCCCGCTCTCGACGGAGGCCTCCGCGTACGAGCCGTAAAAATCGCCGGCGTACTCGAACTGCGGGCGAATCGCCCACTCCCCGTCCGCGCCCAGATACCCCATCCGCCCGTCCGGGGCGCAGGCCGCCATCAGCCCGCTTTCGAAATACCCCAGCCCGTACAGCACGCGCGCGCCGGTGGGCGATTCCTCGCCCGACGCGTCCAGATGGTACACCCCGTCCGCCCCGGCGTCGTAGGGATCGCCGGTCAGCGCCAGGTAGCACCCGTCCGGGCAGGGCACGATCTGCGTATACGAGGCGGGAATGATTTCGTTTCCGCCGCCGTCCAGCACGCCGGTCTTTTGCCCAACGGTAAACAGAATCGTCCGTCCGTTGTCCGACAGCAGGGTTTCAAAGGCGCGGTCCGTCACCCGCTGCCCCGTTTCGTTCAGCAGGTAGCATGCCCCGTCCTCCGTGTATCCCGCGAAGCGCTCGCCCGGAATCAGGGGAAGCAGCTGGGCGTATTCGTCGGTCAGCACCGTGCCGTCCCCGGCCAGCAGCACCGAGCCCGTATCCATGTCAATCGCCGAGGTGCAGTTCAGATCCGCGCGGGCCGCGAACGGCGCGGCGCACAGCAGAACCGCCAAACAGATGGCTGCGAATCTCCGTTTCATATCGATGCTCCCCCGTGTCGGATAACGGTTTGACGCGCGCGCGGGAAATTTGGTTCCCTGCACGCCGGACGCGGGTTCGGGCGAAGATATGCCGATGCCGTCATAGGGCGAAGGCGAGCGCCCGCAGCCTGTGCCCGCGCAGCAGGGTATGCGGGATGCAGCGAGCCTGCAGCCCAATGAACAAAGGAGTCCATGAGCGAAAGCGAAGGGACGACTATTGTGAATTGAGAGTTGTTGGAATTCGGATGCTGTAACTTGGCATTCAGGCAACGAAGACACAGCGCTCGGCGCCATACATGGCGCCTGCCAGAGTGAAGAGCGAAGAGTGAAGAGTGAAGATATAGTTGGTACCCAGGTAACGAAGACACAGCACACGGCGAATGCACCTGAGTGCCAAAACCTCATCCGTCACGGCCTACGGCCGTGCCACCGTCTTGCGCCTTCGGCGCTTCGGGCAGCTTCGCAATAGTCGCGTGCTTCACTTCGCTTCGCCCGCTCCTTTGCTCAGCCGGCTTCCGGCTCGCTTTATCGCCCACAGGGCGCGCTCGCCTCCGGTCTTGCGCCTTCGGCGCTTCGGTCAGCTTCGCAATAGTCGCGTGCTTCAGCTTCGCTTTGCCCGCTCCTTTGCTCAGCAGGCTTCCGGCTCGCTTTATCGCCCACTGGGCGCGCTCGCCTCCGCCCCCCCAAAGGGGAAGGCAAGAGTGGGATCGGAATGATGTGCCGATTGATGAGCAGTTATTCGATGCCGGAAGAGTCTTCCCCGTAACCCGTTGTCCCTTCGCAGCGCAGCGGCCGCGAAGGGACAAGTAATT
>JAFWEY010000160.1 GCA_017512675.1 Clostridia bacterium | reverse complement strand
GTCGTCGCCGTGATGGTTACCGTTCCGTATTTGAGGCCCGTGACCGTTCCGTCCTTCGACACCTTCGCGATCTTCTTGTTCGAGGTCTTCCAGGTCACCGCGCTCTTCGCTTCCACGTCCTGCTCCTGACGCAGCAGTTCGAAGTCCAGCTTCAGCGGGCTTCCCACCTGAACCGTCGTTTCGGCGGTCGTGATTTTGATTCCCGCGGGAACCGTCAGGTCCACCACGGTCACGGTGATCGTCGACTTGGCCTTCTTGTTTCTCGTGCTGGTGGCGGTGATCTTCGCCGTGCCGGCCTTGACCGGCTTCAGAAGGCCGGTGTGCTTGTCCACCTTCAGGATCTTCGTTTTCGAGGATTTCCAAGTCACCGTGTTCTCTGCCACGGCGCCCTCCACCGCGGAGACCGCGGTAACCGCCAGCTGGCAGCCGTCATCCTTGCCGATGTACACCTTGCCCTCTTCCGCCGGGTTCTCCTGCGCGACCGAGATGGAAACCGGAATGGACGGATCGATCACGGTCAGCGAGATGGAAGCGGTAATCTTCTTTTTCTTGATCTTCTTGCCCTTCGGGATTTCCTGAATCGCCGTCGCGGTGATGGTCGTCTTGCCGGCGGCTTTCAGCGTCAGTTCGCCGGTCACGCTGTCGATCGTCGCGACCTTCTTCTTCGAGCTCTTGAAGGTCACCTTCGTGCAGCCCGCGTCGACCGCGTACTGCGCGACGACCGCGTATTTCGTGCCGTCCATCGTCGCGGTGTCCGTGCCGTTCTTTCCCTTGACGGCGAGAATGATTTCCCTGTCGCGCTCCGGCACCTCGTCCAGAACCGCTTCCTTTTGCTCCGTGCAGGCGACGCCGTCGATTTCCACGGTCGCCGTATACATGCACAGGCCCTTCGTTTCGGTCGTCGGCTCCGTTACGACTTCGCAGGTCACGGCCGCGGGGATGCTCTTCTCCGCGGAGCAGTCGCGGCAGGTGAGCTTCACGGAACACTCGCTATAGTCCTCGGCCCATTCGAAGACCGGGTTTTCAAGGGTATGCTCCGAATCCTCGTCGGTCGTCGTAATGTCCTTTTTGGTCATCGCCGAGAGCGAAACGCATCCCATGATGGCGCGTTTCCCGATCCGGTTCGCCCCGTTGGGCACGATCACCGTCTTCAGCGCGGCGCATCCGTTGAAGGTATCCGGTTCGATGCCCTCGGTGCCCGTCGGAAGAACGACCTCCGGAAGCGCGGCGCAGTCCTTGAACGCGCCTTCCCCGACGCGCGTGACGCCGTTGCTCATGACGACGCTCGTCAGTTCCGCGTTCCCGGAAAAGGCATAGCTTCCCACTCCGGTCACGCCGCAGCGGATGTGCGCCTCTTTTACCTGCGTGCCCCAGGGCGCAGGTTCCTGTTCACTGTAATCGGCCATCGGGCCGGTGCCGGAGATGATCAGCGTTCCGCTGTCGCTGAGCGTCCATGTCAGGCTGTCCCCGCAGGTGCCGCTGGTTTCGGCAGCGGCGGATACGGCAACGATCAGGGCGATCAAAGCCGCAAGGACGATAAACCACCTTTTCTTCATTCTGCTTCCCTCCAGGTGTATTTCCGAATATTTGAATGCATGCCTGTTTCAAACGCAAGCCGCTGAACGGCTTCGCGCACTGTCATTGTACGTCGGCGACGAACGTGAAGCCGTCGTGCGCTTCGCAGAACAGCTGTGCCGCGCTCGGGGTATTGCGGTCTTCGGCAGTGCCGTTCAGGCCGAACACATAAACGCTGCCGCATCCGTCGAAGGCCGTCTCGTCAAGCGCGGTCACCGAGGCCGGAATCTGGATTTGGGTCAGAGCGGTACAGCCCTTGAAGGCGGCGGCTTCGATCGCCGTGCACCCGTAAGGAATGCTGACGGATTCGATCGACACGTCTCCCTCGAACGCGGATTCCTCGACGATTTTCGCTTCATCCGGCAGTTCGACGGCCCACGGCGCTTCCGGCGCCCAGCCAGCGGTGATCGTCATGCTCAGGGTGACGGGAGCGCTGAAGTCGTAAGGCACTCCGTTCCGGTACCAGCCGAGGAATTGGGCGCCCGGAAGAACCGGATCCTCGGACGGGGAAGCGACCAGATCGCCGCAGGCAAGGCCTGTGACGCCGTCGACAGCGGAACCGCCGTTGCTGTCGAAGGTGACGGAGATCGGTTCGCCCGGTTCGACGGTGACGACGGCATCCGGGCTCGGATAGTGGTTGTCGTCCGCCGCTTTGCGCACCAGGTACGTGCCGGGGGCGACGTAAATCTGCTCCTCGTAGATAAGCGTGTAGGTTCCGTCGTTGTTCACGTTGCGGTATTCCATCGCGCGGGGGGTCAGGCCGGAGATGATGCCGTCCCCCGAATTCAGCCAGGTTTCGCTCTGAACCTCCAGCTTGTCAGGCGCAGTCTGCTTTGCCTTTTCGATAATGACCTGCTTGCTTCCGCGGACCGTGTTGGTCCCGTCCGTCACGTAGAAATACACCGTATGGACGCCCGCTCCGGCCGGGAGGTTCACCAGCGGGTTCTGTCCCTGGGTTTCATGGTTTTCCGGCGTCAGTTCGACAGAAGTGCTGTAGAAGACCTTCGCGCCTTCCGGTGCCGTCAGCTCGATATTGAAGCCCTTGTACGCGGCATCGTCGCTGAATACGCCGTACTTGTCCTTTGCGATTACGTTGAATTCCGTTTCGGTCACCGTGTATACGCCGTCTCTCAGCGTGAATTCGTAGTTCGGGTAATCGCCCGACAGGGCGACGGTGATCGGATACTCGCCCACCGCGGTCAGATCCGCTTCCGTCGTGACCGAGACGTCGTTTCCGTCGATCGTCTCGCCCTCGACCAGGCCGCTGACGGTCCAGGTGAGCTCTTTCTGCGGCGCGCCGACCATGCCCGCCGTGTCGTCGGCGGAAACCGCCGCGCTCCGCTTGGCGATGACGGCCGTCACAAAGGCCGAACCCGTGCCGTCCTCCGGCTCTTCCTGCAGCTTGTAATACACGTCATAGCTGCCCGCGTCCTTCGCGGCGGGCACGGTTTCGCTCCACTCGCCGTCCTCTCCCAGGCGGTACAGCATCGTGCCTTCCATACAGCCGGTGGTCGTGAGGACCTGCTCCGTTCCGTCGTATACGAGATCCGGAATCGGCGCGGGCGGAGTGACCGTGGAAGAAGTCACCTTGACGGTGGCATTCTGGCTCAGGCTCTGCGTTCCGTCCGAAATATAGAAGCTGTAAACCACGTTCTGGTTGATGCGGGGAAGCTGCGGGCTGGTCAGCGTGTTTTCCTCGTTGGCGCTGATCGTGTATTCCGCCGCGAATTTCAATCCGGTCGCTTCGTAGAGCTCCACAAGATACCGGACGCCTTCAGCCGGCACCGCCGTTTCGGCGAGAACCGTCCAATCCACGGTTTCCTCCCCGCTGTTGTACTGCACGCTCGGGGAAACGGTGAAGCTGCCGCAGACCGCGTGGGCCCAGAGATTGGTGTCCCCGTCCGCGGTCAGCGCGCCGTTGTACACGTTGTCCAGCTTTGGATCCGCCCTGTCGGTCAGCGTGCCCGCCTGCTCTGTATTGGCCGCCAGCACCACCTTGTTATCGACTGTGCCGCTTCCTTCGTTGGTCATCGCGCCGAAATTCATCAGGCTGTCCAGGGTGACCGAGCCGCCGTTGGTGATCTGCCCGAAGTTGTCCAGCTCGATGCTTTCAAACAGATCGCCTTCGGTCAGGGCCGTCAGGTCTCCGGTGCGCCCGTTGTTGACGATTTTGACATCCGCAGCCGCGATGCCGCCTTCGTTGATCAGAGTTCCTTCCTGATGGTTCATCCAGAAGCTGCTGATGGGCTGCTTGAACGCGATGCGCTTTTCCGTAATCAGCGGCTTGTCCACAGTGGCGACAATCGGGATGACCGCTTCCTTCACGGCGCAGAGGAAAATGTTCGCGCCTTCGCCGTTCTCCACGGTTCCCCAGTTTTCCATGTAGCCGGGCACGAGAACGATGTCGCCCTGATTGACGATCCGGGCACCGGTGTCCGTCGCGCCTGCCGCGTCGCCGCCGTTGTAGAGGTGGCCCATGACGACGCTGTCCTGGGTGACGTCGTCCTTCCAGGAAATCTGAATGCCCCTATGATAGGTAAAGGTTCCCTTGTCCGGATCCTGGGACGTGATGGTTTTGCTGTACTGGCCGTAGTTTTCAATCGTGCCGCTGTTGTAGAGCGCCCCGTAGGAAAGCAGGCAGCCCTCGTTGATCAGCGTGCCGCCCTGCTGGATATGGAATTCCGCGTCCTTGATATCCCGCTGCGAGGGCGCCGCCGGGTCGATCGGCTTGCCCTCGGTGCCTTCCACGGTAATCACGCCGCGGTTGATGATCGTGCCGCCGTCTTCGATGGTGAGCACGCCGACGCTGAGGTCCGGCGCGGCCGTGGTGGAATCCGGCGCTACGGACGCGGCGTCATACTCCACTTCGAGCTGGCATTTTTCGGCGACGATCAGCGTTCCGCCCTTCTTGATGGCCATTGTGGCGTTGTTGCCCACGGCGAGCTCCGCGCCGGTGGTCTCAAAGCCGTCGGTGATCTCGAGGGTGGCGTTCTTTACCGTAAGCGCCGCGCTTCCCGTCGTCTGGTGATTGGCAATCTGGATATCAAAGCTGTTGACATCGAAAATCACGTAGCGGTCCGAGCCGGCGGAGCCTTCCACCGTGAGCCCTTCCAGAACCGGCACTTCGCAGATCAGGCTGATCGGGACCCTGTTGTAGCTCTGATACGCCAGCGATTTGCGCAGGGACCAGAACTGCCGGGTGCCGGAGAGAATCGTCCTGGTTTCCAGTTCCAGATCGGACCCCTTCACCTTGTAGCTGGTCGCGCCTTCCGCTTTGTCGTCAAAATACTTCGCGAGCATCTGCTGCTCCATCGTGGGCGCGTTCGGATCGGTGGGGCTGGCAGCGTTGGGATCGTAAACCAGATCCGGGTTGTAATCCCCGGTCTTGTCCACATACATCGAAAGGGTGAAATCCGCGCCGATCACATTCGGATCGGTGCTGCCAGTGTCGGCGCCCGCCACATGGGTGCCGGAGGAAAAGACCACCAGGTCGATGTAAGGAGTGTCGGCGTCGCCGCCCTCCCTGTCCTTCAGGGAAGCCGCGCCGTTTGCGAGGGAATAGACGCCCACTTTGTTGCCCAGCGCGTCCGAGAACGTCGCACGCCCTGTTTCCGCACTCATCGGTTCGTGCAGCAGGGAGGCCATCAGCGCCTTGTTTCCCGCCTGCTTCACGTGAAGGAAGCTGCCCTCCTCGGCGCCCTGGACCAGTTCGCTGACGTCCACGCGAATGATCACGTAGCTGCCGTCAAACCCGGACATCTTCCTGTGGGTGCCGGAGGCGCCGTTCGGATTCGCCTCTTCGATGATCGAATAGCGGAAATAGCTGTAGGGCGGATAGAGCGATCCGCCGGAAAGCTTCCGGAACTCGGTGAAGCCGACCCGCTCTTCATGAGGAACGGCGGCGCCCATCACGATCGCCGGGGTCTCGGTGGTCGGATGGTCCTCCAGGTTCTGTTTGGCGATGCTGGGGATGCCCAGCGTGGCGCCGCTGTCGTCCTTGACCGCCTTCGCGTAATAAACGCCGGGATAGTTCGCGCTGTCCTTCAGGACCGCCTCGCGCGTGTACTGTTCGGCACGGGCGGCTTCCGGCACGCGGATGAAGCCCGCGGCGAGCAGGAGCACCGCCGCCGCCAGCAGAAGGCGGCATGCCATGTTCAACTTCTTGCCCATTGTCTCAATCCTTTCTGAATGGATGCTTGATCGGTGAGGTTCCGGGTTCCAATCGAATCAGGCGGCCGAAAGCATGCGGAACCGCCCAGACTCATTCAAATACAGATGGCATATTGTACGCCGGAATTGCGGGCCGTGTCAAGTTGATTGTAAGCAAATTTTTGGCCGGAAAAGGAAGGCGTTATGCTGCCCACCGTACACATGCCGGAGGGCGAAGGCGAGCGCGCTGCTCGGCGCCAAACATGGCGCCGAGTCAGAGTGAAGAGCGAAGAGTGAAGAGTGAAGATATAGTTGGTGCCCAGGCAGCGGAGAAACAGAACACGGCCAGGCGCCATACATGGTGCCTGGCAGAGTGAAGAGCGAAGAGTGAAGAATGAAGATATAGTTGGTACCCAGGTGACAAAGACACACAGAACACGGCAAATGTACTTATGCGCCAAAACCTCATCCGTCACGGCCTGCGGCCGTGCCACCGTCTTGCGCCTTCGGCGCTTCGGTCAGCTTCGCAAGAGTCG
>JAFWEY010000159.1 GCA_017512675.1 Clostridia bacterium | reverse complement strand
GGCGCGCTTGGACGCGGCCTCGTCGTTGGTGGCAATGTAGACCGAACCGTCGTCTTCGATGTCGATCTTGACACCGGTTTCCTCGATGATCTTGTTGATGGTTTTGCCGCGGGGGCCGACCACCTCGCCGATCTTCTCGGGATCGATCTTGAAGGTGACGATCTTCGGCGCCCACCGGGACAGGTGCTCGCGGGGCGCGGGCAGCACTTCCAGCATCTTGGTCAGGATGTGCATACGGCCGTCGAACGCCTGGGCCAGCGCCTGGCGCAGGATCGCCTCATCGATGCCCTTGATCTTGATGTCCATCTGAATCGCGGTGATGCCCAACGCGGTGCCGGCGACCTTGAAGTCCATATCGCCCAGGAAGTCCTCCAGGCCCTGGATGTCGGTCAGAACCGCGACCTTGCCGGTCTTCTCCACGTCCTTGATCAGGCCCATCGCGACGCCGGCGACAGGGCGCTTGATCGGCACGCCCGCGTCCATCAGCGACAGCGTGGAGCCGCAGACGGAGGCTTGCGAGGTGGAGCCGTTGGAAGAGAGCACCTCGCTGACCAGGCGCAGCGCGTAGGGGAACTCTTCGGTGGAGGGGATCATCGGCAGCAGCGCGCGTTCCGCCAGCGCGCCGTGGCCGATTTCACGGCGGCCCGGGCTGCGCACCGGCTTGGCTTCGCCGGTAGAATACCCCGGGAAGTTGTAATGGTGCATATAGCGCTTGGTGGTTTCGGGGCTGATCGTATCCAGCGCCTGGCTCTCGGACACCGGCGCCAGCGTGGTGACGGTCATCACCTGGGTCTGGCCGCGGGTGAACACCGCGGAACCGTGCGGGCGCGGCAGCACGCCGACTTCGCACCAGATCGGGCGGACCTCGGTCAGCTTGCGGCCGTCCGGGCGCACGCCGTCATCGATGATATGGCGGCGCATAACTTCTTTGTTGAGCGCGTACAGCGCGTCGTCGATTTCGGTTTCCCGGCCTTCGAACTGCGCGTCCAGCGCCTCGTGGGTTTCCTTGGTGACCACCGCTTCGCGCGCGTCGCGTTCCTTGCGCTCGAAGGTTTCGAAGCACCAGCAGACTTTGTCGTACGCTGCTTCGCGAACCGCCGCCTTGACGTCTTCGCCCGGCAGCACCAGCGGGAATTCCTTCTTTTCCTTGCCGATTTCTTCGGCGATCTTCTGCTGGAACGCGACCAGCTTCTTGATTTCCTCGTGGCCGAACAGGATGCCCTTCAGCATAACCTCTTCGGAAACTTCCTTCGCGCCGGCCTCGACCATCAGGACCGCTTCGGAGGTGCCCGCGACGGTCAGATTCATCAGCGATTCTTCCCTCTGCCGGCAATTGGGGTTGATGATGTATTCGCCGCCAATGTAGCCGACGTTCACCGCGCCGATCGGGCCGGCGAACGGAATTTCGGACACGCACAGCGCGGCGGAGGCGCCGATCATTGCCGGGATATCCGGAATGTTGTCGTAATCGACGGACATAACGGTGGCGATGATCGAAACGTCGTGGCGCATTCCCTTCGGGAAGAGCGGGCGCAGCGGGCGGTCGATCAGGCGGCTGGTCAGGATCGCCTTCTCAGCGGGCCTGCCTTCGCGGCGCAGCCATCCGCCGGGGATCTTGCCGACCGAGTACATCTTTTCTTCGAAGTCGACGCTCAGCGGAAAGAAGTCGATGCCGGGGCGCGGCGTCGCCGCGACCGTGGCGTTGACCAGCACCGCGGTGTCGCCGTAGCGCACAAAGCAGGATCCGCTGGCCTGCTCGCAGTACTTGCCGAACTCGAGCGTCAGCTTCCTGCCGCCCAATTCCATCTCGTAGCTCTTGAACATGTGTTCCCCTCCTCGTGGGCATTCTTTTCTATATCATTTCATTGATACCGCATTCAGCGGGGCCGGGCCCCGCGGCGCGAGCCGCCCGTTGCGCGGCTGTGCGCCCATTGTGCCGCCGGCACGGCGCTCGAACGATCGAACGTTCTGCCCGCGGCGCACAAAGCGCCACCGCCCGGGGATTCCCCAAGCGACGGCATTCGATTCATCTCCGGGGATTTGCGCAAGGGATCCTCATTATTTGCGCAGACCCAGTTTGGCGATCAGGGCACGATAGGCCTCGATGTCGGTTTTCTTCAGATAATCGAGCAGACCGCGGCGGCGGCCGACCATCAGCAGAAGGCCGCGGCGGCTGTGGTGATCCTTCTTGTTGAGCTTCAGATGCTCGTTGAGGTGATTGATGCGCTCCGTCAGCAGTGCGATCTGCACCTCGGGAGAGCCGGTGTCGCCTTCGTGGCGGCCGTAGGCGTTCATGATTTCCTGTTTCGTCATGGTTGCTACCTCCTTTTTTTCGCAATTGCCGCAAACCAGGCAAGTCGTCGGAGTGTCGACAAACCGGGCATACGGTTCCATTGAGCATACCACTTGAGTATTTTAGCACAGCCGGAATCAATTGTAAATGGTTTCTTTGTTATTTTCAGTGAATCGGTTGGATGCGAGCGCAAGGCTCGGCGCCATACACGGCGCCGAACCAGAGTGAAGAGCGGAGGGCGAAGGCGAGCGCTCCGCTCGGCATCGTACATGGCGCCGAGCCAGAGTGAAGAGCGAAGAGTGAAGAGTGAAGATATAGTTGGTACCCAGGCGACGAAGACACAGCACACGGCAAAAGTGCCTAAGTGCCAAAACCTCATCCGTCAGCCCTGCGGGCTGCCACCGTCTTGCGCCTTCGGCGCGGAGGTTTCTTCGCAATAGTCGCGTGCTTCAGCTACGCTTCGCCCGCTCGTGTCTTGCGCTTCGCGCTTCGGGCAGCTTCGCAATAGTCGCGTGCTTCAGCTGCGCTTCGCCCGCTTC
>JAFWEY010000158.1 GCA_017512675.1 Clostridia bacterium | reverse complement strand
TTGTACGCCTTCAATTCTCCTCCGATCAGCGTCTTCAGACCCTGGGTAATATCCCTGCCGATGTTCTTTGACTGGATCGTGCTGCCCTTGACCAGGCCCAGCATCTCGAGTTCCTTTCCGCTGATATAATCAGTATTGACCAAGATCATCCTCTTCTCCTCCTTTGATTTCCCTGATTCTCTGAATGCAAACACCTGTCATTGCCGCGCCGAGGAGCGCGGGAACGATCCCCAGCAGCCACTTGAATAGGGGATTCTCCACCAGCGATATCGCGGCCCCAAAATAGATGCAGAAATACACCACGACGATCCCTGTGATGACGATCGGCGCGATCATCTTTTTCCTGTGCTTGTTCATACTGCCGCTCCGTGTTTCCGGCGGTCTGACCGCTCCGTTTTTTTGCCCGGCACCATGTTCCGGCTCCTGCCCCCGCAAAGGATTTCCCGCGCTTCCTCAAAACGTCCGCCGCCGTAGGGCTGCAGGCTGCCGCTGCGCTTCTTTCCCCCGCCCGGCGGCTCCGCGGGACGAAATGCAATGCGAAGCTGTGGTTTCGTCACAGGCGGGCCGGGTACATATTATCAGACAAAAGCAGATTCTGCAACCGCACTTCCGAGATTGCCCCCAATTGTGCCGCCCAATATGTTTTGTTTTGCCCCCGTGAAAGAAAGCCGGTTCCGGTGCGGGGCTTCCGGCAGACCTGCCGGGATTCAGTTCGCCATCACTGCGCCGGGCGGATGGATTGGCGGCACACCCGGCGGCAGGGACGGCATGCTGATTGCGCTGTCCGCTTTATGGCCGCGGACGATGGGACCGGAGCGAACTGCGCTTCGGCCGGAAGCCGTTTTCGGCCGCCGGATGCCGCGGGATCCGCAGGAAAGCGCCGATCCTTCCGGACCCTCAGGAATTCACATTCATCGTGTATAATAGGCCCTGCCGAACGGCATCATCAGTCGATGCGGACGGGCAGTAAGGCAGCGCCGCAGGCTTCATCGCGCGCTGCGGGCGCTCGCCGGCGGCCGCTTGATTTGTGCGGTATTGCCTTAAGACGGGATGAAGCATCACGGCAACAGGGGGTGTTTAACATGATTCGCGTGCTGTTCGTATGCCACGGCAACATCTGCCGTTCGCCGATGGCGGAATTCATTCTGAAGGACATGGCCGAAAGGGCGCATCTGGCGGACCGGTTTGAGATCGCGTCCGCCGCCACCAGCTATGAGGAAATCGGGAATCCCGTGTATCCGCCTGCGCGCCGCAAGCTGGCGGAGCACGGCATTTCCTGCGCCGGCAAGCTGGCCAGGCACCTGGAAAAGCGCGATTATCGGGACTACGATCTGCTGATCGGCATGGACCGGCGAAATCTCGTCAACATGCGCCGGGAAATGGGCGGGGACCCGGACGGGAAAATTCACCTGCTCGGGGAGTATTGCGGCCTGGACCGCGATATCGAGGATCCGTGGTACAGCGGCGATTTTGAGGCGGCGTGGCGGGATATACACGCGGGATGCGCCGGGCTGATGGAACGGCTGCTGAAGAACGGCTGCTGAAGTGAGGAAAGGCGGGCGGCGAAAACGGATGCCGGCGCATGCCGGCATCCGTTTTGCAAATCTCAAGGCTTCTGCCGCGCCGCGGGAATCGGCGTTACCGGCCGCAGGGCCGGGATTCGGTCAAATGGCGGTACGCGGCCCGAGCGACCATCCATTCCTCGCCCGCCGGGATGACCCGTACGGTGACCGGAGAATCCTCCGCGGAGATCACCCGCTCCGGTTCTCCCCCTTCGTTCTTTTCGGGATCGATCCTGACGCCGAGGCACGCGAGCCTCGCGCAGACGGCCTGCCGAAGCCTGGCGCTGTTTTCCCCGATGCCGCCGGTAAACACCAGGGTGTCGAGCCCGCCGAGGAACACGTGGTACGAACCGATGTACCGCACGATGGAATCCACGTACATATCGAAAGCCAGCCTGGCCCGGTCACTGCCCTCGTCCATGGCACGCGTCAGGTCGCGCATATCGCCGGTGGTTCCGCTGACGCCCTTCAAACCGCCTTCCCCGTTCAGCCCGTGCTCGATCTCCTCCCAGGACAGGCCTTCCTTCAGAAGGTACAGCACGACATAGGCGTCCAGATCGCCGACACGGTTGTTGTGAGGCATGCCCGCCTGCAGCGAAAGGGCAAAGCTGTTGTCGATGCTGACGCCGTCGCGGATCGCGCAAATGGAGGAGCTGCCGCCCAGATGGCAGGAAATCACTCTGCCGGTTTTTCCGGTTTTTTCCGCGATATACCCGTGGGATGCGCCGTGATAGCCCATGCGCCTGAGGCCGTATTTCTCCGTCCACTCGGCAGGCAGCGCGAACTGCCGGCGGTATTCGGGAATGCTTCTGTGGAAAGCGGTTTCGAACACGCCCACCAGCGGTTTCCCCGGCAGAAGCTTTTCAAACACCTCGATGGCTTCCAGGTATGGCCCGTTGTGGGCCGGCGCCACGGTGAAATAGGCGCGCATCCCGGCCTTTACCGCGGAATCGATCCGATGCACGCCGTAGTGATCCTTGCTGAGCACCGTTTTGAATCCGACGGCTTCCACCGCGTCCATGGAGGGCACCGCACCGCAGCGCGGGTCCGTCAGATGCGAAAGGAACATCGATATTCCCTCTGTATAGGTCATGATGTTCCGGCGTTCCAGCTTCTCTTCGAAGGACAGCGCCGGGTTTCTGTAGGTGAAAATCGCGTCTCCCAGCCCGATGCGTTCCACTTTGCCTTCCGCCAGCGCCGTTTCCTGCGGCATTTCCCACAATTTGAACTTCAGCGAAGTGCTTCCGGCGTTGCATATCAGTAGCTTCAAGGTTCTCCTCCTTCGGCGCCGCGCCTGTCAGATCGAAAGGATCAAAAGGCCGGTGTTCGTTTTCATTTCGTCCAGAATCAGCGAAAAATCGTAGGATACACTGCTTCGCTTGCGGCTTGCCGGGTCGTTGACCAGGATTTTTCCGTTTTCAAGGACGCCGCGCAGCAGAATATAGTGCCCGTTTCGGGTGAACGTCCCCCGATCCATATGGGCGATGACCGGCCAGCCGCTCTTCAGCGCCCGGAGTACCCTGTCCGATTCGCTGCGCCCGACCCAGTCGCTTCGCAGATGACACAGTTTCGCCATTGCGCTGAGGGCTTCATGCCCCAGACCGTCCCCGTGATAATAGCCGTTTTCGTACGCCCAGAGAAACCAGTCCTGCGGATCCTCTTCCCT
This sequence comes from Clostridia bacterium, assembly GCA_017512675.1. Lineage (GTDB taxonomy): Bacteria > Bacillota > Clostridia > Christensenellales > Aristaeellaceae > RGIG5678. The sequence continues at coordinate 29,986 of JAFWEY010000158.1, read as the reverse complement.
GTCCGTCAGGTAGCGGATCGCCATGGCCATGCAGACCGCGCCGCAGCCGCTGGATTTTACCGAACGCGCCTTGCCTTCGATCACCGCCACCGGCTGCGGGTAGTTTCCCTGCAAAAGGAGAGGAATCCCGGCGAGATTTTCCGCGCTGATGTCCGGATGCCGGCTGACGAGCACAGTGGACAGAATGCAGGCCGCCAGGCACAGAAAAGCGGCGATCCGGAAAGCGCGCAGCCTTCCGTCACGAACCCGCGTCGATTTCTGCCGTCTCATTGTCTGCCGCCTGTACTTCCTGCCGGCCCGACGCCAGGAAGCTGTCGCCGGGATAGATGATGGTTGTGGTCAGGATCAGAAAAGACTGCTCCTCCCGGGTTTGCCGCGCGATCATGCTCAGGTCGTAGCTTACCTGACTGCGCTCTTCGCTGGCGGGGTCGTTGACCATGACCTTTCCGTCGCTGTCAAAGCCGCGGAGCAGGATATAGTGCCCGCGCCGGGTAAAGGTTCCGGCGCCCATGCGTCCGATCACCGGGAAGCCCTTTTCCAGCGCCGCGGTGACCGCCAGCAGCCCGGAAGGCGTTTTGCCGTCCACCCATCGGCAGTCCATGTTCAGCGACGCAGCCAGCGCACTCATCGAGTCCGGCTGGAGGCCGTTTCCCTGATAGAGCTCGTGATCCACCGCCCACTGGAATACGCTGACCGGCGTCTGCTCGATGCGCGGACTGAGGTAGGACGCCGCCATCGAAAGGCATACCGCGCCGCAGCCGCTGCTGCTGACCGATTTTCGGGCCCCGCTTTTGATGGTGATCGGCTCGTCGTATTCCTTTTGCAGCAAAAGGGGCACGGTCGCAAGCGCGGCCGGGCTGACATTTGCCGCCGCGTGCGCTCCGCCGCAGAAAACAAGCCAGAGCGCAAGGAGAAACGCGAATCTCCGCTTCATGCATTCATTCCTTTCAGCAGATCGATCCAATCCATGGGCGCGTTCGCGATTGCCATGGGCCGAGCCGCCCTGAGGCTCTCCTCGGAGCGGAATCCCCACGCCGCCGCGATGCAGGGAACGCCCGCGTTGCGCGCCGTTTCCACGTCCACGTCGGAATCTCCGATGTAGACGGCTTCCCCGGGAAGGACCCGCAGGCGCTCAAGGGCCTCGAGCAGCAGCGCGGGATCCGGCTTTTTGGGGGTTCCGTCCCGCTCTCCCAGCGCATCGTCCACGGTGTCCGGAAAATACCTGCGCCACAGGCCCTTTACGGCGCCGTCAAACTTGTTGGAAACGATCGCCGTGCGGATGCCGGCTTTTTTGAGTTCCGCCAGCGCCTCGCAAACGCCCGGATACGGCGCGGTTTTGTTGGTCATGTTTTCGGCGTAATGGGCGCGGAAGCAGGCAAGGAACCCGGACAGAGTCTCATCCCCGGTTCCCGGGGGAACCGCCCGCTCCGCCAGCCTGCGCACGCCGTTCCCGACAAATTGCCGGACTTCCTCCCTCGTTCGGAGCGGAAAGCCGCTTCGCGCGAGCGCGTAATTGACGCTGTCCGTCAAATCGTCCAGCGTGTCCAGAAGCGTACCGTCCAGATCAAATACCGCAGCCCTGATATGCATTGTGCCTCACCCGCAATTTTTGGATGTCATTGTAGCACACTCACGCAAAATACGCAAGATATAGTGGGTTAAACGCAGATATGCCGGGGACGTCGGCTGGCTTGCCGGCAAAGCGCGCTGCCGCGCGGCATGCAACCGAAAGGTTACGCAAATTGAAACATTTGATTCTTTCGTGAGGGCGAAAGATGCGCTATTCTTTTGCTGCGGGCGGGTTCTGCCCGGGCGGCGCAAGAGGAGCCGACCGAACGGCCTGCACCGGATAACCGGCGAAAGGAAAGGAACGTATGAAGCTGCAGATTGCCGTGGACGTCGCGGACACGAAAAGGATTCTGGAAATCGCCGACATGATTCACGATGTAATCGACATCTACGAAGTCGGCACTCCTGTCATCATGCGGGAGGGCGTGGCGCCGGTGCGCGCGCTGAAGGAAAAGTACCCCCAAATGACCGTGCTGGCCGACAGCAAGATCATGGACGGCGGCGCGCTGGAGGCGACGTATCTGTGCGAAGCCGGCGCGGATATCATTACCGTGCTGGCGGTGTCCGACAATACGACGATCCGGGAGGTCATCGACACGGCCCACGGCTTCGGCAGCGAGGTGCTGGTGGATCTGATGTGCGTTCGGGATATCCCGGCGCGTTCCCGCGAAGTGGAACAGATGGGAGCCGATTACGTCTGCGTGCATACCGGCACGGACATGCAAAAGCTGGGGCGCACTCCGCTGCGGGATCTGAAGGAAATCGTCAGCGCGATCGACTCGGCAAAGGCGGGCGTCGCCGGCGGCATAAAGATGGAAACCATCGATCAGTATAAAGCGCTGCGGCCCGGCATCATTATTGCGGGCAGCGCCCTATACAGCGCGCCGGATATCCGGCAGGCGGTAATCGAAATGAAGGGAGCGATTGGGGTATGAGTGTCAAACAGATTCTTGCGGATGTGACCGATGAGCTGCGCGCCTGCTTTACGGGCCTGAAGGAAGAGGAGCTGCAGGACCTGGAAAAAGCGATTCTGGCGGCGCGCCGCGTTTTTGTGGCGGGCGCCGGGCGCTCGCTCCTGATGATCCGGGGAATGGCCATGCGGCTGATGCATATGGGATTTACCGCCTATGTGGTCGGCGAAACGGTAACCCCGGCCATCGAACCGGGAGATCTGCTGATCATCGCTTCCGGCAGCGGCTCCACCGGCACGCTGGTTGAGATCGCCCGCAGGTGCAGAAAAGCCGGCGCGGAGCTGGCGCTGATCACCACCCGGCCCTCGTCCCCGATCGGCGAACTGGCGGACCTGATTGTGCAGGTGCATGCCGCCACGACAAAGGTGGAAAACGGAAAAGAAAAAACGATCCAGCTCGGCGCGAACACCTTCGAGCAGAGCGTGCTGCTGATCGGAGATTCCGTGGTCATCGACATCGCCGGCCGGGACGGCGGCCTGGACGCCAAAAATGCCGAGCTGATGAAGCGGCACGCGAACCTGGAGTAACGCCGCGGGCAAAAGCGGGAACGCATCCGCCGCCGCAGGAACGGTTTTCCCGCGGCGGCGCTTTTTTCGGCCCGGAGCAGCCGCTAAGGATCGTCTGCGCCTGTGGCGGAAGACGCAGAATGCCCGATTCCCGCGCCCAGCGTAATGCTGTCCGTGCCGTAACGGCTGCGGATGTCGTCCATCGTCTTCTCCAGCGTTTCCTGTCGCCGGCGCGCGGCTTCGTCCGGATCCGGGAAAAGGCTCGTCTGCTCGAACCAGGCGTCTTCCCCGACCAGGTCGGCGGCGGTGACGGTCAGAGCGCGAACCGGCGCGTTTGCCGCGCGGTGCCTGCGCAGCAGCTGAACGGCGCCTTCCGCGATTTCCTTCTGCAGGTACGAGGGCCTGGGAAGCTTCATCTGCCTGCTGATCACGTGCAGATCGGGAAACTTGATGGCCAATTGCACGGTGCGGCATTTTTGCCGGCTGCGGCGAAGCTGAACCGCCACCGCGTCCGTGTGGGCAAGAATCTCGCCTTCCAGATCCGCCGCCTCCGTCAGGTCGCGGGGAAACGTGCGGCCGTTTCCGATGGATTTGGCGGCGGCGCGCTCGCCGGTGCGGGCGACGGGATCGTCGTCCAGCCCGTGGGCATACCGCCACAGCGTGTCGCCGGCTTTCCCGAGGTGCTCCCGAAGAAGCGACGGATCGGCACGCGCGATGTCGCCGATGGTTCGGATGCCCATCTGCCTGAAGCGTTCGGAGGTATGGCGCCCCACGAATAGAAGGCTTTCCGCGGGAAGCGGCCACACGATTTCCCGGAAATCCGAGGGCAGGACGACGGTGGTGGCGTCGGGCTTTTTCAAATCGCTTCCCAGCTTGGCAAAGACCTTGTTGAAGGACACGCCGACGGAAATCGTTATTCCGATTTCGGTGCGAACCCGCTTTCGCAGAAGGTCCGCCAGCGCGCGCGCGTCCGTTCCCAGAAGCGGCAGCGTTTCCGTCACATCCAGCCAGCTTTCGTCGATGCCGAAGGGCTCCACCCGGTCCGTGTATTCCTGATAAATGGCGTTGACCCGCCGGGAGATCTCGCGATAGCGATCGTGCCGCGGCGGAACCAGCGTCAGCTGCGGGCATTTTTTGAGTGCCTGCCATACGGTTTCCGCTGTCCGGACGCCAAAGGCTTTGGCCTGTTCGTTTTTGGCCAGAATGATGCCGGTGCGCTTTTTGGGGTCGCCGGCCACAGCCATCGGCCCGCTGTTCAGCGCCGGATTGTCCATGCATTCCACGGACGCATAGAAGCCATTGCAGTCGCAGTGCAGAATCCACCGTTCCATTGAACCCCTCCCAAACTGATTATAAAGGCCGCAGGGGCCGCCGTCAAGCGACTGTTTCTTTGCCTATTTTTCATCCAATCTTGACAATTGCAAACGCGGGGATTATAATGAATCAGAAAATACTGCATGACGCGTATTTTCGATCCATCATTAACGGGCACTGCCCGAAAAAGAAAAGAGGAACGACCATGAAGAAACTGTTGTCTGTTGTACTGGCACTGATGCTTCTCGCATCCATGGCAGTGATGGCCAACGCTGAGGGCGGCAAGGTTTACTATCTGAACTTCAAACCCGAAGCGGATACAGCCTGGAAAGATCTCGCGGCAGCTTATACTGCGGAAACCGGCGTCGAAGTTACCGTTGTGACCGCGGCTTCCGGCACTTATTCCGAAACCCTGACGGCTGAAATGGACAAGGGCGCCAATGCGCCGACTCTGTTCCAGTGCGGCACCCAGTCCGGCGTGGAAACCTGGAACGACTACATGCTGCCGCTGGATGACACCGATCTGTTCGGCGAATTGACCACCGAGGACTTCAACCTCCGCAACGCGGACGGCGCTACGGTAGCCGTCGGCTACTGCTACGAGGCGTTCGGCATCATCACCAACAAAGAGCTGCTGGAGAAGGCCGGCTACACGACGGCGGACATCACCAATTTTGAGACGCTGAAGGCGGTCGCCGATGATATCCATGCGCGCGCCGGCGAGCTGGGCTTTGACGCGTTCACCTCCGCAGGCCTGGACGGTTCTTCCTCCTGGCGCTTCTCCGGCCATCTGGCCAACATGCCGCTGTTCTATGAGTTCCGCGATGACGGCGTGACGGCGCAGCCCGCCACCATCACCGGCGCTTATCTGGATTGCTACAAAAACATCTGGGATCTGTACATCACGGATTCCGCGCAGGACACGGCGACCCTGGCGAGCGCGACCGGCGACCAGGCGGAAGCCGAGTTCGGCGAAGGCAAAGCGGTGTTCTATCAGAACGGCACTTGGGAATTCGCGAATCTGACCGGCACCTTCGGCATGGATCCCGCGAACCTGGTCATGATCCCGATCTACTGCGGTGCGGAAGGCGAAGAAGAAGCCGGCCTGTGCGCCGGAACCGAGAACTGCTGGGCGGTCAACTCCCAGGCGTCCGCGGAAGACCAGCAGGCGACCCTCGATTTCCTGAAATGGGTCGTTACCAGCGAGGAAGGCACGACGATGATGGCTGAGCAGTTCGGCCCGATCCCGTTCAAGAACGCGAAGCCCACGGCGAACGTGTTCTTCAACGATGCCAACGAGCTGCTTGCCGCCGGCAAGTACGTTGTGACCTGGGCGTTCAACTACACGCCCAACGTGGATACCTGGCGCGCCGGCGTCGTGGACGCGCTGACCCAGTACTCCGCGGGCGGCGACTGGGAGAACGTGGTGAACGCGTTTGTCCAGGGCTGGGCGGTTCAGTACAACAACCAGTAAGGCGTTTCTGCGGTTTTGAAATGACGAACCTGAAGCGGGGAGCGGGAAACGCCCGCCCCCCGCTGGCAATTTTTCGCGGCATGGCGCGGAGATGCGGGATCCCGTCCGCCGCCTGAAAGGGAGGATGGTCTGTGAAGAGGAAAGCACTGGCGCGCCGGCCTGGAACGGTCAATTCCAGGCTGATTCGTCGGCCGATCCAAAGAATGTTTTTCCTGTTCCTGCTGCCGACGTTCGCGGCCTTCTGCATCGGCTTTCTCTATCCGTTCCTGCACGGTATTTATCTTTCGTTCTGCAAATTTACGACGCCTAGCAACGCGAAATGGATTTGGTTCGACAATTACGCCAGGGCCCTGCGGGATCCGGGTTTCCGGCATGCGTTCTGGTATACGGCGCTGGTGGCCGTCGTCAGCCTGATTCTGATCAACGTGCTGGCCTTTACGGTGGCGTATCTTTTGACGCGCGGCATCCGCGGGAGCAATTTTTTCCGGGGCGTATTCTTCCTGCCGAACCTGATCGGCGGCATCGTGCTGGGCTACATCTGGCGGCTGATTTTTGACGCGCTGCTGCCGCAGAGCATTGTGCTGGTCACATCCTTCGGATACTGGGGGCTGATTACGGTCCTGTGCTGGCAGCAGGTCGGCTATATGATGATCATATACATCGCCGGGCTGATGGCGGTTCCGGAGGACATGATCGAAGCGGCGAAAATCGACGGCGCGTCGGGCTGGCAGACGCTGACGCACATCACGATTCCCACGGTGATGCCCTCGATTACCATCTGCACCTTCCTGACCCTGACCAACTCCTTCAAGCTGTTCGATCAGAACATGGTGCTGAACGAAGGACGTCCGTTCCTGTTTACGGCAACCGGAGAACAGATTCACACGACGGAAATGCTGGCACTGAACATTTACAACACCTTCTATCAGAACTCGAATTCCCGGGGCGTGGGGCAGGCCAAAGCTGTTTTGTTCTTCATCCTGGTGGCGGTTATCGCCATTCTCCAGTTCCGGCTGACGCATAGAAAGGAGGTGCAGCAATGAGTCAGAAGCATGCGGTTTACGTAAAGCCAAAGCAGGAAACCTGGAAAACGGTCGTGGGCATCGTGCTGGCCCTCGTCAGCGTATTCTACATGATGCCGATCATCGTGGTTCTGTACAACTCCTTCAAAACCAACGCTTCCATCAACCTTTCCGCTTTTGCGCTTCCGAATTCCGAAACCTTTGTCGGCTTTTCCAATTTCGTGAACGGCGTGATGTCCGGCCAGTATCCGTTCTATCAATCCGCCGGGTACAGCCTGTACATCACCATCGTATCGACCGCGCTGATCATCGTGTGCACTTCAATGGCTGCCTGGTACATCGCGCGCGTGGATGACGCGTTCTCGAAAATCGTCTATTACCTGTGCGTCTTTTCGATGATCGTCCCGTTCCAGATGGTCATGTACACGCTGTCCCGCACGGCGAACAGGCTGCATCTGGACACGCCCTGGCTGATACCGATCGTCTACCTGGGCTTCGGCGCGGGCCTCGCCGTGTTTATGTTCTGCGGCTTTGTCAAATCGATTCCGCTGGACATCGAAGAGGCGGCGGCAATCGACGGCTGCGGGCCGATCCGCACGTTCTTCAGCGTCGTGCTGCCGATGATGAAGCCTACGCTGATTTCGGTCGGCGTGCTGGAAATCATGTGGGTGTGGAACGATTATCTGCTGCCGTATCTGGTGCTGGACCGCAAGCGCTTTATGACGATACCGATTCACATCGAGTACCTGCGCGGCAGCTACGGCCATGTGGACATGGGCGCGACCATGGCGCTGATCATACTGTCCATCGTGCCGATCATCATCTTCTACCTGACGTGTCAGAAGCACATTATTGCCGGCATCGCGGCCGGTGTGGTGAAGGGATAGTTTGAGTTTGCAGATCGTTGCTTCAGGGAGCGGCATGCCGCTCCCTGAAGCCGTTTTGGGCGGCGCGTGTTCGGAGTTTCCCGCTTCGGCGGGCAAAACGAGAGGCAGGATATCCCGGATGCATACGGAATTCCGAACGCCCGAACCGGCGGCTTTGGGGTGCCGGTTCGGGCGTTCGGCTGAACCTGTTATTCGTTTGCCAGCGCTTCGGCCAGCGCTTCCAGCTTGCGCATGCGGGCGTACACGCCGGACTTGCCCAGCGGCGGCGAGGCTTCCCGCCCCAGCTCCGTCAGATTCGCGTCCGGAAACTGCCGGCGCAGCATTGCGATTTCCCTGAGATTCGGCGGCAGCCTGTCCAGCCCCATTTTGCGGTCGATGGTTTCGATCATGCTCAATTGCCGCTCGGCGGCTTCCACCGCTTTGTCGACGTTGTTGCTGTCGCAGTTTGCCGCCCGGTTTGCCTCGTTCCGAAGGCTCTTGACGATGCGCACGTTTTCCATGAAAAGCACCGCCTGGTTTGCGCCGAGCATCGCCAGCAGAGTGACGATCTGCTCGCTGTCCTTCAGATATACCACAGGGCGGCCCTTTCGCACGGTCATGCGCGGGCTCAGATCCAGCTCTTCCATCACCTGAAGAATCTGACGGGCAATGGGTTCGCTGGCAGTGGAGATTTCCATATGGTATGCGCGCTGCGGGTTGTCCATCGATCCGCCGGCGAGATACGCGCCGCGAAGGAACGCGACCCGGCAGCAATTTCTCTCGATCAGCCGCCCGGAGACCTTTACAGCCAGGCCGAACAGCTGTTCGGAATCCAGCAGACGGAGCTGCCGCAGGATTCCCGGCACGTCCTTGTCCGGCAGCAGGACCTGGTAGCGCGTCTTTCCGCCCAGACGGGAAGAGCGGGCTTGCCTGAGCCCGCAGGGGATGCGGAAGAACTTCTGAAACATCACGGTATAGCGCCTGGCGGCGTCCAGCGTATCGGCGTACACCGACAGGCCATACTGGCCCGGTCCCCGGAAAGACAGCCCGTCGGAGGCGATCAGCGCGCAGGCGATTTCCGCGTTGACACAGCACTTTTTGTCGGTTTTGTCATGCGCCAGCTCCCGGCGCACGTCTTCGGAAAAGGACATTGCCGCCTCCGATCGTCACGCTTCGCCGAGCACGCGCACTTCCGTTTCCAGAGATACGCCGGTTTCGCGCAGCACCCGTTCCTGAATTTCCCGGATCAGGGAAAGCACATCCCCGGCAGTGGCGTCCCGGTCGTTGATGACAAAGCCCGCGTGCTTGACGGACACGGAAGCGCCGCCGACGCGGAAGCCCTTCAGGCCGCACCCTTCGATCAGCGCGCCGGCGAAATGGCCGGCGGGCCGCTTGAATGTGGATCCGGAGCTGGCGTACTGCAGCGGCTGCTTGTCGCGGCGGCGGGCATTCAGGTCGTCCATGCGGCTGCGGATTGCGTCGGGATCGCCGCTTTCCAGGCGGAACACCGCGGACAGAACGATTCCTCCCTCCCGCAGAACCCGCGTTGTGCGGTGACCGGCTTCCAGCTCGCCGCAGGTCATGGTGATGATCTTTCCGTCCTTCAGGACGGTCGCCGTTTCCAGAACGTCCTTCAGTTCGCCGCCGTAGGCGCCCGCGTTCATCGCCACGCCGCCGCCGACGGAACCGGGGATGCCGGAAGCGAATTCCAGGCCGCTGAGCCCGCTTTTCAGCGCTTCCTGGGCGAGCCGGCTCAGCGACGCGCCGGACTGCGCCTGAAGGCGGCATCCCGGCAGTTCTTCGATCGCGGAAAACGCCTGTCCCAGATGGAGCACCGCGCCGCGAATGCCCTTATCCCGCACGATCAGGTTGGAACCGTTGCCTACCACTGCGACCGGCACCTGATGCCGCGCACAGGTGTCCAGAATAAACAGCACCTGATCGGGGGAGGCCGGGGAAAGAAACAGGTCGGCAGGGCCGCCCACCCGCATCGTCGTATGCTCCCGCATCGGCTCGTCCGTCAGGATCTGATCCGGATCCAGTCCTCGCAGAAGCTCGTTCAGAATCGTATTCACTGTATGCCTCGTTTTCTGTCGTCCTGTCAGTTCGTTTGCGTTCCGGCATTCCGCCGCGAAGGCGGCGCGTGTTTCGGCGTCTGGCGGTCAATCCACAAATACGTAGTTCCTGCCGCGGAACATTTCCTGGCAATGCACGATGACCACCGCGTCGGGCTTGAAGGAATCCACGTATTCTTCGATGGTGCCGCGCCCTTTTCGAAGGTCCAGCGCGCAGATGTGCTGCGCTGCCAGCGACATAAAGGAGGCGACCGGTGTGCCGAAGGAATCCTTGATGATCAGGATGCGCCCGGGTTTCGCGTTTTCGTTGTCGTAATAAACGACTTCCGTGTGATATCCGTAGGTGTCATAAATGTTGCCCTTTCCCCGGCCGGCGTCAAGGACGTCCATGTTCAGAACCGCTTCCTCAAAGGATCCGTCGCGTTCAACGAAAGCGCCGTGGGAAGAGGAGATCTTCTGGTGAATCTTCGTGTCGAATTTCGGAGTAATCAGCGGGAAGTCGTCGAGCCTGATGAAGCCGGCGCCGACGCGCGCTCCCACATCTCCCAGATGCGCTTTTTCGAGCAGCTCGATGCTGTAATTCTCCGGATCGCCCAGCGATTCGTCGAGGGACAGCTCCGTTGTCCGGTTAAGCTCCTTCAGGACGGCGCCGAAGACGCGGAAAGCGGCCAGCGGCGTCCAGTGCTGATCCGTCCCGAAAATGATGGAAGACAGGTTTTCGCCTTTCAGGATTTCCCGGCTGTCCAGCGTATCGATTCCCTCTTCTCTCATGCCGTTCACGATCGCGTCCGCCACCTTGAGATTGCTGTCGCTGATTCCGTCCGGCAGCAGGCCGTCTTCATACAGCGAGCCGTGCGCGTAGACGAATACCATTGAGATTCCCCGCTCGTCCAGCATCGCTTTGACCCTGCCCATGCGCTGTACGTCGTCCTGCACGTCGGAATCCCCGGCCAGATCGTACAGCTGGCCCGTTTTCAGCCGGACCATCGTGGTGCCGCCGAAATTCAGCACCTCCTTGCCCAGCAGCAGCTGCCAGCGGGCGTTCCACTTCTGGAACCAGTCCCTGCCCACCAGATTGATGTTGAGCGCCGAATTGAGGGCGGTGATGCGGGCCTTGACGCTGTCGATCACCCGCTCGATTCCCGATGCATTCTCGTCGGTGTATTGCGTATAGGTGACGAAAAAGGCGTACGCCAGCCCGGTGCCCTTTGTCACCAGCGTAGCGATGCCGATTCCGAACAGCGCGGCCAGCAGGATGACAGCCAGCACGCGGTTGATTTTTTGCGTGAACATATGCTGCCTCCTCTCAGAAATTGAAGTAGATGAACGGGTTGTAGCCGCCCATGATCACGTAGGTCAGCGAAAGCGCGAAGGCGCAGACGATGCCGACGGCTCTTAAGACCTGCATCGGCTTGTCAGGAATGTGCAGGAGCTTCTGCACCGCAGGACCGACGGGCAGAGAGAACACCAGCGCCGCCAGCACGAACCAGCCGTATTCCCTGAGATACATGCCGGAGGTGGCGTTCCAGATCCCGCCCGGCGCAAACCCGTACATCGAACGGATGACGGTCAGCGCGAAGGGGACCGAAGGGGAACGGATGATGACGGTGATGGTCGTAACGGCGGCCAGCGCGTAAATATGGCCGATGAAGTGCTCCTGCATCCATTTTCCGTAAAAGAACCGTTCCAGCACCAGAAAAACCCAGAATCCGCAGCCCCAGACGAAATAGGTCCAGTCCGCGCCGTGCCAGAGTCCCGTCAGCGACCAGACCATGAACATGTTGAAGATCAGGCGCGCTTTGCTCTTTACGCGGCTGCCGCCCAGCGGAAAGTACAGGTAGTCCTGGAACCAGCTGCCCAGCGAAATGTGCCAGCGCTTCCAGAACTCGCTGATGGTTTTGCACACCATCGGGAACTCGAAGTTTTCCAGGAAATGGAAGCCGAACATCCTGCCCAGGCCGATGGCCATATCGGAATAGCCGGAGAAGTCGAAATACACCTGCCACAGGTAGGCGATGGCCATCAGCCAGGCGGCGCTGACGGTAATCTCTCCCGACGGAAGCGCAAAGGCGCTGTCCGCCAGCAGCGCGAGATTATTGGCCAGCAGAACTTTTTTGCACAGCCCGACCAGAAAACGGCGGCAGCCCTCGGCGAAATCGCTGGAATTCTCAGTGCGGGTTTCGATCTCGTCCGCGACGGTCTGATAGCGGACGATCGGGCCTGCGATCAATTGCGGAAACAGGGATATGTACAGGCAGACGTTGAAGAAATCCTTCTGAACCTGCGCTTTGCCGCGGTAGACGTCCATGATGTAGGAGATCGCCTGAAAGGTGAAGAAGGAAATGCCGATGGGCAGCGCGATTTTGGGAACCGGGAAATTGAGACCGAACGCCCAGTTCACGCTGTTCATCAAAAACATCAGGTATTTGAATACGCCGAGGAGCCCGAGGTTGAATACCAGCAGCAGCACCAGCATCCTTTTTTTGCGCCCGGGTTCCGAACGCCTGCGGTCCAGCGCCAATCCGCCCAGCCAGTTGACGAGAATCGACAGGAGCATGACGAACACAAACCACGGCTCGCCCCAGGCGTAAAACACCAGACTCGCGAACATCAAAAACAGATTGCGCTGCCTGCGCGTGCGCAGCAGGTAATAGACTGCCAGCACCGCGGGCAGAAACAGAAACAGGAAAATGCTGTTCGAAAAGACCATAACCCGACTCCTTCACGGCGATATCGGCCAGAAGCGGCCGCCGAAAGCTATTTTAGCATATCGAAGTCCGTTTGTCGATATACGGCGTGTCAAATCTCATCGGTTGCTGTGCTCTTCCGCTGCAGCGGGCGCCGGCAGCCGCTGCGGGTTCCGACAAAATGCGCCCGGCAGCATTTTTGTGCCATCCGTTTCCTGCGGATTTCTCGATTTGCCTCCGGTAAACCTTCGAAGTCTGCAGGAACACCTGACGCAGAATCACTTGCCGGCCGACCGCTTCATTTATGCGGTATTGCCTTCATGGAACAGGAAATGGCATGACCCAAAGATCATGCCATTCCTGAAAACGATAAAACTCTCTTGCGAGGGCCGTCCTGAGCGTGCGCGTTCGTCCAGAAAACCGGTTTCGCGCGGCAGCGCGTTCAGGCTTCCTGTTCAGCCAGGCGCTTGTTGACGTAATTAACGACTTCATCCACGTCGAGACCGTGCACCATCGCAGCCTGCTCCAGCGCTTCGGCCTGGGATGCGGGGCAGCCGACACAGCCCATGCCGCACTCCATCAGCGGATATACGGCGGCGGGATACTGGCGAAGAATATCGCCCATGATCATGTCCTTGGTGACGAAGGTTGGGGTGTTGGTTTCCATAATGATTCCTCCGGTTGATATGATTTCCGAACGGGTTATCCGTCAGAGCGTTGCGGCAGCGAATTCCCCCGTGCGGGGATTCATTTGACGCAATCTATATTGTAGTGCTTTCACGCCAAAAGTCAATGGCCGACGAAAAAACTTATTCTCCTTTTTCCGCCTTTTCCGCACTCTCCATCGCCCGGGCGCGGTTGATCGCACACAGGATTCCCTTGATGGAAGCCATCGAAATATTGTGATCCAGGCCGACGCCGAAGATATCCCGGCCCTTGCGGTCGCGCAGCTGGATATAGGCGACGGCGCGGGAGTCGGAGCCCCTGCTGATCGCGTGCTCCTTGTAATCGATGAATTCGTAACGGTCCATTCGCTCGCCGTGGATCGCATTGAAGAACGCGTCGATCGGGCCGTTGCCGTCGCCGCTGACCTCGAACACCGTATCCTTGTGCTGCAGCTTCCCGTAGAAATGGGAATGGGCGACGCCGTTTTCCACATTCGCGCCCAGCTTGTTGCTGATCAGCCTGTACGGGCCGTTCACGTTCAGGTAGGTGTCCTCGAACAGGCGGAAAACGGTTTCGGGCTTCAGCTCGATACCCTGCCTGTCGGATTCCTGCTGTACCACCCTGCCGAACTCGGCGTGCATGGCCTTGGGCATATCGTAGCCGAACTTATGCCGCATGATAAAGGCCGCGCCGCCCTTGCCGGACTGGGAATTGATGCGGACCGGCTCGTAGGTGCGCCCCAGATCGCCGGGATTGATTGGCAGATAGGGCACCATCCATTTGGTCGTGCCGGTTTCCTGCATATAATTGAAGCCTTTGTTGATCGCGTCCTGATGACTGCCGGAAAAGGCGGTGAAGACAAGATCGCCCGCATAGGGCTGGCGTTCCGGAACCTGCATTTTTGTGCACCGCTGATACATATCGATGATGCGTTCCATGTGGCTGAAGTCCAGACCGGGATCGATACCCTGGCTGAACATGTTGAGCGCCACGGTGATCATATCCACATTGCCGGTGCGCTCGCCGTTTCCGAACAGACAGGCTTCCACCCGTTCCGCCCCGGCCAGAAGGCCCATTTCGGTGGTGGCGATGCCGCATCCCCGATCGTTGTGCGGGTGCAGTGAGATGATCGCGCGTTCCCGCCCCGGCAGCTTGCGGATGAAGTACTCGATTTCATCGGCGAACTGATTGGGCATGCAGTTTTCCACCGTGGTGGGCAGGTTCAGAATCACCCTGTGCGCTTCGTCCGCGTGCAGGTGATCCAGCACCGCCTCGCAGATCTCGACCGCCGCGTCCATCTCGGTGCCCATAAAGGACTCGGGAGAGTATTCATAGCGCAGATCCATGCCGCTGGCGATCACAGGCTGGGCCATTTCGTAGATCAGATCCGCTGCGTCCGTCGCGATTTTTTTGACGCCTTCCACGTCCGTGCGGAATACGACCAGCCGCTGCAGCGTCGAGGTGGAGTTGTAAAAGTGAAAGATCACGTGTTTCGCGCCCTGGATCGCTTCGAAGGTCTTTTTGATCAAATGGGGACGCGCCTGGACCAGCACCTGAATCGTCACATCGTCCGGTATGTGGCCGCCTTCGATCAGCTCGCGGCAGATCGAGTAATCGGTATCCGAAGCGGAGGGGAACCCGATTTCCACTTCCTTGACGCCGATTTCATCCACCAGCATGTGGAACATTTCGAGCTTCTCTTCCATGTTCATCGGATCGATCAGCGCCTGATTGCCGTCGCGCAGGTCCACGGAGCACCAGACGGGTGCTCTTTCGATCGTCCTGTCCGGCCAGGTGCGGTTTTCAATGGGCTGGGGAACAAACGGGATGTACTTGTCAAAACCTTTCATAAAGCAAACCTCCGTGCGTCGGGACAATAAAACGCCCCTGACGCTTGATGTCAGGGGCGTGGATCACGCGGTACCACCCTGCTTCAGCTGCGGCTTTCACCGCTGCCCTTGTGAACCTCAGACAAGGTCCCGGCCTGTAACGCGGCCAGACGGGCTGTCCCTACTGATTCTCTGTTCGGGAAGCCGGCTCCGGGAGGAGTTATGCACGCCATCGCCCATACCGGCTCGCACCGAACGCCGGCTCTCTTGAATGCCGCAATGGAGTCTTGTTTCCCGTCATCGCCTGATAAATGACATATTACCGCGGGCCAAATGGAATGTCAAGCGAAATTGGGAAAAGTTTCCGGACAAATGTAAAAGCGAATTGGCTTGATTTTTCGGGACGTATTCTGTATAATACCTGTACGCGGATATTCCGCGCATTACAAACAGGGAGGGCGTATCCGATGGATGAGGAACGCGATCTGATCGTACTCACAGACGAGGACAACAACGAGATGACCATGGAAATACTGGATTACTTCTACTATGAAGGAAACCAGTACGCGCTGATGGTCGAATTCACCGGGGATGAAGACGACGATGACGGCACGGACCAGGAAGCCTACATCATGCGTGTCAATCCGGTTGGCGAAGACGAAGAGGAGTTTGTTGCCGTGGACGAGGACCTGATGCCCGACCTGATCGATTTTGTCGAAAACGAGCTGTTCGCCGACGAAGAAGACGAGGATATGTTCGGCGACGCGGAGGATCCGGAAGAATAACCGTACCCGGCCCCGTACAGGCGCGGCAGCCACAGCGGCTGCCGCGCGTTGCTTCTTGCTCTTGACAGCCTGCCCGCGCTCGTTATAATGGATGGTGAATGAGTCGCACGGCGCGCGTTCGAACAAAAACGGAGGTGTGGATCAGCATGAAAGCGGCATATCTGAAGGCACCGCGTCAATTCGAGGTTCGGGAGATTGAGCTTCGTGAAATTCACGAAGATGAAGTGATCGTGGATGTCAGGGCTTGCGGGTACTGCGGGCACGACAATATTCTGGCCAGTTATCATGCCAAAGAATGGGAGCCGTTCGGGCACGAGTTTGCAGGCGTCGTCTCAAAGGTGGGCGGCCGGGTGCGCGGCCTTGTCCCGGGAGACAAGGTTTGCATCGAAACGAATATGTTTGATCCGCTGAGCGACTGCGCCAGAAACGGGAGGCCGGATCTGGACACGCTGCCGCTCGGGTCCAGCTTCATGGATCTGGACAAGGGCCACCGCGGGGGCATGGGCTTTGCGGAGCAGGTGATCGTTCCCGGCGATCTGTGCGTGAAGTTCGACGGACTGTCATTTGAGGAAGCCTGCATGATCGAACCGCTGGGAGTGGCTTACGACATTGTGAAGACCGCCGATATCCGTCTCAACGACGGTGTGCTGGTGTTCGGCTGCGGCCCCATCGGCCTGATGGCGATGAAGCTGGCCAAAGCGTCCGGCGCACGGCGAATCTACGCCGCGCAGCACGCGGCCTCCGCGGCGCGCTGTGAATTGGCGGCGCGGTACGGCGCGGATGAGATGATATTTACCGATCGGCAGAGCCTCGGCGATTACGCGTTCGAAAAAGGCGGCGTCGACCGGGTGCTGATGACCGTGCCGCCCAAGTTCATGGGGGAAGCGCTCGGCGTCATGAACGCGGGCGGGATCCTGTCCTTCGCGGGCATCAGCTACAACGAGCCGATGGTGACCTTTGATTCCAACAAGGTGCATCTGGACAAGCTGCAAATCCGCGGCTCCAACGCCATTCCTGCGCTGTACTTTCCGATGTGCATCGAAATGGTCAAGGCGGGGATTGTGGAACTGAAGCCGCTGATTTCCCACCGCATGCGCCTCGAAACGCTGCCGGAGGATCTGGCGAGGTATTATTCCGAACGGGACAAGGCCGTAAAGGCCGTTATGGTGCGGGACTGAACGGTGCCGCGCCATGAACGGAAGGCGCTCCGGAACGGGGTTTCCCGTCACCCGGAGCGCCGGCTTTTTTTCTGTGCGCGTTCAGAGGTGAACGGCTATCTGTACCGGTCTGAGCGGTACCGGTGCGGGGTGGTATTCTTGTAATGCCGGAACTGTCTGATGAAAAAGCTCGAATCGCTGAACCCGCACTTTTGGGCGACTTCGGCGACGGACATCTCTGACGTCGTCAGCAGGAAGCTTGCGCATTCTATTCGGTAGTGGTTCAGGTAGTCGATCGGCGAGCGGTGGGTTACCGCCCGGAAGCATCGGCAGAAGTATTTGGGGCTGAGACCGGACAGCCGCGCCAATGCTTCCAGGGTAATGTGACTGTCATAATTGGTTTCAATGTATTCCAGCGCCGGCTTCAGCAGCTCGGTTTTGCTGCTTTGCCCGCTGTGGCGCTCCGGCAGCGCTTTATCCAGGAAAGGCGACAATAATCCCATCACCTGAAACAGCGCGCCCACGACGGTCAGCGGGAACGCGGCGGAGCGGCGGGCGGCCTCGGCATACAGGCGCTGCGCGGCGGCTGAAAGGCCGCCGGACGCTTCGCCGGGCGTGAGGTGCAGGGTTTTTCCCAATAACGGCAGCATCGCCTCCTTGCACGGCTCGATGTGCATCAGCAGGCGGTAAGGGTCGAACACGATGCATTCGTAGATGCCGTCTTCCGCGTCGCCGCCGTGCATCGTGCCCTCACCCACCAGGATCAGGTCCCCCGCGCCGGCTTGAACCGGAAAGTCGTCCAGGTACAGGCGCAGCCGCCCCTGCTTCACGCGGATCAGTTCGGTCTCCCGGTGCCAGTGCACCCGCATGTGATAGCGCGGATGGTTGGCGTCCACGTAGTAATAGGCCAGCGGCATATTTCCGGTCTGATGGAGGATCTGTTCGTTATAATCGAGATAATGCATCGAAATTTCCTCCGGGCAAAAGATACGATTCTGCTATTTTTTGCCATTATATCACTATACACGCGGAAGAATCGGTGTTATAGTAAAATTAACCAATTATCGGCGCTTTTCCGGCGCCGGCGGGAGATTAAAAGGAGGACTGGTTGATATGGCACAGAACAGGTATGTAGGCAGCTATCCGGTCATCGGCATCCGCCCGGTCATCGACGGACGGCGCGGTCCGCTGAAGGTTCGTGAAAGCCTGGAAGAGCAGACAATGAATATGGCCAAATCGGCAGCCAAACTGTATGAGGAAAACCTGCGCTACTCCAACGGAGAACCGGTGAAGGTCGTCATCGCGGACACCACGATCGGCCGCGTTGCGGAAACCGCCGCCTGCGAGGAAAAATTCCGCCGCGAGGGCGTGGCCATCACGCTGACCGTGACGCCCTGCTGGTGCTACGGCTCCGAGACGATGGACATGGACCGCAACACGATCAAGGCGGTGTGGGGCTTCAACGGCACCGAGCGCCCCGGCGCGGTGTATCTGGCGAGCGTTCTTGCCACCCATGCCCAGAAGGGGCTGCCGGCCTTCGGCATTTACGGACACGAGGTGCAGGAAGCCGACGATACCAGCATTCCCGAAGACGTGAAGGAAAAGCTGCTTCGGTTCGGGCGCGCGGCGGTCGCGGCAGCCACGATGCGCGGCAAGAGCTATCTGCAGATCGGTTCCATCTGCATGGGCATCGGCGGCTCCATCATCGACAGCAGATTCATCGAAGAGTATCTGGGCATGTGCGTGGAGAGCGTCGATGAGGTGGAAATCATCCGGCGCATGGCAGAGGGCATCTACGACAAGGCCGAGTACGAGAAGCTGAAGGCGTGGGCGGACGAGAACGTCGTGGAAGGCTTCGACAAGAACCCGGTCGAGATGCAGAAGACGCGCGAGCAAAAGGATCAGCAGTGGGAATTCACCCTCAAGATGTATCTGATCATCAAGGACCTGATGAACGGCAATCCGAACCTGCCGGAAGGCCGCGAGGAAGAAATGGTGGGACACAACGCGCTGGCAGCCGGTTTCCAGGGCCAGCGGCAGTGGACCGACTTCTACCCGAACTGCGATTTCCCGGAGGCAATGCTGAACACTTCGTTCGATCACAACGGCGCCCGCGAACCGTACGTGCTGGCCACCGAGAACGACGTGCTGAACGGCCTGGGCATGATGTTCATGAAGCTCCTGACCAACCGGCCGCAGATGTTCGCCGACGTGCGCACCTTCTGGAGCCCCGAGGCGGTCAAGCGCTGCACCGGGTATGACGTGGAAGGAAAAGCCAGGGAAAACGGCGGCTTCATTCACCTGATCAACTCCGGCGCCTGCTGCCTGGACGCCAACGGCCAGGCCCGCGATGCCGAAGGCAACCGCCTGATGAAGCCCTGGTACGAGGTCACCGAGGAAGACCAGAAGGCGATCATGGCGAACACCACCTGGAACTTCGCCGATCTGGGCTACTTCCGCGGCGGCGGATACTCCAGCCGCTTTGTAACCGACTGCGAGATGCCGGCGACGATGATCCGTCTCAACCTGGTGGACGGCCTTGGCCCGATGCTGCAGATCGCGGAAGGATGGACGGTGGCGCTGCCTGAGGACGTCAACGAGACGCTGTGGAAGCGCACCGATTACACCTGGCCCTGCACCTGGTTCGCCCCGCGCTGCGACGGCAAGGAGGGAAGCCCCTTCAAGACCGCTTACGACGTGATGAACAACTGGGGCGCCAACCACGGCGCGATCAGCTACGGCCACATCGGCGCGGACATCATCACCTTCGCTTCGATGCTGCGCATACCGGTGGCCATGCACAACGTGCCGGTCGAGAAGATCTTCCGCCCGGCGTCCTGGAACGCGTTCGGCATGGACAAGGAAGGCGCCGATTATCGCGCCTGCGCGAACTACGGCCCGTTCTACGCGAAGAAAGGCTGATTTCCTGAGATGGAACAAAAAACGGAGGCTCCGCAAGGGGTCTCCGTTTTCTGAATGACGTTGTGGAATTGACAGGGGGATATGCGGCGAAAAGGCTCTATATCGGCGACGTATACGGGCTCTGCGCACAGAAAGGCACGCCATTTTTCAGGTTGAGAAATCCGGATCGGATCCGACAAAGCCGGATCCGATCCGGATACTGGACGGCTTCCTTGAGGAAGCTGACGCCGGGTCGGTTGATGGGATCGTTATGCGCAGGAAACTGGACTTCCTGCACTGGCCGGCCGCGGCTTTCAGAATGTGCAGATTCAGCAGACGTTTTGTACCGATCGGAAACGGACCGCTTCCGAAAACCCTGAAAACACCGTCTGTATTCCGGGATATGCACAGGACAAAGGACGGACACACCGAATCCCTGACGATGACGGAGAATTGCGTCTGGAACGAAGTCAGGAGAATAAACGACAAATACTATTTCTGTTTATGGAGGGCCGCGCGATGCGCAAAAGTCTGATGATCCTTGCAGTGATTTGCCTGCTGTTCCTGAGCACGGCTGCCGCAGAACCTCAAATCTACGCCGGTCAGGGCGGCGTGCGGGTGTACGCGGAAAACGGACGGGTCGGGCTGATGGATGCGGAAGGCCGAAGACTCACGAAAGCGATCTATAAGGAGATTTATCCGTTTGACGGTGAATACGCGGTGGTCAGGAAGAACGGCAAGTACGGTGTGCTTCGGCGCAATGGGTCGAAGACTGTATCCTGTAAATGGAGAGACATCACTGGAGTGGAATGGCAGGATGAACTTTGAGATGAAGGAGGCTGCAGGGATGCCGACGATTTTGCTTTACCTGGTTTTCCTTGCCGCGGTTTTCGGTGTCATCTTGGTCTTTGACAAGTCGAAACAGAGAAATTCCAGGGAATTGGCGGCTTTTGCCCGAAGACGTTCAGATCAGATTCAGGAAATCGAAAAATGGGAGCAGGAGATGCTGGATGCGTATGATTCCACGCTCCGAACCTATATTTCTCATTTGCCCCGTGATGTAAACGCCGTTCTGCGCCTTGACCGGGAAACGGATGCGGGCCGTGCGGACCGGCCGGTCGTTTCCCCGGGATACCGGGCATTTATTACCCTGACGGTCCTCGATCGGCAGGGCAACGTCATTGAGTCGGAAGATCATGACATGTATATGGATTTCGCATGGCGGATCTCCGTATACCGAGGCGGAATGGTCGAGGTGGAAGACGAAGTGGATGATGATTTTGAAGAATCCCTGAAATCATATTTGGAGTTTTTCAGGAATCCGTATTGAGGCAACACCGCACAATTCACCGGCGCGCCCGGCAGCGTCTTTTGCACCATCCATTTCCTGCATATTTCTCGATTTACCTCCAGTAAACCTTCGAAATCTGCAGGAACGCCTGACGCAAAATCCACTTGCCGATCGACCACCTCATTTGTGCGGTATTGCCTTAAGCCAACACCGCACAATTCGCCGGCGCATCCGGGAGCGATTTTGCGCCGGTCAATCCCTGAAGAATGCCTGATTTACCCGGAAAGCCTTAAGAACAGGCTGCCTGTTGCCCGGAAGAACAGGATCGGCAGCCGGATTCCCGCCGGAAAACTGCCTGGGTTCTTGCGCGGGGCCTCAGACTGAGCTACAATACTTGTGTGGCTGCTTCCATGCGTATTCCGCGGCGGAAAGGCAGTCCGGTCGACGGAAAACCGAAGGGAGGAAACGATCTATGGATGGAAAAACGGCGATTGAACTCGTAGGCTATCTCGGTTCGGCACTGGTGGTCGTAACCATGCTGATGACTTCTGTCGTTCGGCTGCGGATCATCAATCTGATCGGGTGCGTCATCTTTACGTGCTACGCACTGGTGATTCGCTCATATCCCACGGCGGCGATGAATATCTTTCTGGTGTGCATCAACATCTATCACCTGGTCCGCCTCAGCAGGAACCGGAAGCACTACAATCTGATCAAAACCGTTCCGGACGACGGGTATGTTTCCTGGCTCCTGGAAAGCAGCCTGGAGGACATCCGCGTTTGGAATCCGGGCTTTTCGCTTGAGGAGAGGCGGGCGGAAACCGCCTATCTGGTGTGCTGCGACGGCAATCCGGCGGGACTGTTCCTGGCATGCCCCGCGCAGGACGGCAGCCTCGAGGTGCTGCTGGACTACGCGACGCCGGTGTATCGGGATACTTCAGTCGGCAGCTATCTGCATGAACAACTGGCGTCGGAAGGCTATAAAACCCTCGTGTTCCGCGGAAATGCGCCGAAGCACGAGGGCTATATGGAAAAGGTCGGGTATCGGAAAAACGAGCGGGGAGAATACGTTATGAAGCTGAACTGAGCGAAAGGGCGAAGGAGCGCTGCGGTTCGGTGCACCCGGGATGCCGGACCGGGACGGCACGGCGCACGGCGGAATAGCTTCCGGGAGATCAGGGACGCGTGTCAGGAAGATGGTTTCCGCGGCAGACGGGGAGCTTTCTGCCGGCTCCCGCGGCGGGTGCACGGGAGAAACATCCGCCGCCCGCCGGATGGCGGGCGGCGGTATCTCGGGAGAAAAGAACGGATCAGCCCCGGGGCGCACTCTGCTGCGGCGTCAAATCCATGCCTTTCATTCTGCTTCCGCGGCCTTCCCGGCTGCGGTTTCCGCCTGTTCCGCCGCGGAAGAACCCGCCCTGGCCGTTCCTGCCGCTGCCGATCTGGGATCCGCAGTTCGGGCATTGGCCGTTCTTCAGCGCCTGCTGTTCCCTGGCCTGGTCCAGAATCAGGCTTGCCTGTTCCTGTGTCAGTTGGTCCGCTTCCGCCATTTCGTTCAGTTCTTCTTCGAGATCGGACAGGCGTTTGCCGGCTTTCGCGCTGCGGTACGCATTCAGAGCTTCCTGCAGGGCGGCGGCATCGTCCTGTTCGGTGCCGGCAGGCTCTTCGGCTGTTTCCGTATCTGCCGCATCCGCTGCTTCTTCCAGGATTTCAGCCCGATCGGGGACGGCCTCCGTCCCAGTGTTCTCGGCGAACGCCGCAAACCCCATAACCAGCGCCAGCACTGCAGCCAGTCCGGCGATAACCTTTTTGTTGATCGTCTTCATTTCTCTGTTCCTCCTGTTTTTTGTTTCCCTTTCGGACAGGAGAATTGCAGCATCGCATCCTAAAGCGGACTTAAAACAGAAAAAGCGGCAGAAAAAAACTCCGTCCCGCATGAACTGCGTGAACGGAGAATGAAAACCAACCTCAGACCCGGTCTTCGATCGGCACGTAATCGGTGTGCGGCATTACTGCGCGGTATGCCGGACGGATGATGCGGCCGCCGGTCAGAATTTCTTCCATGCGGTGTCCGCACCAGCCCGCCATGCGGGCGATCGCGAACATCGGCGTCATCAGCTCCTGCGGAATATCCAGCATGCGGTAGACCAGGCCGGAATACATATCGACGTTGGCGCACAGCGTTTTTTTGCCCTGCAGCTTTTCGGTCAGGACTTCCTTGCCGATGCGTTCGATCTCTTCCATCAGCCTGAAATCGTCGCCGAAGCCCTTCTGGTCGGCCATTTTCCGCGCGTACTCCTTCAAAAGCACTGCCCGCGGATCCGATTCGGTATACACCGCATGGCCCAGACCGTAGATCTTGCCGGCTCCGTCGTATACTTCGCCGTCCGCCATTTTGCTCAGATAATCCCGAAGGGCGCTTTCGTTGCCCGGGTCCGGCACGTTTTGCTTGACGTTTTCCAGCATTTCCATGACCTTCTGGTTGGCGCCGCCGTGCAGAGGCCCCTTCAGCGAATTGATGGCTGCGGAAATCGCGCCGTAGGTATCGGTTCCGGTGGAGGACAGGACGCGGCAGGCGAAGGCGGAGTTGTTGCCGCCGCCGTGTTCGGCGTGCAGCATCAGCAGGATATCCAGCAGCAGCGCTTCGTCCTCGGTGAACGCGGTGTCCGGACGCATGATGTGCAGGAAGTTCTCTGCCAGGGACAGATCCTCCTGCGGAACGTGGAAGATGAGCGACTGGCCGTCGTAATAATGCCGTTTGACGGCATACGCGTAGGCCGCGATGATCGGCACGCGTCCTACCAGCTCGATCGACTGGCGCACCATGTTTTCGACGGATGTTTCGTCCGGATTCGGGTCATAGGTGTACAGCGCCAGCACCGCGCGGCTCAGCTTGTTCATGACGCTGCGGCTGGGCGCTTTCAGGATCATGTCCTCCGCGAAGCCGTCCGGCAGGCGGCGCGCAGCGGACTGCACCGCATCGTAGGAGCGCAGCTGCGCTTCGGTCGGCAGCTTGCCCAGCAGAAGCAGATAAGCGACTTCCTCAAAGCCAAACGTTTTGTGCTCCGCATGGTATTTGACAATCTGGCTGATTTCGATGCCGCGGTAATACAGACGGCCGGGCATCGGAATCGGTTCGCCGTCCAGCATCATGTAGCCCTGCACCGAACCGATGCGGGTCACGCCGGCCATGACGCCGGTGCCGTCCATGTTGCGCAGCCCGCGCTTGACGTTGTAACTCGCGTATTTGGCCGGGTCGATGTAGTACCGCTCCCGAACGTCAGCGCTCATTTCATCGACGTACTTTTTCAGTACATCGTCCTGCATGTAAGGCATATACTGCTGCATGACAATTCCCCGCTTTCCGCCCATTTGAAACGGCAGTATAGCGCAATGTGTTCAACTTTGCAAGTCGTTTCTCTTTAAAATTCAAATTTGCTCGATAAAAAGCAGTTCGGCGCGCCCGATTGCGGGAATTGAACATGATTTTATGCACATTTTCCTTGCAATCCGGCGGAGCTGTGTTATAATGAAGAGCAAATTCGGATGGAGGGAAAACCATGATTCATGTCCATCAGGGCGGCGCCGTCTACCGCGGCGGCAAATGGACACCCGCCCCAGAGGATCTCGGCGAACGGGAGAAAACGCTCGCCTGCCGGATCCTGCGCGCGCACGATTGCCTGGGAGAGAAAGACCGTCTGTCGATCCGGTTTGACAAACTGATTTCCCACGATATCACCTATGTCGGCATCATCCAGACCGCTCGCGCCAGCGGTATGACGCGTTTTCCGGTGCCGTATGCGCTGACCAACTGCCACAACAGCCTTTGCGCGGTCGGCGGCACCATCAATGAG
Organism: Clostridia bacterium; assembly: GCA_017512675.1. Classification (GTDB taxonomy): domain Bacteria; phylum Bacillota; class Clostridia; order Christensenellales; family Aristaeellaceae; genus RGIG5678. The sequence goes on along the minus strand of JAFWEY010000158.1, from coordinate 5,019 downwards.
GACGATCACCTGTTCGGCCTTTCCGCCGCGCGCAAATACGGCGGGATCTATGTGCCTGCAAACGTGGCAGTCATTCACCAGTTCGCCCGGGAAATGCTGGCGGAATGCGGCGGCATGATTCTGGGCTCCGACAGCCACACCCGCTATGGCGCGCTGGGCGCGATGGGCGTCGGCGAGGGCGGCCCTGAGCTGGTCAAGCAGCTGCTTGAGAACACATGGGACGCGCCGAACCCGGAAGTGGTGCTGGTGTATCTGACCGGAAAACCCCGCAGGGGGGTAGGGCCGCACGATGTTGCCATCGCGCTGTGCGGCGCCACCTACCGGCAGGGGCTGGTCAAAAACAAGGTTCTGGAATTCGCCGGTCCCGGCCTCGCCAGCCTTTCGATGGATTTCCGCATCGGCATCGATGTGATGACCACGGAAACCGCCTGTCTGTCCTCGATCTGGGAGACGGACGGAAAAACCCGCAGCTGGTATGCCCGGCACGGGCGGGAAGACGCGTATAAGCAGCTTTCCGTTCCCGACGGTGCGTATTACGATATGGTGATCGAAATCGATCTGAGCCGGGTGGAACCGATGATTGCGCTTCCGTTCCATCCGTCAAACGCGTTCACGGTGCGCCAGCTGAAGGAGAACGCTGCGGATATCCTGAGGGAGACCGAGAAAGCGCTTGCGCCGCAGCTGGGCGGGAAAGCGCCGGATCTCACCGGCAAGGTTCACGGCGGACAGCTCCGGGTGGACCAGGGAATCATTGCCGGCTGCGCCGGCGGGATATTCGAAAATGTCGCCGAGGCTGCCGCGATCCTGAAGGGCCAGTCCGTCGGCTGCGGCGCTTTTTCTCTGTCGGTATATCCGCCGTCGCTGCCCGAGAGCATTGCGCTTTCGAAAGCAGGGGCGCTTGTGACGCTGGAAGAGGCCGGCGCGCTGATCAAGAGCTGCTTCTGCGGGCCTTGCTTCGGTGCGGGTGATGTGCCGGGCAACGGCCAGCTTTCGATTCGCCATACGACCCGAAATTTCCCGTTCCGCGAAGGCGCGAAGCCGGGGGAAGGGCAGAGCGCGTTCGTGGCGCTGATGGATGCCCGCTCGATCGCGGCAACCGCGGCGAACGGCGGAGTTTTGACCGGTGCAGATGAAATCGAATACGATGCGCCGGGAGAGAACCGGGCGGAAATCCCGATGGATGTCTATCGGAAGCGGGTATACTCCGGCTTTGGCGCTCCGATTCCGGACGAGCCGCTTCGGATGGGGCCGAACATCACCGACTGGCCGCGGTTTACCGCGCTGGATGAAAGCCTGCGCCTGACCGTCGCGTCGGTGCTGAACGATCCGGTGACCACGACCGACGAACTGATTCCTTCCGGCGAAACGTCCAGCTATCGCTCGAATCCGATTCGCCTGTCCGAATTCGCGCTGTCGCGCAGGGATCCTCAGTATGTGTCCCGGTCGAAAGCCTCGCGCAGGGATGCGGAAAACGGAATCGGCTTCGGTTCCCTGATTTATGCCAACATGCCGGGCGACGGATCCGCGCGCGAGCAGGCCGCTTCCTGCCAGCGGGTCGTCGGCGGCCGCGCGAACATCGCCCGGGCGTATGCCACCAAGCGATATCGCTCGAATCTGATCAACTGGGGCATCCTGCCGTTCACCATCGAACAGGAATACGCCTTTTCCGTCGGGGATGTGGTGGAAATCGACGGCATCCGGGAAATGGTCAAACGGGGCGCGGAGGAAATCGCTGCCCGTGTGGTTCATGCGGATGGATCAAAAGATTGTATCACACTGTATTTGAAGGATTTGGATCAGCCTTCGCGGCGCATTCTGCTCAACGGCTGTCTGATGAACGACTATGCTGCCCGCGGAGGAAAGGGTGAAAAAGCATGAACAGAATTCCGATGCGCAATCCGATCGCCGAACTGGACGGCGACGAAATGACCCGGGTTCTTTGGAAGATGATCAAGGATACTCTTCTTCTGCCTTTCGTGGAACTGAATACCGAGTATTACGATCTCGGCCTGAAGAACCGCGACGAAACCGGAGATCAGGTGACGCGGGACGCGGCCAACGCGATCGCGCGTCTTCGGGTGGGCGTCAAATGCGCGACCATTACGCCCAATGCCCAGCGCGTTGAGGAATACGGCCTGCGGGAGATGTGGAAAAGCCCCAACGGCACGCTGCGGGCGATGCTTGACGGCACGGTTTTCCGCGCTCCGATTCTGGTGCGCGGCCTGAAGCCGTACATACCTACCTGGACACGCCCGATCACGATCGCGCGCCATGCTTACGGGGACATCTACAAAGCAGTGGAAATGGAAATTCCTTCGGCCGGCAAAGCGGAATTGGTGTTCACCGGGGCGGACGGACGCAGGATTTGCAAAACGATTCACGAGTTCCAGGGCCCCGGCCTGCTGATGGGCATGCACAACACCCGTGCTTCGATAGAATCCTTCGCACGGGCCTGCTTTACCTATGCGCTGTCGCTGCGTCAGGATCTGTGGTTTTCGGCAAAGGATACCATCTCCAAGACATACGACCAAAGCTTCAAGTGGATTTTCCAGGAGATTTATGACAACGAGTACAAGGACGCCTACGGGAAGGCCGGCATATCGTATTTTTATACGCTGATCGACGACGCGGTCGCGCGCGCGGTCCGCTCCGAAGGCGGGTTTGTATGGGCGCTCAAGAACTATGACGGCGATGTTATGAGCGACATGGTATCCACCGCTTACGGGTCGCTGGCAATGATGACCAGCGTGCTGGTCAGCCCGGATGGATGCTTCGAGTACGAAGCCGCGCACGGTACCGTCACCCGCCATTATTACCGGTATCTGAAGGGCGAGGAAACCTCCACCAATCCGGTGGCGACGATTTTTGCCTGGAGCGGCGCGCTGCGCAAGCGCGGTGAGCTGGATGGGGATCAGGAGCTGATCGGGTTTTCCAACCGCCTGGAAAGAGCGGTCATTGAAACCATCGAAGGCGGAACGGTCACAAAGGATCTTGCGCTTCTGATGCCCGGCGCGAACGCGGTCAACAGCGGCGAATTCCTGGATGCCGTCGCCCGAAGGCTGAAAGAGAATTGACGGCAGTGCGGTTCATCCGCCGTCCGGACCATGGAAACCGGCAGACAACGCTGAATTGTCTGCCGGTTTCCGTTGCCGTGTTTTCGACGGCTGTCCCTTTAAAATGTCAAACCGTATCCTCCGGCCTGCGCCAATCCGGACCGTGCTTAACGGTTTTCCTTCCGGCGGCATCCGCCCGGTCACACCGGACACTCCCGCACCATCCTCTGCTGCGCGCTATCTGCAGAACAGCACGAAACTGCTGTTGGCAGGATAGACCTGAACGTGCTGATAGCCTACGCCGCTCGAAGTGAAAACTGGATAATCATCTCCTACTCTGGAAATGTACGAGTATAATTCGTGCAATGTCGTCTGGCCGTTTGTATTGGTGTCGGCAGGCATGTTTCCGGATGTCCCTATCCCATCGGTCAGCCATTTTGTAAAGAAATTATTACTGGTCTCACCTTCCCATCCATAGCTCAGTTCCAGATATGCGGAGGCAGTCAGTACATAGAATTTGTTCGATATACGCATTTCACCGGTCTTTGATATGATCTGCCCCGGTTCGCCAACGAATTCGACAATCCCTGGATCAGCTTCGGAAAATGCCTTGATTACCGCTTCATCGAATGCTTTTGCGAGTTCTTTGCCAGAGCCCCCTGCTGCAGAACCATTGCCGTATACCGCTGCCCCTGAACCGCAGGACTCAAGGATAACGATCACTTTGCCGGGAACCGCATTCAGTGCGTTGGTCAGATCTCTTATGGTCAAATCGCCGCTGGGTGACATTGACAAAGCGCCGGCGCTGCTTCCGGAGCTGGTAGCATTTCCGTGTGACGCAATGAAGAAGAGGGAAATATCGTTGTTATCAGCCGATGCAAAAGTATTTTTGATGGCACTGAGCACTCCTGACCGGTTCAGATCATACTTCTTCGTTATGCTGAACTTTTTCCCGTTTGTGCCGCGGACCGTGTTCAGCATTCTTTCCATCAGGGTAACATCTGAGCGATTTCGGGTGCAAAGCGAGGATTCCCAGCTGAAGGACTCTTCCCCGATCAGGAGAGCTCTGTACTCGACCGGATTGGATACGGTGACTGTACAGGATGCTGTTTTGTGGCCATCTACAGTCGTTACTGTTATTGTCGCTTGACCGGACGCCTTTGCAGTTACCTTGCCCGCGCTTACCGTCGCTACAGAGGTGTTGTTGCTCGACCAGGTAACATCCCTGTCTGTTGCATTGAGCGGATATACCGTCGCATGAAGTGTTATGGCGTCGCCAACGGCCATTGACAGGCTTGTATAATCAAGCTGGACATATTCCACATGGATGACCCATTCCACCACAGTGATCGATTTCTCATTGCTGTACTGGCCGACAATCTGCTCTCCGCTCTTCGCCGATTTCGGCAGCACCACATACGTGTGCCTGCCCATGCTTACGCCGCTCAGCTCCGCACTCGTCGTATCCACGATCTTCTGCATTACGTTCTGGCCGTCGATTACCTCATACACGGAATAGTAATTCGCGGGCGACACCACGCTCCACGTGAGTTTCACTTTTCCCGCGCCGGTCTGTTCGATCTTCGTGATCGTCGGGGCGAGCCGCCAGTCCTCCAGCACGGTGACGGATCGCTTTCCGCTGTACTGGCCGACGATCTGCTCTCCGCTCTTTGCGGATTTCGGAAGCACCACATACGTGTGCTTGCCTGCGCTAACGCCGCTCAGCTCCACGTTTGTCGTATCCACGATCTTCTTCATCACATTCTCGCCGTCGATTACCTCATACACGGAATAGTAATTCGCGGGCGACACGACGCTCCACATGATTTTTATTCTTCCCGCGCCGGTCTGTTCGATCTTCGTGATCGTCGGGGCGAGCCGCCAGTCCTCCAGCACGGTGACGGACCGCTTTGCGCTGTACTGGCCGACGATCTGCTCCCCGCTCTTCGCGGATTTCGGCACAACC
>JAFWEY010000157.1 GCA_017512675.1 Clostridia bacterium | reverse complement strand
GTGGATCTGTCTCCGGCCATCGGCGACGAGGAATACAGGAAGGAGCTCAAGAAGCTCCAGAATCGCCTGAGCGTGCTGCACAACATTCTCTACCGCAAGAAGATTCCGGTGATCCTGTGCTACGAGGGCTGGGACGCGGCGGGCAAGGGCGGCAACATCCGCAGGGTGGCCTATCCGCTGGATCCCCGCGGGTTCGACGTGCATCCGATCGCGTCCCCGCTGCCGCACGAACTGAACAGGCAGTATCTGTGGCGGTTCTGGGTGCGGCTGCCCCGCACGGGCCACATCTGCATCTTTGACCGCACCTGGTACGGGCGCGTCATGGTGGAGCGCCTGGAGGGCTTCTGCACGGAGAAGGACTGGAAGCGCGCCTACAACGAAATCAACGAGTTCGAGCGCATGCTCACCGACTGGGGCGCGGTGGTGCTGAAATTCTGGATTCACATCGATCAGGAAACCCAGCTGGCCCGCTTTACCGAGCGGCAGAACACGCCGGAGAAGCAGTGGAAGATTACCGATGAGGACTGGCGCAACCGCGAAAAGTGGCCCCAGTACGAGACGGCTGTGGACGAGATGATCGCAAAGACCAGCACCGAAAACGCGCCATGGCATATCATCGAGTCCAACGACAAGAAGTACGCGCGCATTCAGACCCTGAAGATCATCGTCAAGGCGCTGGAGGAAGCCTGCGAGAACCACTTCAGGCGCACGATGGAATAAAGGCAATACCGCACAATTCGCCGGCACGCCCGGCGGCGCCTTTTGCGCCATCCATTTCCTGCAGATTTCCCGATTTACCTAAAGGCGAAAGAAGGATGAGGATATGAAATTCGAAACCCTGCACGGCGATATGGTCGCCGCGATGAAGGCCCGCGACAAGGCGCGGAAAACCGTCCTTTCGACGCTGATCGCCGATGTGAAGAAGGCGGCGATCGACGCGGGAACCCGGGAAGACATCAGCGAGGAGCTGGTGGACCGGGTGATTCTGAAATCGGTGAAGACCGCAAAGGAGCAGCTGGACAGCTGTCCGGACGATCGCGCCGAACTGAAGGCGGAGTATCAGTACAATTATGACGTGATCTGCGAATACGCTCCGAAGATGATGTCCGAGGAAGAAATACGCGGCTATCTCGCGGAGAATTTTGCGGATCTCCTCGCCTCGAAGAACAAGGGCCAGATTATGAAGGCGGTCATGCCCGCGCTGAAGGGCAAGGCGGACGGGAAGGCGATCAGTTCCGTCGTGGCGGAGCTGTGCAAATGAAATCCGGGGACGCCGGCGCGGAATGAGACGGCGTTCCCCTTCAAAGACTCCCGGCAGAAAACCCGCCGGCGCGCCTGACGGAAAACGCATCCGCCGGGCGCGCCGTTTTCTTCGCCGCGGCGTTCGCCTTTCCCGGAGGGGACTGGCCGGCAGGCGCATAACGCAGCGGGAAGCGGCGGCGCTGCGGCGCGTTCTTCGCGTTCGCTTCCGCTCCGGCGGCCGCGCTCCGCGGCAAGGATGCGCCTGCGCAGAGCGAATTGCGCCGCTGCGGCAGATTGCGGCAGATTGCGGCGGATTGCCGCAGACCGTCCGCCTGAATCCAATCCGAATCCAAATCCGAATCCAAATCCGAATCCGAAACCAAATCCGAATCTGAATCCGAATCCGAATGCCGCTGCGGCGGCGGGGCGGGTTCTCAAAGGTACCGTACGTTATCATAGGAGGAAAACGGGGCTTTCCTGCCGGGAACCGGGGCGGCGGCAGAAACCGAAGCGGTTATGGTTCTCTTTCCGGAACCGAAGCGCGCGGGAAGGTGAAAATTTCGGTACCGGCAGGATTTCGAAGGCCGGGCCGCGAAAGAATCTGTACTGCCGGCATCTCAGGCGATCAAAGCGTTGGAGGGATCATCATGGATTTGAGAGAAATGGGGCTGAAGGCGCGGGAAGCGGCCATTCAGATGGGCGCGGTTCCGGCGGCGGTTAAGAACCGGGCGCTGATGAACATGGCGCAGGCGCTGCGGGACAGCGAGGAGAGGATTCTCGCGGCGAACCGGGAGGATCTGGAGAAGGCGTCGCGCAAAGGCGTAAAGGCTTCGTTCCTGGAGCGGCTGACGCTGAACGGCGCCAGAATCCAGGGCATGGCGCAGGGACTGGAGGAAGTGGCCGCGCTGGCGGATCCGGTGGGCGAGGTGCTCGAGCGGATCGAACGGCCGAACGGCCTGCGCATCCGCCGGGTTCGCGTGCCGCTGGGCGTCATCGGCATCATCTACGAATCCCGTCCCAATGTTACAGCGGACGCGGCCGGGCTTTGCCTGAAATCCGGCAACGCGGTGATCCTGCGCGGCGGCTCGGACGCGATCGGCTCCAACACGATCCTGACCGACATCCTTTCCCGGGCAGCACAGGAAGGCGGGCTTCCCGAAGGCTGCCTGAATCTCGTGACGGATACGTCCCGCGAAACCGCGGCGGAGATGATGCGGCTCAACGGGCTGATCGACGTGCTGATTCCCCGCGGCGGAAAGGGCCTGATTCACAGCGTGGTGGAGCAGGCGACGGTCCCCGTGATTCAGACCGGCGACGGCGTGTGCCACGTTTATGTGGATCGGGGCTGCGATTTCGATATGGGCGTGAAAATCGCGGTAAGCGCCAAGATCAGCCGGCCGTCCGTGTGCAATTCCGCGGAGACGCTGCTGGTGGACGAGGCGATTGCCGGCGAGTTCCTGCCGGTGTGCCTCGGGAAGCTTCGCGAGGCAGGGGTTGAGATCCGCGGCTGCGAGAAGACCCGCGCGGTCTGTCCCTGGGTCAACGCGGCCGAAGAGGCGGACTGGGACACCGAATACAACGATCTGATTTATTCGGTGCGGGTGGTGGACGGCGTAAACGAGGCGATCCGTCACATCAATGCCCACGGAACCCGGCACAGCGAGGCGATCATCACGCAGGATCCCGCGGCGGCGAATCTGTTTCAGCAGATGGTGGACGCGGCGGCGGTCTATGTCAACGCGTCCACGCGGTTTACCGACGGCGGAGAGTTCGGGTTCGGCGCGGAAATCGGCATCAGCAACCAGAAGCTGCATGCCCGCGGGCCGATGGGACTGCGCGAGCTGACCACCTACAAGTACCTGATCGACGGAAACGGGCAGGTGCGCTGAGGTGCCGTTTCTTTGCCGGCAGTGCCCGCGCGACTGCGGAGCCGTACGCGGAAACGAAGCGCCGGGCGAGGGGAAGGGCGTGTGCCGCGTCGGGGAGACGGCAGCCGTCGCCCGGGCCGCGCTGCATTTTGACGAAGAACCCTGCATCAGCGGCACCGGCGGCGCGGGAACCGTGTTCTTTTCCGGATGCGCGCTCAGGTGCATATTCTGCCAGAACGAGAAGGTATCCCATGGGTGCTTCGGCCTGCCCGTGAGCGAAAGCAGGCTGTTGGAATGCTTTCACCGGCTGATCGGTCAGGGCGCGGAAAACATCGATCTGGTGACCCCGTCCCATCATTCGCTGCTGCTGCGGAAGCTTTTGCAGAATCCGCTGCCGGTGCCGGTGGTGTGGAACAGTTCCGGCTACGAGAAGGCGGAAACGCTGCGAAAGCTGGAAGGGTGCGTGCAGGTATATCTGCCGGATCTCAAGTATATGGACGCGGAAAGCGCCGGACGGTATTCCGGCGCGCCGGACTATTTCCGCTGGGCGTCTGGCGCGCTGCTCGAAATGTACCGCCAGCAGCCGAGGGTGGTGCTGAACGGCGACGGCGTGATGCAGCGGGGCTTGCTGGTGCGCCATCTGATTCTGCCGGGGCACGCGGAGGAATCGATGCGCATTCTGGATTGGATTCACGGGAACCTGCCCGGGGCCTGGGTCTCTGTGATGGCGCAGTATACGCCGTTCGCACAGGCGGCCGGCTGTCCGCCGCTCGACCGCCGGCTGACAGAGGAGGAATACCAGCGGGTGGTGGATCATATGCTGTTCCTCGGCATCGAGGACGGCTATGTGCAGGAGCTTTCCTCTTCCGACGAGCAGTATATACCGTCCTTCGATCTGACCGGCGTGCGGGATCTGACCGGCGCGCGGGATCCGGCCGGATGACCGGGAAACGCCGCTGCAAGGGATCCCTGCCTGTTCGCGGTGCCGCAGGATCGTGTTTTTGCGGGCAGGCGCACAGGGTCCCCGGCCCTGCGCGCCCCGCTTTGCGGATCGATCCGGAAGCCCAAAACCGGCGATCCCCCTGCCCTTCGCGGGAGCAGGGGGATGTCTTCTTCGCGTTTTGCCGTCATACGATCTTCGAGTACTTCGAGGAGACCCAGGCGGCCTTTCCGGCGTAGCGGACCTTGTACCAGACCACGCCGCGCTTGTCCTTCTTCAGTTCGCCCAGGAATTCCAGCTCCGTGCCCGCGGCGACCGTGCCCAGAATCGCGTAATCCTTGCTCGGGCCC
>JAFWEY010000156.1 GCA_017512675.1 Clostridia bacterium | reverse complement strand
TGGGCGACATTCAGGAGATCAACGCGAAGGCGAACTACATGAGCCTTGACAGCGCGCTCTCCGGCATCCCCAGCGACCTGCATCCGGGCGCCCGCAAATACTACGAGGAGATGGGCCTGGAGATTCCCGATTACCTGAAGTAATCCGGTCCTGCATTTCCACAGAAACCCCGACAGGGCGGAACGGGCAGCCGTTCCGCCCTGTTTTTTGCCCTGTGCGGGGAACAGATTCAGGGCTTTTGCGCCGTTTGCGCATTCCTGGGAACGGCGGCGCATCGCGCCGCCCGCTCACGCGCTGATGCGCAGAAAGCGGACAGCGGATGGCTCCGCTGCCCGCTCTCTTTCAACGAACCGGCGTTTTGCGCTGCTTCGCTGCGGCTTGCACAGATTTTGGGACAGATCAGCCGTCAGCCGGCCTGATCGGATGCCGGATCACCGTTTTCTGCTTTTCCGGAGACACCCTTCTGGGGTCGCTGAGATAGATCTCGTGATGCAGGCGCTTGTCGGTGATATCCAGCAGATATCCCTGCTCTTCCATATACCTGTGCATGCGTTCAACGGTGGCAGGCTCGCTGTCGTACGGGCCGATATGCATGCACTGTACGCACAGCCCTTCGTCACAGGAAAAAAACTCCGCTTTTGAAAAATCGGCCTTCTTCTTCCGCTCCGCTTCCGCAACTGCCCAATGAAAGTCCGCCGTCGTCACGAAGTCCGGCAGCCGGATGACTGAAATCCATTGGAAACTCTCTTTGTGCAGGAAATCAATTCCGTCGATCCCGTTTTGCCGCCAGAACCCTTCCAGCGGCGGAACGACATAATCGAAATAACCGGCGATCCGATGGCCGGCCTTCCCGCTCATCCTGATGGTATAAGCGATGCCGTAGAGCAGGGCGATGGCCTGCTTGTATTCGCCGCCTTCCGCATTGGGATCGCCCTGGCCGCTGACGGCGATGTAATTCATACGCGGCACTGTGACGATGGCCGGCGTATCCTTCGGCAGATAGAACTCCTTGTATTCTTTCCTGAAATCAAACGCCATGGATTTATCTTCCTCCTGATTTGCACGGCATGAACGACGGCAATGGCTGTTCACAATTCCAAACCCGCAGGCAAACCGGCTCGCGTTTCCAAATTCCGGATGCGCCCAAAACGGTTTGCTGTCCGCCCGCTCTGCCGGATCGGCATTTGGCGGAATACGGACAAAACAAGGGCAACACCGGACAATCCGCCGCCAGATTTGCCGGCGGATTGTGCGGTGCTGCCAGAGCGTGCCCTGAAAGAAAATCAGCCGATGGGCACAGGAGTGGGCGTCGGAATCGCGGCGGCTGCCTGCTGGCCAAAGCGCGTCAGGTCGATTCCGTTCAGCCAATCCAGGATCTGCTTGCCGAACAGCATCACGACCGCAACCAGCACGATCAGGAAGACGAGCTCCCAGAGAAGGGACGCGATGGCGTAGCTGCGCTTTGATTTGCGCTTGCAGGTGATGGCCCATACGATCAGCATGATCAGATGGATGCCGGGAATCGCCAGCAGAAGCTTCGAACCAAACCAGTTGCCAATGGAAACATCCGGGTTCTTTTCGTAGTGTTCAGACATTGCTCTGTCTCCTTTTCACTTCGTGATGATTACCGGGCCGGGACTGCGCTGCCGGATTCGGGCTGCTCGAGGCCCAGGAGGCTTTCGCCGTTTTGATGCAGAATCCGCTGTTTCTCCTCGTGTGAAAGATCCAATGATTCCACCAGCCCGAATTCGGAGCCGGTGTCGTCCCAGGGCGAGTCGCTGCCGAACAGGATATGGCCGACGCCGAAACGCGCGATAATGGCCTCCATTTGCGGACGGATCACCCTGCCGTGCAGATAAGCGGTATCCAGATAGAGATTCGCGGCCGGAGTCATCCGTGCGACGGCATCCCACATCAGGTATCCGCCCAGATGCGCGGCGACGACCGGGGCACCGCCGAAATACGGCAGGATCCGCTCGATGACGTCGGGACGCAGCAGGGCCGGCGGCATGTAGGCCGGATCGCATCCCGCGTGGAACACGGTGATCAGACCGCGCCGCCCGATCTCGCGGTAGAACGGGAAAAGCCGCTCGTCGCCGGGGTCGAAGCGCTGGTACTCGGGATGAAGCTTGATGCCCCTGACGCCGTGAGCCGTGAGCCAATCGAGTGTCTCAACGGCGTCCCGCGCAAACGGATGAACGCCGCCGAACGGAATCACCCGTTCCGATGCCTGCTCCAGCACCCATCGATTGACGGAGAAGAGCTTGTCGGGATTGGTCGCTACCGGCAGAAGCACGCAGCGGGCGTCGTTTCGCTCCATCGACGCCTTCAGCGCCCCGATTGTGCCGTCCAGCGCGGGGTGCAGCGCTCCGCCGTTTTTCGACATTGCAGCCATAGCTCTCGGCGCGACGGAATCCGGAAAGGCATGGGTGTGAAAGTCCAGCAGCATGGTTCCTCCAGAATCTTCCTGCCGAATCGGGTTCGGACACGAAGCGGCGTCGCATTCATTATATGCCGGGATCGCTTTCGCGTCAACTGAAAGACGCCCGGAATCGAAAAAATGTTTTCAAACCAAACGGGCGGCGAAACCCGCCGCCCGTTCGATTGCGAATCAGTAGTTCTCCGCCTTGATCTGGAAATACGCCTGGGGATGATTGCAGACCGGGCACACCTCCGGCGCCTGTTTCCCGATGACGATGTGTCCGCAGTTCGCGCACTGCCAGATGCAGTCGCCGTCCCGGGAGAACACCAGCGAGTTCTGAACGTTGCTCAGCAGCTTGCGGTAGCGCTCTTCGTGCTCCTTTTCGATGGCCGCCACGCCTGCGAAGAGATCGGCGATTTCGTCGAAGCCTTCCTCGCGCGCTTCCTTTTCAAAGGTCAGATACATGTCGGTCCACTCGTAATTCTCGCCGTCCGCCGCGGCAGCCAGGTTCTCTGCGGTGCTGCCGATGCCGTTCAGCAGCTTGAACCAGATCTTTGCATGTTCCTTTTCGTTGTCCGCCGTCTCCAGGAAAATGCGTGCGATCTGCTCGTACCCTTCCTTTTTCGCCTTGGATGCGAAATAGGTGTACTTATTGCGCGCCTGGCTCTCGCCGGCAAACGCGGTCATCAGGTTCTTTTCTGTCCTGCTGCCTTTCAGTTCCTTTGCCATGGTCTTTTGCCTCCTTTTTCTTTTCGGCTTCGGCTGTTCCGCCAGAGCCTTTTGTTTGTATGATACGTACAGATCCGGCCTTCGTTCGCGGGTGAGGCTCAGGGACTGCGCGAGCCGCCACGCCACGATATGCGCATGGTTGCCGTTCAGCAGCACCTCGGGAACCTGAAGGCCTCTGAATTCCCGCGGGCGCGTGTACTGCGGATACTCGAGAAGGCCGTTTGAAAAGCTCTCCTCTTCGGAGGATTCGGCGCATCCGAGCACCCCGGGCACAAGCCGTGCGACCGCGTCCACCAGCACCATTGCACCCAGCTCGCCGCCGGTCAGGACATAATCGCCGATGGACACTTCCTCGAAGCCGCACAGATCCAGCGCCCGCTGGTCCACGCCTTCGTAATGGCCGCACAGCAGAAGCAGGCTCTCTTCCTGCGCCAGTTCCTGAACCATTTTCTGGTCCAGCCTGCGCCCCCGGGGAGACAGATAAATCCGCCGCCCGGAAAACCCTTCGCTTTCCAGTGCTTCCACTGCCGATACGATCGGCTGTGCCAGCATGACCATGCCCGCGCCGCCGCCGAACGGTATGTCGTCGGTGTTTTTGTGCTTGTTGCCGGAATATGCGCGGATATCGACCGCCTCAGCGTCGATCAGCCCTTTGGCCCTCGCGCGGCCCAGTATGCTTCCCGAGAGGATCGGTTCGAACATCCCGGGAAAAATTGTAAGGATTCGAAAGCGCATCATTTCGTTCCCTGTGTCATTCCTCGAACACCGCGACTTCCTTCAGCCGCGCGGCGCTCAGAAGCATGGTCTTCTTTTCCGTGTCCACCTGAAGCACCAGACTCTTCAGCGCCGGCGCCAGCACCTGGCCTTCGGGTCCGCGGAACACGTACACATCCGCCGCGCCGCTCTGCAGCACCTCTGTCAGCGTGCCAACCGTCCGTCCCTCGTCGTCCGCCGCTACACAGCCGATCAGGTCCACGATGAATTCCGTATCTTCAGGCAGAGAGACCGCGTGGGCACGGTCCACGTACAGGCCCGCTCCCCGGAGCTTCTCCGCCTGATCCCGGTCCCGCACGCCGTCAAGGGTGAGATAGACCGCGTCAGAATCAATGCGGGAAACCCGGCAGCCGACTTCCCGATACGCGTCTCCGTCCTTCAGGAAAACCGATTCGAGGCCTTCGAACCGGCTTATGTCAAAGGTGACCGGCTTAACCTTGATTTCGCCCCGCACGCCCTGCGGTTTCAAAACCTCCCCGATCAGCAAATGACTCTCAAGCATAACTGTCTCCTTGTCAGCGGTACCAAAACAGGCGGAAGCAAACGCCTCCGCCTCAAATCGCACGTGATTCAGATGATCTCCACAAATACCGGCTTCGCGTCCCGGGGAGTAGCGGCTTTGACGGCTGTGCGTATTGCCTTGGCGATGCGGCCCTGCTTGCCGATCACCTTTCCCATGTCCCCTTCGGCGACCCTGAGCTCTATGACGACGCTGTCCTGGCTTTCCACTTCGCGTACGTCAACCTCTTCGGGATGATCCACCAGTGAACCGGCGATGAAGCGAACCAATTCCACCATCGTGTTCACCTCGCGCCATTACATCGCGCCGGCTTTTTTCAGCAGACCGCGCATGGTATCGGTGGGCTGGGCGCCGTTGCCGAGCCAGTATTTGGCGCGCTCGACGTCGATTTTGATGTCCGCGGGATTGGTGAGAGGATTGTAATAGCCGAGTTCCTCGATAAAGCGGCCGTCCCGCGGGTTGCGGCTGTCGGTTACGACAACGCGGTAAAAGGGTTCCTTCTTCATGCCCATTCTCTTCAGACGAATCTTAACCATGATCTGTTTCCTCCTTGACGATAACTGTATCTATCAAAACGCGAATGCGTATCGATCGGTTATTTCAGGCCGAACGGCAAACGCAGACGGCCTTTGCGCCGGGTGCCCATCATCTGCTTCATCATTTGCCGCGCCTGCTCATACTGCTTGAGCAGCAGGTTGACTTCCTGTACGGTCGTGCCGCTTCCGGCCGCGATGCGGCGCTTGCGCGACGCGTTGAGGATATCCGGATTGCGCCGTTCCATGCGGGTCATGCTCAGGATGATCGCTTCGTTCTTTTTCTGCGCCTTTCCGATCTTTTCCTCGTCGATGTCGTCTTCGTTGATTTTCCCGCTCAGCCCGGGAATCATGCCCAGCAGGTCCTTTACAGAACCCATTTTCTTGAACTGCCCGATCTGATCCAGGTAATCCTCCAGCGTAAAGGTGCCCTTGCGGGCTTTGTCCACCAGATTCCCGGCAGCTTTTTCGTCCACCGCTTCCTGGGCTTTTTCGATCAGGCTGAGTACGTCGCCCATTCCCAGAATGCGGGAAGCCATGCGATCCGGGTGGAACGGTTCGATGTCGGTCAGCTTTTCGCCGGTGCCGGAAAACTTGATTGGCTTTCCGGTAACCGCCTTGACGGAGATGGCTGCGCCGCCGCGGCTGTCGCCGTCCAGCTTGGTCAGAATGACGCCGTCCAGCCCGAGATTCTTGTTGAAGGTTTCCGAAACGTTGACCGCGTCCTGTCCGGTCATCGCGTCGACCACCAGCAGGATTTCCTGGGGATGCACCGCGTCCCGCACGTCGCGCAGCTCCTGCATCAGCTTCTCGTCGATGTGCAGCCGTCCGGCCGTATCCAGAATTACCGGATCCCGCCCGTAATACCTGGCGTATTCGATTGCCTGACGGGCGATGTCCACAGGATTGATCTGCCCTTTTTCGAAGACGTCCACGCCGACCGTTTCGCCGACCACCTGCAGCTGCCTGATGGCGGCGGGACGGTAAACGTCGCAGGCCACCAGAAGCGGCTTTTTGTTTTCGGTGCGCTTGATCAGCCCGCCGAGCTTGCCGGCCATTGTCGTTTTGCCCGCGCCCTGCAGGCCGCAAAGCATATACACGGTCGGCGGGTTGGAGGAATGGGACAGGCGCGCGTTGGCGCCGCCCATCAGCGCGGTCAGTTCTTCGTTGACTACCTTGATGACCTGCTGTCCCGGCGTCAGCGATGAGAGGATCTCCTGGCCGATGCAGCGCTCGGATACCTTTTTGACGAAATCCTTGACGACGAGATAGTTGACGTCGGCTTCCAGCAGAGCCATGCGCACTTCCCGCATCGCGGTTTTTACGTCCTGTTCGTTCAGCTTGCCTTTGCTGTTCAGCTTGCGGAACGCCTGATTCAGTTTCTCGGTCAATCCTTCAAATGCCATGTGCTCACCTCTCGATGCCTTCGATTTCGTCCAGCTGACGGATCGCGTCGGCCACCCATTCCAGCTGTGCGTGCCGTTTCAATCCGCTTCGGCAGGCGCTTACGGAATCCAGAATGCGGCGGTAGCGCGCCGCCATTCCGAGAATGCCTTCATATTCGCGCAGCTGCGCTTTTCCCCTGCGAAGCGCGTCGTGCACCCCCTGGCGGGAAATGTGAACCTCCTGCGCGATCTCTGAGACGGACAGATCCTCTTCGCACCAGAGGCGCAGGATTCTGACCCGGTTTTCTGTCAGAAGCGGTCCGTAAAAATCCAGCAGCAGGCCGATTTCCGTCATCTCTTCCATCGCGTTGCCCGCGCCCGTACCGGAATTGTCCATACCGCTGCCACCTCGCGTCCGACAGGATACCACAGCTCCCATGGTTTTGTCAAGTAAAAGTTCTTGACAGAAAGAAGAGGCTGGCTTTATGGCTGCCGTTCGCGCACGGGCGGAACAATCGGGCTTCCGCCGGGAACCGGCGAAACCGCCTGAGATCCATATTCGGACCTGAAACGCCCTTGGCTTCCCGCAATCGAATTGCGGGTTTGTAAATCCTTTTCCATTACTGTTGACTAACTTTTTGCCTTTCCCGTATAATCGGGTTTGCAACAGGAGGTGTGCATGATGGAGAAAGCAAAGGTGTATTTTACTGATTTCAGGACCCAAATCGGGGTCAGCCCATGCGCAAAACTGCAGAAGCTGATCCGCGCCGCGGGGATTTCCTCGATCGATTTTGACGGCAAGTTCACGGCGATCAAAATGCATTTCGGCGAATTGGGCAATTGCTCCTACATACGCCCCAATTACGTGAAAGCCGTGGCCGACGTGATTCGGGATCTGGGCGGCGTTCCGTTCCTGACCGACTGCAACACCCTTTACCCCGGCAGCCGCAAAAACGCGATCGATCATCTGACGAACGCGGAGCTCAACGGCTTCAACACCGTAACCACAGGCTGCCATGTGCTGATTGCCGACGGGCTGCGGGGGACGGATGATATTGAAGTGCCGGTCCACAACGGCGAATACTGCCGGACGGCGCTGATCGGACGCGCGCTGATGGATGCGGATATCGTCATCTCGCTGAATCACTTCAAGGGGCATGAAGTGACGGGCTTCGGCGGTGCTCTCAAGAATATCGGCATGGGCGGCGGAAGCCGCGCCGGCAAGATGCATCAGCACAACGAAGGAACGCCGCAGGTGGATCCCGCGCTGTGCAGGAGCTGCAAGCGCTGCAGCCGCGAATGCGGTTCCAACGCGATCTCCTACGGAAAGGACCGCAAAGCGTACATCGACCCCGACCTGTGCAAGGGCTGCGGACGGTGCATCGGCGCCTGCGCGTTCGATGCGATCAGCAATGTCAACGATGCTGCGACGGAAATCCTCTGCTGCAAAATTGCGGAATACACCCAGGCCGTCTGCTATGGCAGGCCCAGCTTCCACATTTCCCTGATTATGGACGTATCCCCGAACTGCGACTGCCACAGCGAGAACGACGCGGCGATTCTGCCCAACATCGGCATGCTCGCTTCCTTCGACCCTGTAGCGCTGGATCAGGCCTGTGCGGATCTGTGCCAGAAAGCGGAGCCGGTGCGAAACAGCCAGCTGGGCGACAACCTGGCCAGGCCGGGCTGGCAGAGCCATAACGATCATTTTCTGGACAGCAATCCCAACGTCAAGTGGAAGGAAACGCTGGCGCACGGCGAGAAGATCGGATTGGGCACAAGGGATTATGAGCTTCATACAATCAAGTGATTCCGCCGACAGCTCATTGGAAAGGCCGCCCCTCAGGGGCGGCTGTTTTGATATATTCGGGAAAAGAAAACGGATCCGTTCTGCGGGGAGAACGCGTCAGGGCTTGCAGACCTTGCAGGG
>JAFWEY010000155.1 GCA_017512675.1 Clostridia bacterium | reverse complement strand
TGTTCCCTTTGCGCCATTCCGCAGGGACGGCTTTGCCGGCCCGAGGAGCCATTTTTGCGAAGGCAGCTTGCCGCCGAAAGCAAAAATGGTTTCCCTGCAGATTTTCCGTCCGCATCCGAAGGATGCAGGAAAATCTGAAAACCAGGAATGGAAACGCCGCGCAGCGGCGTTTCCATTCCAAGCTCGCGCAGCGAGCGCAATCGGATTGAAATATCGTTGCCGAAGGCAAGGAGATTTCAATCCAAGCGAGCCCTGCGAGCGTTCTACGCCCTGTCGTTCAGCACGCGCAGCGCGGGCGCCTGAACGCCGCGGGCGGCGAAGGCTTCCACGATGCTCTGGTTCAGTTCAAAATACAGATCCCAGTAATCCTCGGTCCTGCACCAGACGCGCACGGTAAAGATCATGCCCTCGTTGGTGCCGCCGCTGACGCGGGCAAAGGGGGCGGGATCCTGAAGCGCCAGCTTGCTGGCGGCCACCGTGTCCAGAATGCACTTTTGGATCTGCGCGGGCTTCTCGCTCTTTGCGCAGGAGAATTCCAGGTCCACGCGGCGCAGCGGTTCCGCCGTGTAATCCACCACGTTCGCGTTCATCAGGTTGCCGTTGGGCACGGTAATGCGCTTGTTGTCCCCGCTCAGAAGGACCGTGTAGAACAGGTTGATCGACTGCACGACGCCGCTGGCGCCCGCGGCCTCCACGAAATCGCCCACGTTGAACGGGCGGACGATCAGAAGCAGTATGCCCCCCGCCAGATTGCTCAGCGCGCCCTGCAGAGCCAGGCCGACGGCCACGCCGGCGGAAGCGAGCACCGCGATCACCTGCGCCATCGGCACGCCCAGAACGCTGATCACGCCGATGATCAGCATCACGTACAGCAGCCACTTGATGAAGTTCTTCACGAACCGCGTCACCGTCGGATCCAGCTTTTCGAAGCCCTTGACCCTGTCGATCAGCTTCATCAGGTATTTGATCAGGTAGAACCCGACGATGCTGGTCACGATTGCCAGTACGATGTTCCCGCCCGCGCCGGCCAGCATATCCTTGATTTTCTCCATCACGCGTTCCCTCCCGTATTCCCAAATTCTCCGGTTCTTTAAGGCAACACCGCACAATTGAGGCGGTCGATCGGCGAGTGGATTTTGTGTTCCTGCAGATTTCGAGAGTTTATTGGAGGTAAATCGAGAAATATGCAGGAAATGGATGGCGCAAAAGACGCTGCCGGGCGTGCCGGCGAATTGTGCTGTGTTGACTTAACCAGTATACATAAAAACCCGCCGCTTTGCAAGTCCCAACGGAGCGAATCCCGCGCCCGTGAGGAGAGCCCGGCGGATTTGGTCGGAAGCTTCCATGCCCTGGTCAGCTGAGGGCCGTCTTCCAGCTTCTCCGACTCGTTTACAAAATTCACCCGCCCAGATACTGACAGCACCCGGGCGAGTCTTTGTTGAAGCCGGGATTACGGTTCCCCGTTCACCCATATAACAGGGCGGACGCAAAAGCAATCCGTATCTGCCGGCCAGCCCAGGACATCAACTTCTCCATCGCCTGTAACAATAGCGGCTCTGTCCTGAGAGCTTCCCGGCGTACGCAGCCACCAGAAGCAGTTTCCTGTGTATTCCGCGTATTCTTCAGGATCATCCGCATCATCCAGGTCCCCTGCGTCAAATGCCGTAAACGTCTCAGCGCCGTTCCGCAGCGCATGGTTTGTCGGCTTCGCCGCCCGGTCGGTATCCGAGACGAAATGCATCTCCGCTTCGTCAATACTCAGCAGGAAAACGCTGTCCAAAGAGTCTTCTCCACCGTAAGCGTCGCTGGATTCCCTGTCCGGATCCGGGGTATGAATCTTTCTCCGCACGATCCGCATCCGTTCCTCTTTGCTGAAGCTTTCCTCCAGGAATTTCCCGTTCAGCCATGCCCGAAGCGTACTGGCGGCCCAGGTTACATTCCGGGTCCTGTTGTTGTACGGCTTCGTTTCCAATCCGTATTCCGATATCAGCAGCCGTTTGTCACCGTCTTCGGCCAGCACCCGCCACGTGACCGGCTCACCGGCGTATGCGCCCATCGTTACGGTATCGCCGACAGACGGCGCGCTTTCCGCGACACCCGCACAGGAAATGACGGAAAACACCAGCAGCAGGATTCCGGGAAGGTGCATCAAAGCATGCAGTTTCACAAACGTTCCCCCTTTTCAGATGAACATGAAGCTCCCTTGCCATGAAACGCTACGACACGGCGAATGCGTTATCCGAGTGGGAGATATGGATATCATCCGGATGAGACATGAATCTCCAGTCTTCATAATAATCATCATGACCGCACGAATTGGCGAACAGCTCCATCAGAATCTCGTTACTGAAGCGCATTTTTATGTCTCCGACCGGAAGAACTTCAATTGCTTCGACAGCCGCGTGACCGATTGCTTTCACCGCGCTTTCCATTTCCTGATCAAAAAGCGATACCGCGTGCTTTTCGCTTTCATCAATCGGATCATGGTTTTCATCAACCCATTTATCCTCAGATGATGCCAGTATCCGATGGGAATTCACCACCCTGATCCAGCAAGCGGCATGGATGCCGAATCTGTCCTCGTACTCCTCCTTCTCCGCATTGTACGTATCGACATGATCATCGAACGTCATGCAGATCATGTCAAGGATTCTGTAATACCTGACAAGCATCATTCCGTTCAGCTTTTGCATACAGGCTTGTGCTTCCGCACAGGAGATCCCGTTCATTGTGTTTCCAGCCCTCATCTCTTCGTGAAAACAGCATTGGACAATACCGTGCAAACACGGCTCCGCTCCGGAAAACCGTTCCCGCCCGCGGACAGCTTCAGCGCGCCGGAGCCTCCTTGCCTTTCGTCAGCAGCTTCCATGCCCTGAACAGTTGCGGGTCGTCTTCCAGCTTCTCCGACTCGTTGTGAATGAACTTCCCGTCGATCACCGTATGATCCGGTTCGATGCCGACGCCCTGGATCGACCGGCCCTTCGGGGTGTAGTACGCGGCGGTGGTCAGCTGCAGCCCGGCGCCGTCGGAGCGGAACGGGATCACGGTCTGCACGACGCCCTTCCCGTAGGTGGTTTCGCCGACGATCTCGGCCAGCCCGTAATCCTGCAGCGCGCCGGCCAGGATTTCGCTGGCGCTGGCGGACATGCCGTTGACCAGCACCGCCATCGGCACCTTCCAGGCGTTCGCGTCGGAATAGAATTCGCTGCGCCGTCCGTCCCGATCCAGCGTGTAGACGATCAGCCCCTCCGGCAGCAGCGCGTCTGCGATATCCACCACGTCCGTGAGCAGCCCGCCGGGGTTGGAGCGCAGGTCCAGAATCAGGCCCCGCACGCCGGCGTTTCGGAACTCCTGCTGCGCGGCGCGGAAACCGGTGACGTCGTCCCCCATGAATTCGTAGATCGCGAGATACCCGATATTGCCTTCGAGCACCCTGTGTTCGATCCGGCTGACCGTAACCGAATCCCGGCCGGTCGAAACGGTCAGGATCTCGTCGTCCCGCAGCACCGTCAGCTCGATGCTGTTCCCCGGCGCGTCCGCGATGGCCTGGATCGCCGTATTCAGCTCCTTGGCGGAGGCGGCGCTGACGGGCTCGCCGTTGACCTCGATGATGCGGTCCCCGGCGCGAAGGCCGGCGCTCTTCGCCGGCGACGGATCGAATACCCGCAGAATCGTCGCGTCCCCCTCCTTGTCCGCGGAGAGCAGCACGCCGATTCCGTTGTATTCGCCCTGGGAATGCTCGGTCATTTCGGTCATTTCCTGGGGGGTGTAGTAGAACGTATACGGGTCCTCCGCCGCGGCCATCATCCCCTTGGCCGCGCCGTCCAGCAGCGTCTGCGTGTCCAGTTCGGTCAGGTACTGATCCTGCATAATTTCCAGAATTTCATCCAGCCGGCCGAATCTCCTGCCGCCGGTGCGCGGCGCGTCGTCCGCCGGAATCTCAATGCGCACGGCGCCGCAGAGGGAAAGCGTGACCGCGGACGAAACCGCCGCCGTCAGCACCACCGCCCAAATCATCGCCAGCACGGCGATGGATCGCTTTTGCATTCTGTCCTCCTATGAAAAAACGCCTGTCGGAAGATGCCGGCAGGCGCGAAAGGCTCATTCGGTTCAGCGGATCTTGCCGCCGCGCTCCTGTCCGTTTTTGCCCAGAAGCATCATCATCTTGAAGGTCACCGCGTAGTCGAAGGAGCGCAGATCCAGGCCGATCTGCCGCTGCACCTTGTCCAGGCGGTACACCAGCGTGTTCCTGTGGATGTAAATCTGCCTCGCCGTTTCCGACAGGTTCAGGCTGTTTTCAAAGAACTTGTCGATGGTGTGCAGCATTTCCTCGTTGAAAAGGCGGGCGGTTTTGCGGTTGAACATCGCCTGGTTGTATTTCAGCTGCATCTCCACCGGCACTTCGTCCAGGAAGCGCTCCAGCAGAAGCTTGTGGTAAACGAACACCCGGGATTGGTTCCGGTAGATTCTGCCGACGTTCAGCGCGCGCTTTGTTTCCTCGAAGGAATCGGCGATGGCGTTCAGCGACGTCTTCACCTCGCCGATGCCGACGGAGACCGCCTGCCCGGTTTCGTTTTCAAAGGTGTTGATCAGCGCCTGGGCGAACTGCTCTGCCTCGTCCATATCCGGGGCTTCGCTGCTCTGCCGGATCAGCGCGACGGTATGCCGGTCCATCTCGACGACGGTGTCCTCCTCCTCGGAGATCGCGCCGTTCAGGATTGCCAGCGCGGTTTCCGCGTCCACGTTCGCAATGTTGACCAGGAAGACCTGCCGCGGCACGTCCATTCGTATGTCGTGTTCGGACGCCAGCGCTTCCAGCTCCGTTCCCTCCACGTCTTCGCGGAGAATGCAGCGATAGGTCTGCTCCCGGTCCGCGTGGGGCAGATCCACACGGGTCAGCATGTTCACCAGCTCCGCCGCCAGCACCGCGCAGTTGCTGACGTCCACGGAATCGCCCGGCAGCACCAGATACAGCGGCTGCGCTCCTTCCGTGCCGATCAGCGTGAAGCCGCCGTACACCAGGGGTTTCGTCGGATTTGTACGGATCGCTTCGGGAATCGTGAACTCCCGCTTGTTGTCCTCCGGCAGGATCACCTGCCCGTTGGTGTCCAACACCATGATATTCATATCGATTTTGGACAGCGCGCGGTCAATCATCGCGACGACATGATGATCCAGATACATGATAACACCCCTTCGGCAGACTCTGTTCTGTCGCTCAGGCAGCACCGCCCGCGGGCGCGTTCCGCCGCGTTTTGCAAGGCGCGCCGCCCCGGCGTTTCGCCGGCGTGCGGCGACTGCACGCGCCGGACGGCGCGGCGGTTTTTCCGGTGCTGACAATGGAATAGCTTAAGATAAGCTGAAACAAGTATATCCGTCAACCCGCAAAAAAACAAGGTTTTTTGTGCGATTTGACGGATATATCTGATGTTTTTTTGGTTAAGTTTGGGATTGACCCGGTTCAGATCACTTGTCGAGAATGGTTTTCTCGGTCTCCGCGTCAAAGAAATGCATATGCGCGACCTCGAACCCGACCCGGATCGTTTCGCCGACCCGGGAGGTGGACCGGGGATCGACGCGGGCGATGACGTTGTCGTCCTTCCCGGTGGTCCGCAGGTACAGGTAGGTTTCCGAACCCATCTGTTCCGCGAGCTCGACCGTCGCTTCGATGCACGCGTCCGGCGCGTCGTTCAGGAACGATTCCTCGTCGTGGATGTTTTCCGGGCGGATGCCCATGATCACTTCCCTGCCGATGTAGCTGTCGGAAATGAATTTCTGCAGCTTGGGCGCGGGAATCCTGATCCGGTTTTCCCCGAACACGGCGTGCACGCTGCCGCCTCCGGCTTCGAGCTTCACCCTGAAGAAGTTCATCTGCGGGGTTCCGATGAAGCTGGCGACGAAGCGGTTCGTCGGATAATCGTACAGGTTTTTCGGCGTATCCACCTGCTGGATGATGCCGTCCTTCATCACGACGATCCGGGTGCCCATCGTCATGGCCTCGGTCTGATCGTGGGTCACATAGATGAACGTGGTCTTCAGCCGGTTGTGCAGCTTGGTGATCTCCGCGCGCATCTGCACGCGCAGCTTCGCGTCCAGGTTGGACAGCGGTTCGTCCATCAGGAACACCTTGGGATCCCGAACGATCGCGCGCCCGAGCGCCACGCGCTGGCGCTGGCCGCCGGAGAGCGCCTTCGGTTTGCGGCTGAGCAGATGGGAGATATCCAGAATCTGGGCCGCTTCTTTGACGCGCCGGTCGATTTCGTCCTTGGGAAACTTGCGCAGCTTCAGCGCGAAGCCCATGTTGTCGTACACGGTCATATGGGGATACAGCGCGTAGTTCTGGAACACCATCGCGATATCCCGGTCCTTGGGCGGCACGTCGTTGACCAGCTTGCCGTCGATGCGCAGCTCGCCGCCGGAGATCTCCTCCAGCCCGGCGACCATGCGCAGCGTCGTGGATTTTCCGCAGCCGGAAGGACCGACCAGCACGATAAACTCCCTGTCCTCGATTTCCAGCGTAAAATCGTCCACCGCTTTGACATTTCCCGGATATATCTTGTCGATATGCTGAAGCGAAACGCCTGCCATAATACACCCTCCTTACAGTGAAGCCCGGATAAGAGATCTCTCACTGGTATATTATACAGAGAGACGGCAGACATGGCAATTCGAGAAATACACAAACTTTAACGTTGCTTTTTGACAATCTGCCGAACTGCGGGCGTCCGCCGTCAGTTCAGCCCGTCCAGCGGCAGCGCGAAGCTCGGAGCGAATTCCTCCATGAAATCCCGGATCTCCGGCAGCTCCATCGCTTCGATTTCCCTGAGAATGCTTCCGCGGGCGGCTTCGAATTCGTTGTTGCCGTAGCCCAGCTCCTCCAGGCACTTCAGATACGCGGAAATCTTGTCCGCCGCCTTGACGATCCTCGCTTCCGGCGCGTTCGGATCCGGAAACAGCAAATCGCGGTAATCCTCCTTGAGATCCTCCGGCAGATAGCCGAACAGCTTTTCGCTGGCGATTCGCTCGATGCTCTTGAAGGCGTCCTTGATGCCGGGATTGAAGTACTTGATCGGCGAGGCCAGATCGCCGGTGATCACCTCCGGCGCCTCGTGGTAGATCGCCATCAGCGCGACGGCGCCCGCGTCGACGCTGCCGCCGTACCGGCGGTTCCGGATCACCGCCAGCGCGTGGGCGATCATCGCCACCTGCAGCGAGTACTCCTGATCGTTCTCCTCCCGCACGCTGCGGCGCAGCCCCCAGCGCTTGATCAGCTTCATTCGCGCCATGTACGCGTAAAAATGACTGGACATCGTAACTCCTCCCTGCCAGCGGGGGCGGCGCCGCCCGAAGAAGGCGGGCCGCCCCGGAACGAATCGGACGCTCCCCGCCGTTCCTGCGGAAAGCTTCGGAAACAGGCGAACCGGGCGCCGGGGCACGCGCTCGAACAAGCGGCGCCTTCCGGAACGGGAAGGCGCCGCAGAACACGGGCAGCGCGGCGCTACGCCGTCTTCGCCCGGTTCTTCATCAGCATCTGGACCACGACCACCAGCGCGATCAGCCCGATGCCGACGGCGTCCGTCAGAATGCCCGGAATCACCAGCAAAAGCCCGCCGGCAATCGTAACCAGCCGTTCCGGGACGTTCATCGGCCGCATCAGGTAACCGCTGAGGCCGGAGGCGATGCCGATCATGCCGATGGCCGCGGTGATCACGATCAGAATCACTTCATACCAGACGGTATCGATGAACAGCAGCGACGGGCTGAACGCGAACACATACGGCACGATGAACGCGCCGATCGCCAGCCGCGTCGCGGTGAACCCCGTCTTCATCGGATTGCCCTTTGCGATCGCCGCGCCGGCGTAGGCCGCCAGCGCCACCGGCGGCGTGATGTCCGCGACGATGCCGAAGTAGAACACGAAGAAATGCGCGGCGATCTGCGGAATTCCCATGCTGATCAGAATCGGCGCGCAGGTGGACGCCATGATGCAGTAGTTTGCCGTGGTGGGAACGCCCATGCCCAGCACGATGCAGCACAGCATGGTCAGGAACAGCCCCAGCAGCTCGGAGGAGCCGGAAATGCTGACGATCGCACTGATCAGCTTGTTGGCAAGGCCCGTTACCGTGATGCAGCCGCAGATGACGCCCGCCATACCGCAGGCCACCGCCACCGTGATGCAGGACCTGCCGCCCGCTTCCAGCGCCTCGAATATGCTTTTGTGGGTGAACGCGCCGCCCCGCGCGCCCACCGCCGCGGCGCAGACCTCTCCCGGCGCGGCGCCCGTTCCGGCCTCCCTGCAGCTGCGGATATAGGTCACGACGTTGTTGATCACGCCGACCGCGATGGCCACCAGAATCGCGACGGACGCGGAAAACTGCATCGTGCGCGTGTTGGAGCACACCAGGTAAATCAGAACGATCAGCGGAAGAAGCAGGTAGGTGTCCTTCAGGAGCGAGCGCACCCGGGGCAGCTCGTCCCTGCTGATACCCTTCAGCCCCAGCTTCTTCGCTTCCATGTGCACCGCGATGAAAATGCCCATGAAATAGAGAACAGCGGGCAGAATCGCGCGCACGATGATGTTGGAATACGGTACGCCGACGTAATCGGCCATCAGGAACGCGGCGGCGCCCATGATCGGCGGCATGATCTGCCCGCCGGTGGAGGCCGCCGCTTCCACCGCGCCGGCGAATTCCGAGCGATAGCCGGTTCTCTTCATCATCGGAATCGTGACCGAGCCCGTGGTGACCGTGTTGCCCACCGAGGAGCCGGACACCATGCCGCACAGCGCCGACGAAACCACCGCCACCTTCGCCGGACCGCCGGCATAGCGGCCGGTCAGGCTGTTGGCGAGATTGATAAAGAACGTGGATACGCCCGTGCGCTCCAGGAACGCGCCGAAAATGATGAACACGACGATATATTTGGAACAGACGCTGACCGGCGTGCCCAGGATGCCGTTGTCGCCGTAGAACATTTCATAGCTGGTGCGGGACAGCGTCTTGCCGCTTACGAACGTATAAATCAGGAAAAACGTGGCAACGCAAAGAATCGGCAGGCCGACGCTGCGCCGGCACAGCTCCGCCAGAACCAGGATGCCGGTCACCGCGATGGCCGTGTACATCGGGTTGGTCAGAAGCTCTTTCAGGCGGGTGTTGAGGATCGCGTGGGCGTTGAAGGAATAGAAGAGAAACGCGCCCGAGCCGAGGACCATCAGAACGATATCGTACCACGGCAGATAATTGACCCGCAGATTTCCCTTCTTCGCGGGAAACGTGAGGAAGCCCATCAGGATGACGAGCCCCATGAAGCTCGTCATGCGGATCTGCTCCAGGAAATTGGCGAACATCGTGACGTAAATGCAGAACAGGGAAAACAGCGCCAGAACCGTACTGACGACGATCTTCGGCTTGCCCTCCCAGATTCTGGTGTTGGATTCGCGGTCATACTTTCGCATTACCGCTTCGACATCCGCGGCGGTACCGGTGATGCCCTGCTCTTCCAGCAGCGGATCCTGCGGTTTCGTATTTGCCATAATCCAGTCTCCTTCCGGTCGCCGGAACAGCCGGCGCGATTCCGCAAAATGCTCAAAAGGGCTGCGGTTTCAGGCCGCAGCCCCGTCTGTCAGGCGTAACAGCTGTTATTCAGCGGTTTCAACCGTGAAGCCCTTCTCGGCGAAGTACTTCGCGGCGCCCGCGTGATACGGCAGGCCGCAGGTGGCCGCGTATTCGAGATCCAGCTCGGCGCCCTTGGCGTGCGCTTCGGTGATGGCCGGCGCGTTCTCGAAGATCGTGGAAACGATGGTGTAGGCTTCGTCTTCAGTCACGTCTTCGTTGGCGATGATCGTGGCCTTGATGCCGACGGTGACGGTGTCCTCGTCGACGCCCTCGTAGGTGCCGGCCGGAATGATGCTCTTTGCATAAGCGCCGGAGATTTCCTGCAGCTTGGCGACGTGCTCGTCGTCCAGCGCGACCAGGTAGGCGCCCTTGGTGGTGCACAGGTCGGTGACCGCCGGGGTCGGCGCGCCCGCCACGACGAACGCGGCGTCGATCTTGCCGTCCTTCAGGGATTCCGCGGAATCGCCGAAGCTGAGGTACTGGGGATTGATGTCGTCCAGCGTCATGTCGTACGCGGCGAAGAAATCCAGGGCGTTGAAGTACACGCCGGAGCCCGCGGAGCCGATGGAAACGTTCTTGCCCTTCAGGTCCGCGACGGATTTGATTTCGGGATTGCAGGTGATCAGCTGCACCGTTTCGGTGTACAGCGCGGCCAGCGCCGTGAAACTGGTGATCGGGTTGCCTTCATATTGCTCGAAACGGGTTCCGTTGTACGCATAGCTGGCGACGTCGTTCTGGACGAGGGCGAGTTGCGCGTCACCGATGTCGAGCAGATCGATGTTGGCGGCGGAGCCGTTGCCCGCGACGGCGGTCACCGCGACATCGGAATTATTGGTAACATACTGCGCCAGCACGTTGCCGAACGCGTAATAGGTGCCGGAGGTGCCGCCCGTGGTAAAAGTCAGTTCCGCCAGAGCGGTCGCCGGGATAACCAGAGACAGAGCCAGAACGAGGCTCAGCAGCGTGGTAACGAAACGTTTTTTCATGGTAAAACCTCCCTTGATTGTCCGGTTGAAAACCGATTGCGTCCATTATATCAGGAACGGCGGCGTTTTGCAAGTGCGAACGGTAAAAAATTCAAATTCTCCGGCCTTGCATTTTAACAGCGGTTGATGTATCCTGTTTTTGAAGTATCGGTTCCCATTTTGAAGCGGGAGGTGCCGCGATGCGCGAAATCGAAGCGTGCCGCATCACGCAGGAAATCAAGAGGCTGATCCTGGAAGCCAGCTACCGTATCGGGCCGGACGTCGACAGCGCGATCCGCGCCGCCGCCGAAACGGATCCTTCCCCCACCGCCCGGGCGGTTCTCCGCCAGTTGGCCGAAAACTACGAAATCGCGCGGACGGAAAGCGTCGCGATCTGCCAGGACACCGGCATGGCGATCGTGTTCCTGGACATCGGCCAGGACGTGCACGTCACCGGCGGCAGCCTTTCGCAGGCCGTCGACGAGGGCGTGCGCTCCGCCTACCGCGACGGGTACCTGCGCAAGAGCGTCGTGCGGGATCCGCTTTACGACCGGACGAACACGCAGGACAACACGCCCGGCGTCACGCACGTTCAAATCGTGCCCGGGGACCGGATCGGCGTGACGGTCACCCTCAAGGGGTTCGGCAGCGAGAACATGTCCCAGATCAAAATGCTGGTTCCCGCGGACGGGGAAAGCGGAGTCGTCGATTTCGCGGTGCGGGTCGCCGAACAGGCCGGGCCCAACCCCTGCCCGCCGATCATCCTGGGCGTCGGCATCGGCGGCACCTTCGAAACGGCGGCGCTGATGGCCAAGCGCATGACCGCCCGCCCGATCGATCAGTGGAATCCCGATCCCCGGTACGCGGCGCTGGAAAAGAAGATCAGCGACCGGATCAACGCGCTGGGCATCGGCCCCGCGGGCACCGGCGGCCGCACCACCTGCCTGAAGGTCAGCATCGAAACCTGTCCGACCCACATCGCCGGCATGCCGGTGGCGGTCAACGTCTGCTGCCACGCGGCGCGGCACGCGCACGGCGTCATATAAAGGAGGCATGGCCGTGGAAAACGTATCCGTATCTCTGCCGCTGGATCCCAGGCAGGTTCTCGCGCTGCGGGCCGGGGACAGCGTTCTTTTGACCGGTCCCCTCTACACCGGCCGCGACGCCGCGCACAGGCGAATGGTCGAGGCGCTGAACGAGGGCAGGGAGCTTCCGTTCGATCCGAAAAACCAGCTGATTTACTACGTGGGCCCCGCGCCCGCTTCGCCCGGCCACGCGGTGGGCCCCGCCGGCCCCACCACCAGCTACCGCATGGACGCGTACGCGCCGCGGCTGATGGAGGCGGGCATCCGGGGCATGATGGGCAAGGGAAAGCGCAGCGGCGAAGTCGTCGCCGCGATGAAGCGCTTCGGCTGCGTGTACTTCGGCGCGGTGGGAGGCGCCGCGGCGCTGATCTCCCGCCGGATCCTGAAAAGCGAGGTGGTCGCCTGGCCGGATCTCGGCACCGAAGCCGTGCACCGCTTTTGGGTGGAAAACCTGCCGGCCGTCGTATTGATCGATTCCCTGGGCAACAATCTCTACGAATCGGAGCCGCCCAAATACCGTCTGTGAGCCGGGGAAGGTCTCCCGGACAGCAGCGTCCTTCTCCCGGCCCGGCCGGGAGAAGGACGCGGTTTTTTATGCCGGGAGCATCGAGCAAAAAGGGAACGCCGGCGCGGCAGCCGGAGAAGCTGATGGAATCAACAGAGGGGCCCAAAGGCTTGCGGGATTGCCGGCAGATTCGCCGGCGGACGTATGATCGGGGATGAAGCGCTACAGCAGCCCGTTTTTCACCATGACCTGACGGATTTCGTCTCTCAGGCGCTGGCCGAAATTGGCGGTGTCGGAGGAATTCGTTTCGATTCCGACAGCGTAATAGTTATCGTCAAAAACCGGGCTGCCGCTGTCCCCGGGCAGCGTATCGATATCGTATCCGATCTGTTTTTCCCACACGTCCGTCACGGTTCCCCAGACGTAGCGGAGCTTGGCTTCGCCGCTGAAGCCGGCGATGCAGAACGAATTCCCCAGAAGCTCGCTGTCCGTACAGAAGCGCATGCCGAACCAGCCGGTTTTGTCCCCGACGTTCTTGTCCAGTTTGACGACCGCCCAATCGTCGCTCGACGTGTATCTATGCTCCGGGAACGTCGTTCCTGCCCACGCCTGCCACCTGGATTTGTACCGGTACCGATAGTTCTTCTTGCTCTTGTATCCGAAATAGAAGGTGATGTTTTTCGCCCATTTCCCGTGCTTCGTGCAAACCATGCAATGGGCGGCAGTCAGCAGCGTATTCTTCGTCACCATAAAGCCCGTACAGGTCCAGTTGCATTTGCAGGAGCCTTTCACGACCATATACGCGATCGCGCTGTAGGGGTATTCCTTCGGCTTTTTCACCTTCACGCGGTCGTCGCTGCCGAGAATGATCTTCTCCAGATCGTCAGGCGCAAAAGGCTCGACGGACGCCGGTGCCCCGCCGGACACGAACGAATCCGCCTGCGCGGCGTCCACGAAGCTGATCGTTCCCTCGCCGCCGTCGTCGTCCTCCGCCCTGACACAGACGGACGTCATCGTCAGCAGAACCAACAAAACAGCAAGCAGCCTGTTCATTCCCTGTCCCTCCTTATCCTCTGAGCCTGCGCTGCGGGTTTCCCGCGAACAGCGCGGCGGCAATCGCCTTTTCATCCATTGTGACCATGCGGTGCAGCGGACCCGACGTGCGATCGGCAGAAGCCGCCGCCGTCTTCGCCGTCCCCCGGATCAGGCCTTTCGGGTTCGGAACGCCCCTTCACTGCCGCGAAGACGGGTTCCGCTTTCGCTGCGTGCCGGTTATTCCCCCGCCACGGTCAGCGATTCGATCAGGACGCTCGGGCTGCCGAACACGGCGCCGCCCGGGAAGCCGAAGTACAGGTCGTCCGCGACGGCTTCGACGTGCCGCAGCATCTCGTAGAAGTTGCCGGCGATCGTGATTCCCTTCACCGGCCTCGACACCTCGCCGTTTTCGATCAGGAAGCCCCGCGCGCCCAGCGAGAAATCGCCGGTCACGGCGCTGGCGCCGGCGTGCATTCCCATCAGCGAAGTCACCAGAATGCCGCGCCCCGCCTGCCGGACGAGCGCGTCCCGGGAAGCCGTGCCCGGTTCGATAAAGAAATTGCTGGCGGATATGCCGATGGAGGACGCGTATCCGGGCCGCGAAGCGTTCGCCGTCGTTTCGACGCCCTGCTTCCTGGCGGTCTTCAGGTTGTGCAGCAGCGTCGTCAGAACGCCGCTCGAAACCACGGACTTCGCCCTGCAGGCGACGCCTTCGCCGTCGAAGCGGCGCCGGCTGTATCCGTCCTTCAGGAACGGATCGTCCCGGATCGTCAGGATCCCGGACGCGATTTGACTCCCTTCACGGCCCTTCAGGCGGGAAAAGCCCTTCTGGGCGGCGTCGGCGCTGAAGACGCCGAAGAACGTGGAGAGCAACGTCGCCGCCGCGTCGTTTCGCAGCAGCACCGGATATTTCCCGGAGGCAGCCGGCTTCGCGCCGAGCCCCGAAACGCTTTCCCGAACCGCTTCCGCGGCGAGCTCCTCCGCGGAAAAGCAGGCGAAATCCCGGCCGTAGCGGAACGCCATCCCGGTCGATACGTCCTCTCCGCTGCGGGCGATCGGCGATACGTACATGCCGCCGCCGTTTCTTTGGAATTCCAGATTCAGGCCATAGCTGTTCGTCAGCTGCACCGAGGTCGAGGAAGTGAAAACGCCGCAGTCCTCGAGCTTCGTCACCCGGGGATCCACGCGCTTCGCCGCCTGTTCCAGTTCCAGCGCCCTCTCCAGCTTTTCCCGGGCCGTAATCTCTTCCAGCGCGGGATTGAACGCGTCCACCTGCGGGTACGCTTCGCTGCCGGCGAACAGCATCTGGGGATCCCCGCTGTCGATCACCTCCGCGTTAGCGCGGGCGCGGGCGATCACCTCACCGATTTCCGCTTCCTCCAGCACCTGGGTGGACGCGTAGCCCATTTTGCCGTGCCACAGGCCGCGGAATCCCATCCCCAGATCGCTGGAAACCTGATAGTCCCTGATTTCCCCTTCGGTGATGCTTCCCTCGAACGAATCGCTGCGCACGATGTAGGCCTCACAGGCGTCGAACCCCGCTTTGCGGCCCTTCTCTACCAGTTCCTGCCGGAATTGTTCGCTGATCATCCCTGCTGCCCTCCTACCGTCATACGGCTTACGCGAATCATCGGCTGGCCGACGCACACCGGAACGGAACCGCTGACGGAGCCGCACATTCCCGGCGCGAGCGCGAGATTCGGGCCGACCCGGTCGATGCGCATCAGGATTTCAGAGCCGCGGCCCACCAGCGTCGCGCCGCGCACCGGATGCGCGATTTTGCCGTCCCGAACCAGATACCCCTCGCTGACCGCGAAGTTGAACTCGCCGGTCACCGGATTCACCGATCCGCCGCCCATGTTTCTGGCGTACAGGCCGTCGCCCATCGTGGAAAGGATTTCGGCGTCGGGGGTGTTCCCCGGCGCGATGAACGTGTTGCGCATGCGGCTCGTCGGCGCGTAGGCATAGCTTTCCCGCCGCGCGTTCCCGGTCGGCGCCATTCCCATTTTCCGCCCGTTCAGCCGGTCGACCATGTAATTCTTCAGAATGCCGTTTTCGATGAGCACCAGGCGGGTGGCCGGCGTTCCCTCGTCGTCGACGTTGATGGATCCCCACGCGTTTTCGATCGTGCCGTCGTCGATCGCGGTCACCGCCTCCGACGCGATCCTCTGCCCCAGCTTGCCGCAAAACTCGCTGTTGCCCCAGGCGACCGCCGTCGCTTCCAGCGAATGCCCGCAGGCTTCGTGGAAAATCACACCGCCGAACCCGCCGTCGATCGCCACCGGCATCTCCCCCGCCGGGCACGCCGGCGCGCGCAGCATGGTGACCGCGATGCGCGCGGCCTCCGCGCCGGTCTGCGCGGGATCCACCCTGCCTTCGAACAGCTCGTACCCGCACAGCGCGCCGGGCGACTGCGAGCCCACCTGGTTCTCTCCGTTTTCAGCGGCGACCGCCTGAACGCCGAGCCGCACGCGAACGCGCCGGTCCGTGACCAGAAGGCCCTGGGAATTGCAGATCGTGACCAGCTTGTCGCTGTCCGTCAGCGAAGCCTGCACCTGCGCGACGGCCGGATCGACGGCCCTTGCCGCCTTCCACGCCTCCCGGAGATACCGGGCCTTTCCCGCGCTTTCCTGGCTTTCGGGCAGG
>JAFWEY010000154.1 GCA_017512675.1 Clostridia bacterium | reverse complement strand
TGGTGCGGGAAACAGGACTTGAACCTGCACGAAGTGTAATACTCACTAGAACCTGAATCTAGCGCGTCTGCCAATTCCGCCATTCCCGCAGGATTTTGTGGTGGGCAGGGGTGGATTCGAACCACCGAAGCGTAACGCGGCAGATTTACAGTCTGCTCCCTTTGGCCACTCGGGAACCTACCCACAATCAGACTGTGCCTCCGCCATTACCGGCTCAAACAATGGAGCTGGCGATGGGACTTGAACCCGCAACCTGCTGATTACAAATCAGCTGCTCTGCCAATTGAGCTACGCCAGCTTGCCGGTTGGAAGCTCTCCATCTGAAGTCAATTGTTCGCATCGCGAACTGACAGAGACTATTATACCAAATTCCAAGGAAAAGTCAAGGGCAGATTTGGGGTTTAACATGATTTTCAAATGAGATTGCGGACGATTCTGAGGACCTCCCGCATGCCGGGATCGAAGACAGCGGCCGCATCGCGGGGCGCGGACTCGCCAGGCCGGTTTCCCTGCTATCGCGGCGAAGGCCCCGACTTCCCCAGCAGGCGCAGAATCCACAGACGCCCGACCTTCAGCGCGCCTTTCGGACAGAATTCCTGGCAGCAGAAGCAGTGGATGCATTTGCCCCGGTCGATTCGCGGGCGCTTGTTCTTCATCACAATCGCTTTGGCAGGACAGATACCCGCGCACTTCCCGCAGCCGACGCATTCCTCCGGAACGAGTTTGGGGAAGGGCGTCAGTATGCGCGACGCCGCTTTGTCCATGATTTTCCCCAGCATGCCACCGGCCAGCCGAAAATGCACCGTGGACTGGGCCGGAACCGTCCTGAAATCCGGAACCGCGAAATCCGCAGGATTCCCGAAAACGCGGTATCCCGACAGATCCTGCCCGACCAGTCCTCTGCGGACGGCGGCGCGAAGGGTGGGCACGTCACCCGCCGAAAGCCCGATGAGACCGGCGCAGGCGAGATCCAGCAGATGCCCGTTCTTTGAGACCAGAAGACAGCCGATTTCCCTTGGAGTGCCCTGGGTCGGCCCGTTGCCCTCCATGCCGATCACCGCATCGCAGACACACAGCCGCGGAGCAGCGAACTCGTACAAATCCACCAGCACATCCGCGAAGTCGTCCGCGTTGGGATACTTATAGTGGAATTCCGGCTTGATCGTGCCGGGGATCGCGCCGAAGAAGTTTTTGACCGCGCATGTCATGCCCATCATGCCGTGAGTTTTCAGCTTGCACAGATCGATCACCGCGTCCGCCTTCAGAAGATAAGCGGTGCACGGAAAACGCTTCGCCTGCACAGCGCCCGGGTATTCCACTTCCTCAACGGAAAAATCCTCATTCAGTTGTGCGCCTTCCTCCACCGCAGCCTCCATCCCGCAGGCCTGATAAACGGAATGAAGACGGCCCGCCGTATACACGCCGCCGGGACTGTCCCCGATGACGACGGAGGCGCCGCGTTCCCTGAGAAGCTTCACCACAGCGCGCACCACCGACGGGTGCACCGTTCCGGCGCTCTCCGGTTTCATCGCCGCCACCAGATTCGCTTTGATCGCGATGCGCATGCCGGGCACCACGAAATCCATCGCGTCCGCCGCTTCAACCGCCGTGCGCAGCGCCTGTTCCACTTCCCGCTCCTGATAGCTCCCGCACGGGGCCAGCGCGAGATCAGCCATGGCCGCCCCGCTTATTGCAGCTGAGCAAGCGCCTTCTCAAGGGCATAGCTCAGCTGATCCGGACACGAGGTATTCCCCTGGCAGCCGATGCCGCGCAGCTGCCGTATCATGTCCTCAGCCTTCTGTCCCACCACAAGCCGCTCAATGCCCTGGGTATTCCCCCGGCAGCCGCCCGTAAACTTGCAATAGGTGATGACCCCATTCTCCACCTCCACGTCGATCGCGGTGGAGCAGGTGCCTTTCGTTTTGTAATGCGTCATAATACCCTCCATATATCCGGTTCGGATTACTGCGCGGAAACGACTTCGAAAGCCGCCGCGCGTCCTAGCCGGTTCATCACTGCCAGGCCGATTCCCGTTGCTTCAAAGCTCTCGGAAAAGATGTGCTGCGCGCCGATCTCGTCCATTTCCCGAAGGGCAGCGAACAGCTGCTCCGCAGCGCCTTCTGCGCCGCTTCCCAGAGGCCGCACCCGCCTTGCGCCGTAAAGCGGCGCATGCTCCTGCGGGCAAAGAATGCACCGGATTCCCGGAGCCGCATCGTACAGCCTGCAGATGCTCTCAGCCGCTTTCGGCCCTTCCACAATGACCAAATGACCCTTCGGCGCGTAATGCCGGTATTTCATGCCCGGCGAGCGGGCCGTCTCCCCTTCTTTCAGCGGCCTGAGCACGCTTTGATCCACCTGACAGCCGCCCAGCACCCCGGCAATCATCGCCGGTGTGATGCCGCCTGGCCGCAGAACCCGGGGCGGATCTGCCAGCACTTCCAAAACCGTCGACTCGACGCCGACCCTGCAGGGGCCGCCATCCAGGATCATCGGGATCCGGCCGCGCATATCCTCCAGCACGTGCATGGCAGTCGTCGGGCTCGGCCTGCCGGAACGGTTGGCACTGGGCGCCGCGATGGGCCGTTGTGCCGCGTCAATCAGTTTTCGCGCGACCGCGTTTTCCGGCATGCGAATGCCCACGGTATCCAGCCCCGCGCTGACCGCATCCGGAATCAGAGCGGATTTGGGCAGGATCATCGTCAGCGGACCCGGCCAGAAGGCCTGAGCGAGCTTGCGCGCCCGCTCCGGCAGTTCGCCCCGGATCAGCGGGTCAAGCTCTTCCAGCTGCGCGATGTGCACGATCAGCGGATTGTCCGCCGGTCTGCCCTTCGCGAGAAAGATCTTTCGCACCGCTTCAGGGTTCAGCGCGTCCGCGCCAAGCCCGTACACCGTTTCGGTGGGGAAGCCGACCACTTCACCGCCGCGAATCCACTCGGCCGCCCGGGCGATCGCTTCCGGCGACGGCGCGCAAATTTCCGTGTTCATCATACCTGCTGTGCCTCGAGTCTGCGCGTCTGTTCATCGAGAATCAGCGCGTCGATGATTTCGTCAAGATCGCCGTTCAGGATTTCGCCCAGCCGGTACAGCGTCAGGCCGATGCGGTGATCGGTCACCCGCCCCTGCGGAAAATTGTAGGTGCGGATTCGCTCCGAGCGGTCCCCGGTACCCACCTGAGAGCGCCGTTCTCCGGAATAGGCGTCATCCGCCTGGCGCTTCTGCAGATCGTACAGCCTGGCGCGCAGCACCTGCATCGCCTTCTCCCGGTTCTGAATCTGCGAGCGCTGGTCCTGCGAGGTAACGACGAGACCGGTGGGCAGGTGAGTGATGCGCACGGCCGAATCGGTGCGGTTTACGTGCTGTCCGCCGGCTCCGGAGGCCCGGTAGGTGTCGATGCGCAGGTCGTTCGGTTCAATGTGCACTTCGACTTCCTCCGCTTCCGGCAGCACCGCGACGGTCGCCGTGGACGTATGAATGCGCCCGCCGGATTCTGTGACCGGCACCCGCTGCACGCGGTGCACCCCGGATTCGAACTTCAGGCGGGCGAAGACGCCCTTCCCGGAAACCTGCAGAATGCACTCCTTGATGCCGCCGATTTCCGTTTCGCCGCCGGACGTGATTTCCGCCTGCCAGCCGCGGGACTCCGCGTAATGGATGTACATGCGCACCAATTCCGCGCCGAACAGGCCGGCTTCGTCTCCTCCGGCCCCGGCGCGCACCTCGATGATCGCGTTGCGGGAATCGTCCGGATCCTTCGGCAGCAGGAGGAGCCGCGCTTCATTCAGCCGTTCTTCCAGTTTCGGTTCCAGCTCCTGAAGCTCTTCCCGCGCCATCTCCGCCAATTCCGGATCCTCCGCTGCGGCCAATTCGCGGTCGCTGTTGATCGTCTCGTCCAGCGCACGAAACTCCGCGGCGAAGGCGGCCAGTTCCGACAGCTCCGCGTGTTCCCGCATAAGCCTGCGGAACAGATCGGTATCCTGAATCACTTCCGGCAGCGTAATGCGAATTGACAGCTCTTCGAAACGGCCTTCGGCGGCCTCCAGCTGGCTGCGTACGCGATTGATTTCAAAATCCTGCAAGTGTTTTCTCCTTTAAGCTATTGGGCGATCTTCCGAGAAATGCCGCCGGGCAGTTCAGCCTTCCCGCAGCAGAGCCGCGCGCCCCGCAAAAGGAAAGCGCCGCGATCGGGCTGAGCGGCAGGCGCAGGAAGGGCCGGCAGGGCTATCGCCGGGGAATCCCGGAAGCGCCGAACACCACGACCCGTTCGATGCCGTTAAAGTCCCGTATCGTTCTGCCGCCGCCCAGCAGCGCCAGGACGGCCTGCGCC
>JAFWEY010000153.1 GCA_017512675.1 Clostridia bacterium | reverse complement strand
TCCGGATTCGAAGATCCGTCCGTCAATCGATACAGCACGCCGAATCCGCCGTTTCTTCCGTCTGCCGGCACAGCGTCAGCCGATCACGGTTCTCCGATTGCCGATGCATCCGAATTCTTACAACTCTCAATTCGCAATAGTCGTACCTTCGCTTTCGCTCATGGACTCCTTTGTTCATTGGGCTGCAGGCTCGCTTCATCCCGCATACCCTGCTGCGCGGGCACAGGCTGCGGGCGCTCGTCTTCGCCCTTCACTCTGCGAAGGCAAAGCCTTCGCAAAGGCTTTGCCTTCGCCTACTCTTCCAGCAAAAACACCCTGTCGTCGAGATCCTCGTACCCGTTTTTCGCGCGGGATTCGCTGCGCTTCGTGATGTCGGTCAGGGTTTCCTTCGGGTCGCCGCAGGTGAATTCCAGCCCTTCCGGCTCGCCCAGGGGAAGACGCTCCTTCTTCACCAGGTAATACCGGCTTATGCCGTGCGGCTCGCTTTTCACGAACACCCGCTGCATGAAATGGATTTTCCCGGCGTCGGCGCCGGCGCCCCGCAGGTCGTACCAGGTCAGCGTCACCGTGTCCGCGGCCGCGGCGCTGCGGCCCTCCATGAACCCCGCCGCCCTCGTGTACAGCTCGTTCGCGGTTTTGATTTCCTCCCACCGCTCGGTGTGCTCGATCACGCCGTACAGCGCCACGCCCGCCGCGTCGTCGATATAATCCTGCTGGCCGGGAACCGGCTTGTTCGTCGCGCCGGAGATGTCCAGCGGCTCCTTGTTCGCGCCGCCGGCCCTGCGGTACGGGGAAGAGGTTCCCCTGTCCGCGCCCAGCGGGATCAGCCGCGTCCACAGCGCCCCGGCGTCCGACGTGACGAACAGCTCTGCCAGGTTCTTCCCGAATTCGATCGTCTCTTCGCAGGTCCCGATGTGCGGCTCGGACAGGTAATCCAGCGTGATTCCCGCCGCGCTGTAATGCGGAATCAGGTACCCGCCGAGCCTGTCCACCGTGTTGTCCTTGAGAAGGGCCCAGTGCGATTTGCCGAATCCCCTGACCGCGTAGTTTTCCGCTGGGTCGATTTCGTCCGGCGCCTGCGCGGCAGGCCCCGCTTGCATATCCGAGTAATCCACCGTCCCGGCCGTGACCCGCAGCAGCGGATTCGGCTGCCGCGCGTTGTAATCGCCCAGGATCTCCAGAAACCTCTGGGCAGCGGACTGATTGTCCCCGAACGCGTTCGGCCGGTGGATCGTGTCGTTCATCGCGCCCAGCAGCTCCTCGCATTCGTATTCCTTCCCGCCGTCCATCGTCCTTTTCACCCGGATCGCCCGCATGCGGATCATCAGTTCCCCTTCATCGTAGACGTCGATGACCGACTGCCGCAGCAGGATCTCCCCGTACCGGGGATTGTTCGGCCAGATCGCGAACTCCAGCGTCGCGATCCGGTTCTCCTCCCGCTCCAGCACCGGCGTCGCCTCCAGCGAGTATTCCTCCAGCCGCGGATCGAACGGCGGCTTCCCGTCCACCGTCATCGTGTACATTCGATCCCCCCGTTCAAAGGTCCCCGTCGCGCCAGCGGACGGTCATGCCGACGCCCGTACCCGTCACGGTGACGGTCTGCGGGCTTCCGGTCAGAACCAGCCCCGGCACGCGGAACGGGGAAGAGGCCGCCGGGTGCGAAGAAGTGTTCCCGCCCCAGGTGATTTGGCAGTCCGCGTCGGCGGTGAATACCGGGAGGGCCGGCTTGCGCACCGCGGTGAGGACGAGATTCGTTTCCGGCTGCGACGTGGTCAGGCGGACGACCGTATCGTGGTTTTTCAGCCGGTACGGATCGCAGGAGAACGAGCAGCGCACGTCCGTCACGCCGCAGGATCTGTTCTGCGGCAGGATTTCGCCGCAGCGGCCGGAGAAATGCCATTCGGGGTCGTCGGAAAGCAGGATCCGTGCGCGGCGCCCGCAGAGGGCGCGGTTCAGGAGAGGATACCCGCCCTGCATGTCCCGCAGCGTGATTCTGACTTCGCGGGGACCGTACCTGACGGCGCCCGACCATTCGCTCATGTCCAGCGCGCCGTCCCGCCCGGCCAATTCGACATACCGGGTGCGCGGCTTCGGCGGATCGATCTCCAGGGCCTTGACGTACATTCCCAGGTCCTCACAGGGGCGCAGGAAGGTTCCGTCGGGCAGCGTGAAATACACCTGCTGCATATCGCTCCTTTCCGCGTCAGGCTCTGCCGCTTTCGCGCCACGACGCGAGATCGCCCAGACGGGCGTTCATCTGCCGGCCGAGGGTGCCGGCCAGCCGGTTCGAATCGATGGAGACGCGGCGGGGC
Organism: Clostridia bacterium; assembly: GCA_017512675.1. GTDB lineage: Bacteria > Bacillota > Clostridia > Christensenellales > Aristaeellaceae > RGIG5678. Next base: position 1,439 of record JAFWEY010000153.1, on the reverse strand, counting down.
TTCGGCAGCTCCGCAAGGATTTCGCGCAGCGCCGCGAGGATTTCCGCCGCGCTGCCGCCGAGGGATGCGGATACGCTTTCCCGAATCATGCGGTTCAGGGAGCCGACCCCGACCACCGCTTCCGCACCCGCGTCGCCCGCGGCCTGATACGCGCCGTTCGCGAAGCCGAACACCGTCGCTTTCGTGAAGATTCGCCCGTCCGCCATCGCGGAGGCGTTCTTTTCCGGCACGGGTCCGCCGGATATGCCGCCCCACGTGCCGGTCACGGTGATTCTGAAGGTGCGGCCGGAAAGCGCGGACTGAATTCCGTCCGCGATGCTTCTGCCGGCGCCGGCGCCCGCGCCGCCCAGCGACTTCTCCAATGCGGCCTTTCCGAAAGCGGCCGCCCTGGATACGCCGGATTGGATATTGTCCGCGAGTTCGTTTCCGGGGAATCCGTCGTCCGGCACGAGCCCCTCCCGGATCGAATCCGACAGGCCTTCAAAGGCCCGGTGCGCTTCGTCGATTCCGCGCAGAAAGCCCGAGGAATCCAGAGTGATCGAGGCGGACAATGCCATCAGATCCATAGATTTATTCCACCACCTTGATGCCGAACCTGCGCAGCCGTCCGGCGGCGGATTCTTCCGCGCCGTTCGCCGCCGGGCGCAGCAGTTCGCAATAGCGTTTGCCGATACGGACGCCCAGCGCGGCGGCGGTCGCCCTCAGACAGTCCGTTTGATACACGCGGTACAGTTCCGTTTGCCGGCGGCGCTCCGCGGCGGCGGTCAGCGCGTCCGCAAAATAGCCCGCGCCCAGAACGCCCAGCAAATCCGGCCTGACGGTGTTCAGGCCTTCGAAGAACTCCCCGCCGCTGACCGCGTGTACAGCAGAAAAAAAGAGCGGATCGTTTCGTCCTTGAGCATTTCAAAGAACGCTTCCAGGTAATCACGCATGGGGCGGTCCGGCGATGCTTCCGCAAAGCAGCAGACGGAAAGCACCTCCAGCGTGCCCTGGGGATCCTTTTCCAGCGCGGCGGCAATCGCGTCGGCTAGGTTGAGATCGTTCTGCCGGCGCAGCGCCGCGCTCTTTTCTTCTCCGTCCATCGCGCCGATTCCTTCCGGCACGCGCCGAAAGATTTCGGACATGCCTGTTTTTTCGATCCACGCGGCGAACGGCGCCCGCAGCTTCACGGCCTGGGCGATGAACTCGTTCGGGGTGCAGTTGAGAAAGGTTTTCATATGGTTCGCTCCTTTGGCTTCAGAATTTTCGCGCTTCCGCCGGCCGTTGCGTTCCGCAGCAGAAGCTTCTTCCGGACTGTCGAGGGGGCAAGGCTTGGCGCCAAGCCAGGCGCCAAGCCAGAGTGAAGAGCGAAGAGTGAAGAGTGAAGATATAGTTGGTGCCCAGGTGACGAAGACACACAGAACACGGCAAATGTACCTATGCCCCAAAACCTCATCCGC
>JAFWEY010000152.1 GCA_017512675.1 Clostridia bacterium | reverse complement strand
TATTTCTTCGTCCCCCAATTCGATGCCGAAACATGGTGTAGTCTCGCGCAAACAAGCATCAATGCGCTGTTGCCATCCGGGAAACAGCCAACAGCGTTGGTTCTTCTCCGGATCTCCCGATTAATGGCGTCTCCATTCGCCGGGCCAGCCGGATCACAGGCATCAGCTTTGGAATTGTGATGAAGCTCGTGCCGAAATCCTGAGATCACAGACCCCCGTCCCTCTGTGTTGCAGCGAAGAAATCCGGCACAGGATAAGGGACGCCGGGCGCAGAGTGCAGCCCGCTGCCGTCCGGCCAGGCCCTGCGGGGCGGGCTGAAGGAACGCGGAGACGGAGACGGCGCTTGTTTCCGCGCGGCATGTACGTCGGCCGGATCGCCGGTTCCTCTGGTTAAAGCGGATTTAACATCAAGAGGCGGGTTAACGTTACCGATTTTGAGAAAATCGCAAAAACGGCAACGTTAAATGCACTATACCAGGTCTGCGTGAAGTAAAGGCAGGACAATCGCCCGCTACCGGTATGCACCGTGCTGATACAGCTTCTGTTCCTTCGCCCGCGCGTCCCTGCCGCTTTCCGCGCGGCGGGACGGAGCCCGGAAGCGGGAAACGGGCTGTTTTCCCGCTTTCCGACCGAAAACCACCCGGCAGAGCGGTTCGGTCCGCCCTGCCGGGTGGTTCGGTTTTCTTTGTGCCGTGGGCAACACCGCCGGGTTCACCGGCGCGCCGGGCAGCGTATTTAGCGCCATCCATTCATTTCCCGACGATTTCCCGATGTACCTCCAGTAAGCCTTCGAAACCTGCGGGAACGCCTGACGCGGAATGCACCCGCCGGCCGACCGCCTCATCTGTGCGGCGCTGTCCTTATTTCGATTTGCCCAGGTACGCTTCCCGGATGCCCTCGTCCATCAGCAGATCTTCGCCGCTGCCGGACATCGCGATGCTGCCGGTTTCCAGCACGTATCCCTTGTGGGCGATTTTCAGTGCCGCGTTGGCGTTCTGCTCGATCAGAAGGATCGTAATGCTCTCGGCGTTCAGCGTGGTAATGATATTGAAGATGTCCTTGACCACCAGCGGCGCCAGGCCCAGCGACGGCTCGTCCATCATCAGGATGCGCGGCTTGCTCATCAGGCCGCGGCCGACGGCCAGCATCTGCTGTTCGCCGCCGGACAGGGTGCCGGCCAGCTGCCAGGAGCGCTCCTTCAGGCGGGGGAACAGCGCGTACACGTGCTCCAGATCCTTCGCGATGCCCGCCTTGTCGCTGCGCAGGTAGGCGCCGATGCGCAGGTTCTCTTCCACCGTCAGGTTCACGAACACCCGCCGGCCTTCCGGAACCAGCACGATGCCTTCGCCGGTCACCTTCTGGGTTTCGTATTTCGTGATGTCCTTGCCGTCGAACACGATGTTTCCGTACGCGACTTTGACCAGCGACGTGATCGCCCGGAGCGTCGTCGACTTGCCGGCGCCGTTGGCGCCGATCAGGGTTACGATCTGGCCTTCCTCCACATCGAAGGAGATGCCCTTGAGGGCCTCGATGCCGCCGTAGCTGACTCTCAGATTCCTCACTTCCAGCAGGCTCATTCGTCATCCACCCCCAGATAGGCCGCGATCACGGCGGGATTGTTCTGAATCTCCTCCGGCACGCCCTCGGCGATCTGCTTGCCGAATTCGATCACGTAGATCCGGTCGGAGATGTCCATCACCAGGTTCATGTGATGCTCGATGATGAACACGGTCAGCTGGAATTCGTCGCGGATGCGCCGGATCATGCTGCCCAGCTCGTCGGTTTCCTGGGGGTTCATGCCGGCGGCCGGCTCGTCCAGCAGAAGGAGCTTCGGCTTCGTGGCCAGCGCGCGCACGATTTCCAGCAGGCGCTGCTTGCCGTAGGGGAGCGAGGTCGCCATTTCGTCCTTCAGATCGTACAGGCCGATGTAGCGCAAAAGCTGCTCCGTGTCCGCGCGCTGCGATTTCTCCTCCGCGGCGTTCAGGCGGAAGGTGGCGGAAAACAGATTGCTGGTGCGGCGCAGGTGATGCGCGGTCAGCACGTTTTCGAACACGGTCATGCCGGAGAACAGGCGAATGTTCTGGAAGGTGCGGGCGATGCCCCGGGCCGTGATCTGATCCGGGCGCTTGCCGGTGATGTCCTGCCCGAGCAGCCGGATTTTGCCCGCCGTCGGGGTGTACACGCCGGTCACCGCGTTGAACGCCGTGGTCTTTCCGGCGCCGTTGGGGCCGATCAGCGCGACGATTTCGCCCTTGTCGATCGACATCGAGAAATTGTCCACGGCGACGACGCCGCCAAAGCGCATGGTAAGGTTGCTGATTTCCAGTACATGGTCACTCACGCGCTTTCACCTCCGTTCGGGGTTTTCCGCCGTCTTCGGAACAGATCGGGCAGCTCCTTTGTGCCCATGATGCCGCGGCGGAAGAACAGCACGACGATCATGATGATGATGGAGAACACCACCAGGCGGAAGCCGTTGCGCAGAAGCGGCACTTCGAAATTGCCGATCACCTGCTTCTGATCCAGGAACCGGAGCCACCATTCGGAGCAGGCCACGAACAGGAACGAGCTCAGGCAGGAGCCGGTGACCGAACCGATGCCGCCGATGACGACGATCAGAAGGATTTCGTAGGTCATCGCGGTGGTGAAGGATTTGGCCTGCACCGTGTTCTGGTACATGGCCAGCATCGCGCCGCCCACGCCCGCAAAGAACGAGGAGACGCAGAAAGCCGTGCGCTTGTGGCTGGCCAGCCGGATGCCCATCGCCTCGGCGGCGATTTCGTCGTCCTTGATTGCCCGCAGCGCGCGGCCGTAGGTGGAACGGATCAGCAGCACGATCAGCGCGATGCAGAAGCCTGAGATCAGCATCGGCACCAGCGTGGACAGGTACACCGTCACCTCGCCCGAGGCGCTGCGGATGTTGAAATCGTTGAAGTTCGGGAACAGGCGCAGCATGTTCGAGCCGTTGGTCACCGGGCCCAGCTTGTCCCACTGGAACAGCGCCCGGATGATTTCGGCAAAGCCCAGCGTGGCGATGGCCAGATAATCGCTCTTGAGGCGCAGCACCGGAAGGCCGATCAGGAACGCGAACAGCGCCGCGGCCAGGCCGGCCAGAATCATCGCGACGAACACGGGCACCGTGAACTGTACGATGCCGCCGCTGTAGTACTGGTATACGTCCATTCGCGCGCTGACCGGAATCGTGAAGATGCCGTAGACGTAGGCGCCGATCAGCATGAAGCCCGCCTGGCCCAGCGAAAAGATGCCGGTAAAGCCGTTGAGCAGGTTCATCGAAACCGCCACCAGCGCGTAGGTCGCGCCTTTCTTCAGAACCGTGAACAGCATCGACGTGGGCGGAATGATCTGCTCTGCGATGAATACCGCGATGTAGACGGCGGCGATGATGATGACGGACAGGATGCTTGCGCGATCCGGTTTCTTTCTCGGTTGTTGCAATTCGCTCATGTCTGTCACCTCACACCTTATCCGTCGTTTTCTCGCCGAACAGGCCGGTGGGCTTGACTGCGAGGATGATGATCAGCAGCGCGAACGTGAACGCGTCGGAGAAGGTCGCCAGACCCGCCGGCCCCTTCAGCAGACCCGCCTTGAACAGGATGATGTCCAGTCCTTTGATGATGTTTTCCGCGATGCCGATGATGAACGCGCCGACCACGGCGCCGGGAATCGACCCGATGCCGCCGAACACGGCTGCGACGAACGCCTTCAGACCGGGCATCGCACCGGAGGTCTGAATGACCGTGGTATAATTGGTGAAATACAGAAGCGACGCGACGCCGGCCAGGAAGGTGCCGATGACGAACGTCGCGGAAATGACGAAATTGATATTGATGCCCATCAGCTGGCTGGTTTCAAAATCCTTGGAAACCGCGCGCATGGCCATGCCGATCTTGGTGTGGTTGATCAGAAACACAAGGGCGATGACCAGCACCAGCGTCAGAACCGGAGTGATGACCGTAACCATTTTGGTGGTTGCGCCGAAGATGGTGACCGAGCCCGAAATCCAGGGGATTGTCGGGTAAATCTGATTCAGGCCGCCGGTGATGTACAGAACCAGGTTCTGCAGCGTGTAGCTGACGCCGATGGCGGAAATCATCGCGCTCATGCGGGGCGCCGTTCGAAGCGGCTTGTAGGCCACGCGCTCGATGACGAAGCCGATTGCCGCCGTCAGAACCAGCACCAGCGGAATGCACAGCCACAGCGGCACGACGCCGGAGGCCACCATATAAACCATGATGATGCCGGCCACCATGAACACGTCGCCGTGGGCGAAATTGATCAGGCGCAGAATGCCGTAAACCATCGTGTAGCCGATCGCGATCAGCGCGTATTGCCCGCCCACCGATATGCCGGAGAGCAGATAAGGGAAGACGGTATTGAACACGGAGGGGCAACTCCCTTCAGATGTAAGCAGCCGCGGGCTGCGTTACGGTTTCAGAATTTGAAAAGCGCGGCGGGAGCGGAACTCCCGCCGCCTTTTCAAATCATAGAGCGAATGCCGGATCAGCCGACGGTCTGCTCGGTGACGAATTCCCAGTCGCCGGTCTCGGTGTTGACCTTCTTGACGTAGGCGGCGTTGCGCACCGCGTCGCCGGTTTCGTCGAACTCGATGTGGCCGGAGACGCCGTCGTAGGTCACGCCCGGGAGGGCTTCCATCACGGCTTTGGAATCGGTGGAGCCGGCGGCCTTCAGCGCCTCCAGCGCCACATAGTACGCGTCATAGCCCATCGCGGTCACGCCGGCGATGATGTCGTTGCCGCCGTTGTTGGTCATGGCTTCGGAATCCTCGCCCAGCCAGGCCTTGAAGCCGGTGTCGAAGGCTTCGTTCGCGCCTTCCTGATAGAAGGTGGTGACGACCACGTCCACGTTCGTGCCCTTGGCCGCGTTGGAAACGACGTTGCTGTCCAGCGTGTCGCCGCCCAGGATCGGGAACGCGGCGCCCTGGCTGGCCGCCTGCTGCACGATCTGCGTGGAATAGGCGATGGAAACCGGGCAGAAGAAGACGCTGGCGCCGTAGTTCGCCGCGTTGGTCAGGTAGGAGGTGAAGTCGGCGGTGTTGGTCGGGAAGTCCTCGTGGATCACCGTGCCGCCCAGCGCCTCAAACGCCTGGCCGAAGTAGGTGCACAGGCCCTGATCGTAGTCGTTGCCCAGCTCGCCCAGCGAATAGGCGACGGTGGCGCCCAGCTCGCTGTAGGCGTAGTTGGCCAGAACCGTGCCCTGGAACGGATCCAGGAAGCATACGCGGAAGTAGTGGCTGTTGCCCGCGGTGACCTGCGGGTTGGTGCAGGTGACGCCGATGGCCGGGATGTTGGCCTCTTTGAAGTATTCGGAGCCGGCGATGGACACGCCCGAACCGTAGGAGCCCAGGATCACGGACACGCCGGAGGAAACCAGCAGCTGCGCCGCGGAGGGAGCCTTGTCGGTGGAGGAGCCGTTGTCCGCGTAGACCAGCTCGACCTTGTAGGTCTCGCCGCCGATTTCAACGGTGGGGGTTTCCAGGTTCGCGTACTGCATGCCCAGCATTTCCTGCTTGCCGCCCGCGCCGGAGTCGCCGGACGCCGGTTCGAAGACGCCGATCTTCACGACTTTGTCCGTTTCGGCCATCGCGAAGGCCGGAACCATCAGAAGCAGAGCCAGAATCAGTGCAATGACTTGTTTCATGGGTTGAATCCTCCTTGAAAAATTTCGTTCACCATTATAAGAGGAAACGGACGGAATTGCAAGCGATTTTGAGATTAAATGTCACTTTTTGGCGAAAAAACCGGAAATCCGTTCCCGAATGAATGAACCGGGGCGGGAAAATTCATTCTGCGCGCCGCGCGCGGGGCAGCCCTTCCGCGGGCGGGGCGCTGATGCGCGGGGCCGGAAAAGGGCGCCGGATCCCCGCAGAGCTTTCGGAACCCGGCGTTCGCGGAAATTCGGGTTGACTTTGAACCCGGGAAATGCGATAATAGAAGCCGAATGACGGAGGAGGCGAAGGGGAACGGCGCGTGCAGAGGCGTTCCGGCTCTTTGGGCAGCCGGTGTACTGGTACGGGATCCTGATTGCGGCCGGCATGCTTTGCGCGTATCTGACCGCGCGGGCCCGGGAAAAGCGCTGCGGATTCGAAGAGGATCTTTCGGCGGTTTGCCTGCTGGCGGGGGTGCCGGCGGGCATCGTCTGCGCCCGGCTGTATTACGTCGCGTTCTCCTTTGACGCGTACCGGGGCGATCCGCTGAGCATCCTGGACCTGCGTAGCGGCGGGCTTGCGATCTACGGCGGCGTGCTGGGAGGCCTTGCGGCATTGTGGGTGCTCTCGCGGGTGAAAAAGCTGCCGTTTCTTAGGCTGTGCGATCTGTGGGCGCCCGGGGTGGCGCTGGCACAGGCGATCTGGCACTGGGGCAATTTCGCGAACGGGGAAGCCTACGGCGTGCGGGTCGCCGACGAAAGCCTGTGCTTCTTCCCGCTTTCGGTGTGGATCGAGAGCGATTCGTCCTGGCACCTGGCGACCTTCTTCTACGAGTCGGTGTGGTGCCTGGGAATCTGCGTGTTTCTGCTGCTGCTGGAACGGCGCGGGCGAAGGCGGGACGGGGATCTTTTCCTCGGGTACGCCGCGCTGTACGCGCTGGAACGGCTGTTCGTGGAGGGCCTGCGCACGGATTCGCTGATGTGGGGTCCGGTGCGGGTGTCCCAGGCGCTGAGCGCCGCGGTGCTGGCCGCCGCCCTGACGGCGATTTGCATTCGGCGCAGGCGCCGATGAAACCGATGAAAGGAAAACGATGGCGATCGCAAAGGAAATAGAAGCCGCGCGCGGCCTGGTTTCCGTTTACACCGAGGACGGGCTGCTGGCCAGGATCCGCGCGGCGGATTTCAGAAAGCATCCGCTGGAACGGGGCGAATCCTTCGATGAAGACGCGTGGCAGGCGGCTGTCGCGGCGTCGCAGGAGGAGCCCTGCCGGGAATGCGCGCTGGATATGCTGGAACGCTCGGACAAAAGCTCCCGGGCGCTCAGGCAGGCGCTGGTGCGCAAGGGATATCTTCCCGGGACGGCGGAGAAAACGGCGGCGCGGCTGTAAAAGGCCGGGCTGGTGGACGACGCGCGGCTGGCGCAGCGGCTCACCGAGGGCCAGGCGCAGAATCTCGCCGGGCGCTACGCGATCCGGCGCAGGCTGATGGCCCGCGGAATCTCGCCGGAGGACGCGGAGGAGGCGGTCGGCCGCCTGTCCGGCGATCAGCAGGCGGAGGCCGCGAAGGCCGTCGCCCGCAGGCTGGCGGACCGGTGCCGGGACGCCGACCCGCGAAAGCGGAAAAGCAAAGTCGCGCAGGGGCTGGCCAGGCGCGGCTTTGGGTGGGACGAAATCGAAGCGGCCATGGACGGGCTGTTTGACGGGGAGGAAGACGAAACGTGAAAATCCGGAACGTACGATGGAGAATGCTCGCTGCGCTGCTGATGACCGCCGTGCTGGCGGCGGCGGTTTCGGCGGAAACCGGGCCGGGCCGGGAGAAAAAACCCGCCGGGGCGGCCGTAAAACTGTACGGTGCCGGGCGGGTGAACCTCGAACTGCTTTGGACGGAGCCGGATCCGGAGCTGGAGCCGGTCGGCATCGGGGAGGACGAACGGGCCTGGCTGGCCGCGTTCGGCGCGGTGCCGGCGGACGCGGCGCAGCAGGCGCCCGCAGAGCCCGGGGATCTGCCGGACGTGCTGGACGCGATTTCGCTGATGGCGCCGGACGGCACCGTCGCGGCGCCGGATTTCGAGATCCGCACCGAGGAAGGCGGAACGCGGCAGATCGATTACGGCGGCATGAGCATCGGCGGCGTCACCTGGGCGGAGGACGTGCCGCTGGCACTGGTGTTTTCGCTGAACCGGAAATGGGATCTGTCGGAATGCGTGCTCTTCGCCGACGGCTGGGTTCAGCCGCTGGGGGAAGCGGCGCAGCAGAGGCTGGAGAACGGGGAATACCCGCTGCCCGAATCTGCGCTGCCCGCGCCCACCCCGACTCCGACGCCGACTCCGACGCCGACTCCGACTCCGACGCCCACGCCGACCCCGACGCCGGTGTGCAGTACGCCGGCAGGGGCATCCTTGCCGACCCCGACGCCTACGCCGACCCCGACCCCTTCGGGCAAAACCTCCGGGCCGGAAGCGCCGGGCAGAACCGCCTCCCCGGCCCCGCGTGCGGCTTCGCCGACCCCGGGGGCGGCGCGCGTTTCGGAACCGCGCAGCGGCGTGATTTCCGGAGGCGGCGGAGACGTGCGGGTAATCTTTGCCGGCGGAAACGACGGGCAGTCCCGATACGTGACCGTGATCGACGCGGACAGCGAAAAGACGCTTCTGACGCTGTATCTGCGCGCCGGGGACATCGCGTCCACCGATTTGCCGGCCGGCGAGGTGCGCCTGCGGGTCGCCAGCGGAAGCGAATGGAAGGGCGCGGCGGCGCTATTCGGCGAGAAAGGCACGTACATGATATCGCCGGTGGTTCTTTTACGGGCGGATCATCCGTATACCGTGACGTTCCTGCCGAGCGGATCCCGCCAGAGCCTGATGCGGGAGGTTTCGTACCGGGAGTTTATCGGCTGAGGGGCCGGCGGCATACCGCGGCAGCGAAGCGGCTTAAGGAGGCGGCGCGATGCGTTCGGAGGAGTTTCTCAGGTGGTACCGGGTGATGGAAGACCTGCTGGAGGCGCGGCTGCCCGCCGAAGGGCGCAGGCACGCCAGCGTGGTGATGGATTATCTGGAAACCGAAGACGCGCAGCCCTTCCGGGAAAGGCTGGATCTGTGCCGGGAGATACGCAACCTGCTCAGCCACAGCGCGAATCCGGACGGAAGCGCGGTCATCGAGCCCAGCGAAGCGGTGGTCGCAAGTCTGAAGGCGATCGTGGAGCATATCAGGGAGCCGATGCGCGCGGAGGTGTTTATGACCCGCAGGCAGGATCTGATGACCGCGCGGGGCGATTACTACGCGCTGCGGCTGATGCGCGATATGGAAGCGCGCGGGTTTTCCCATGTGCCGGTGCTTTCCGACGAGCGGGTGGTTGGCGTGTTCAGCGTTTCCACCGTGTTTTCCCAGCTCGCGCGGGAGGGAGAATTGAACATTTCGGAAAAGACGCGGATTTCGCTGTTCAGCCGCAGCCTTCGCGTCGACCGGCACGCCAGCGAACGCTTTCAGTTCGCGCCGGCCGGGATCACGCATGCCGAAGTCAGCGCGCTCTTCGAACGAAGGCCGGCGAAGCGCAAGCGGCTCGCCGCGGTGTTTATCACCGATACCGGCGATGAAGACGGCGCGCTGCTGGGAATGATCACGCCGTGGGATCTGCTGGCGGCGAAGCCGAACGCGGACGCCGCCGTGTGAGAGGGGAGGAGCGGCTTTGGACACGCGCCTGATCGGCGTATTCGATTCGGGGATGGGCGGCATCAGCATCCTGCGCGAGATGACGCGGATTCTGCCCGGCGAATCGTTCCTGTATTACGGCGACAACGCCAACGCGCCTTACGGCACGCGGCCGAAGGAGGAGATCCTTCGGCTGTCGCGCGGCGTCGTTTCGCGCCTTCTCGCGCGGGACATCAAGGCGCTGGTCATTGCCTGCAACACGGCGACCTCCGCGGCGACCGAAACGCTGCGGCGGGAACTGACGCTGCCGGTGATCGGCGTGGAGCCCGCGCTGAAGCCCGCGGCGCTTTACGGGGGAAACGGCGCCATCCTGGTTCTGGCCACGCCCGCAACGCTGCGCCTGGAGAAATTCGCGCGGCTGATGGAGCAGTACGGGCAGCGCGCGCTGCCGGTGCCCTGCCCGGGGCTGATGGAGTTCGTGGAACGGGGCGAAACCGATTCGCCGGCGCTGCACGCGTTTCTGAAGGAGCTTCTGTCCCCCTATCGGGGAACGGACGTCGCCGCCTGCGTGCTGGGCTGCACCCATTATCCGTTCGTGCGCAGGGCGATCGAGCGGGAGCTGCCCGGCGTGCCGATGTTTGACGGCAGCGAGGGAACCGCCCGGCAGCTGAAGCGGGTGCTGGAGCAGGCGAACCTGCTGTCGGGAGCCGCGAACGGGCAGGTTCTGTTCGATTCGTCGGACGCATCCGCCCTTCCGCGGATGCGCGCGCTGTACGAAATGGAGCTTTGACCGGCGGCGACGGACGCGGAAATGACGAATTCGCCGACTTTTCCGCGCGGCGCGCTTGCCATTCGCACGATCCTATGCTATAATCTTTGCCGGAGACGAGGTGTTGAAGCGGTGCGGATCATTGCCGGTGAGGCGAAAGGGCGCAGGCTGTTTGCCCCGGCGGGCAGCGATACCCGCCCCACTTCGGATCGCACCCGGGAATCGCTGTTCAGCATTCTCGCGGGCCGGGTTCCCGGCGCGCGGGTGCTGGATTTGTTTGCGGGGTCCGGCGCGCTGGGCCTGGAGGCCCTCAGCAGGGGAGCCGCCTTCGCGGTGTTCTGCGACGCGTCTGCCGCGGCGGCGGGATGCTTGCGGCGCAACATCGAAAGCGTCGGCGCCGGCGAAAAGAGCCGCCTGTGGCAGGCGGACTGGCGAAAGGCGCTGGCGCGGGAAACGGAAGCTTTCGACCTCGTGTTCCTGGATCCGCCGTACCGGATGACGGAGGTGTACGGCGAAGCGCTGGGCGTTTTGGCAAACCGGCGCTTGATCGGCCGGGAAACCTGCCTGGTGCTGGAATACGACCGCAGGACGCCACCGGTTCTGCCGGAGGGCTTCGGGGCGGAGGATACGCGCGTTTACCGCGATACCGCGGTTTCCTTCGCGCGATGGAAGGGGAAAGAATAGTGATTGCGCTGTACGCCGGTTCCTTCGATCCGCCGACGGTCGGCCATGTGGACATCATTCGGCGCGCCGCGCGGCTGTTCGAGGAGCTGATCGTGCTGGCGATCCGCAACCCGGGAAAGGCCTCGTCGGTTTCCATGGAAACGAGGCTGGCCTGGCTGCGGGAATGCGCGGGGGATCTTGCGAACGTGCGGTTCCTGGAAAGCGAAGGGCTTCTGCTGGACGCGGTGCGCGCCCATCGCGCGGACGCGATTCTGCGGGGCCTGCGCGGCGAAAGGGATTACATGGCGGAGCGGGAAACCGCGGCGGCATATCTGGATCTGTACGGCGTGGAAACGGTCTTTCTGGAAAGCGATCCGCGTCTTGCATACGCGAGTTCCACCATGGTTCGGGAAATCGTGCGTCTTGGCGGGGACGCGGACAAACTGATACCGCCGGCGATACGCGACGCTGTTTATAAGGCATACGCCAAGGGACAGGGGGATTGACATGGATAAGGATCAGAGGGATTTGTTCGATGAGGAACTGGATCAGCAGCCTGAGAACGAAGGCGGAACGCAGTTCGACGGGTATCAGGACGTGGAGAACGACGACTATAATCACCTGATGACTCTGCTGGACTATCTGGAGGACGCGGTGAATTCCGGCAGCACCGTACCGTTCCAGAGCGGCAAACGGAAAGTGGATATCCAAATCGTGAACGATATCGTGAATGACATCCGCGGGAATCTGCCGCTGGCCGTTCAGTACGCCAAGAGAGTTATGGATGATCGCGACAACATCCTTTCCAGCGCGGAGCGCACGGCGGCCAACAAGCTGCAGAACGCGGACGTGCGTGCCAACGCCGCGATCAACGACGCGGCTGAGCGCGGGCAGCGCATGCTGGAGGACGCGCAGAGCCGGGCGGAGAAGATCATTCAGGACGCCGAGGTGCGGGCCAGGGCGATGATCGATCAGAACGCGATCAAAATCGCCGCCCAGAACGAAGCCCGCGCGATCGTCAACGAAGCCCGGGTCGAGGCCAATGAGCGCAGGCTGGAGGCGTCCGCCTACGGCGAAGAGCTGCTGGGCAACGTGGAGCAGGAGCTGATGCGCGCGGCGGAGCTGGTGCGCAAGAGGCGCCAGTCGCTGGGGGCGGATAGTGAGTAACGCTCGCAGGGCTCGCTTGGATTGAAATCTCCTTGCCTTCGGCAACGATATTTCAATCCCTTTCGCTCACTGCGTTCGCTTGGCTTGGAACCCTGCTTGCAGGGATTCCAAGCCGTTTTTCAGATTTTCCTGCGCCTTGCAGGCGCGGCCGGAAAATCTGCAGGGAAACCATTTTTGCTTTCGGCGGCAAGCTGCCTTCGCAAAAATGGCTCCTCGAGGCAGCGCAGCTGCCTCTGCGGAATTAATGTAAGGGACACCCTTACCAACCCGAAATTACTTG
>JAFWEY010000151.1 GCA_017512675.1 Clostridia bacterium | reverse complement strand
GTTCCAGGTTTCCCGCTTCATGAACAGGTACTTGGAGCTCTCTTCCGCGCAGGCGACGATCACGAAATACAGCAGAAAGCTGTACAGGATGCTCCCCTCGGGCAGAACGCTGTCCAGCAGCAGGGACAGAACCCGCTCTTCGACCAGCGCGAGAAGCGAGGAAAGCACGCCTGCCCGGGCAAGTGCCTTGATCAGCTGCGGGCTCTCCTTCTCAAGCCTGTCGGCTCGGTACACCAGATACATCAGCAGCAGCGCGGGAAGCGCGGCCGAGGCGATCAGGATTCCGTTGGCGATCAGATAGGGATTCGTCAGGAAATAGAACACGGCTTCTCACTCCTTCGATGCCCGCCGCCGAATCATCCGTCGATATACGATCGGCTGCCGACGACGCTTCTGAATTGCTCCTCTGTCGTTTCGCCGCGGACGAACGCTTCCGCGGCGGGAATGAAGACACAGACCTCTCCGACGGCCTTGCGGTAAAGCGGCCAGAACCCGCTCAGGTCCATGGAGTCGCAGAGGCGGCTTCTGTAAGAGAGCGCGGAGGCTCCGACACAGCCGAGCAGCCTGTTCAGAGTGCCGTTTCTGTCCCCTGCGAGCCGGTAGAACGGAAACATGTCCGCATGCCCCTGTTGCAGCTTTTCCCACGCGTCGCTCCAACCGTATACCGCGCCGATGCATCCGCCCACGCCCGCTTTCAGGCGCTCCGGCAGAAACGGAGGAATGTCGATTTCGCCTCCGTACAGAGTGTCCAGCCTGTGCTCGATTGCCATGTGCATCGTCCGGCTGTGATTCGCCTTCCTGAGGATGAACGGATGCGCGGCGGAATCCAGCGCGTAATGGCACAGAAAGCCCGCGAGGTACGCGAAGAGCTCCGGCTCCTCTCTGCAGCGCAGTGCCAGCGCGGCCAGAAAATCCCCGGTGCGCTCCCGGTGCATCACCGATGAATACCGGTTTGCCGCATGCCAGAACGGCGGCACATAAAACCGGTAGAAGAGAAACGGGTCTGGCCCGAGCAGGCCGAAGCGGTAAACGTCCGCGTTCAGCCGAAGCCCCAGGCGGCTCAGTACCTCCCGCCCCATACCCGTATGCACGATGATATCCGGCATCAGCGGTTCCCCCTTTGCCGATGGCCGAAGCGCGCGGCGCGCTCTTTTGGGTTATTCTATCACAAAATGCCCGGCGGAGCAATGCCCTGCCAAATCGATTTTCCCGGGCCGAAGGAACGCCGGTCCGTTTCTCCGTTCCCGCGGATCCGTAACACGCAGCTGCTTTACCCGCCGGATGCGCCGTGATAGAATAGCGCAAAAACCAGGGAGGACCGCGGCCATGAAAATCTTTGACCTGCCGACCCCGGCGCTGATCGCCGATGCCGATCTCATCGCCGAAAACATGCTGCACATGGAGGAAATCCTGCGAGGGAAACCGATCCGGCTGCGGCCGCACTACAAATCCCACAAATGCGCGGCGCTGGCGAACAGGCAGATTGCTTCGGGCGCGATCGGCATGACCTGCGCGAAGCTGTCCGAGGCGGAAGACCTGATCTTCAGCGGCGTCGGGGATGTCCTGATTGCCAACCAGGTGGCGGAACCGGCAAAGATCTGCCGTCTCGCGCTGCTGGCAGGCATGTGCCGCCTGACGGTCTGCATCGACGATATCGAAAACGCGAAAGCGCTGTCCCGGGCCGCGGCCTATGTGGGAAGCACGATCCATTGCCTGGTGGAGTACGACATCGGCATGAACCGCTGCGGACTGAGAACGGCGGAGGAGTACCTTGAAACGGCACGGGCCGTTACCCGCCTGCCGAACCTTCGCTACGACGGGATTCAGGCGTACGCGGGATACGCGTCGCACATGGTTTCCTGGGAGGAGCGCGTGGAAGCCACCCGCGGCAACGAACGCAAGGTGGCCGCGCTGGCGGACGCACTCCGCGCAAGCGGCATGGAACCGGCCGTCGTTTCCGGCGGAAGCACCGGAACCGCGGAAATCAAGGCCGGGGGAAGCGTCTATACGGAGCTTCAGGCGGGAAGCTATTTGTTTATGGATTCCACTTATCGCCATCTGGACATTCCGTTTCGGAATTCGCTGTTCGTGCTTGCGACCGCGGTGAGCTGCCATCAGGATGCAGTGATTCTGGATGTGGGCGTCAAAGGGCTCGGCGCGGATCAGGAGGATCCGATCCTGCTGGACAGGGCGGGTGAACGCATCCCCGGAAGGATCGAACTGAACGAGGAACACCTGAAACTGTTTGACAGCGGCTGGCACCCGTCCGTCGGGGAAAAGGCGTTTGTGATCCCCGGACACTGCTGCTCCACGGTGAACCTGTACGATTGGCTGTACCTGTACCGCGGGGACGCCGTCGCCGAACGGATTCCCGTTACCGCCCGCGGAAAATCCCAATAGAAGGAACTGATTTCAGCGGCTTGCGGCAGCCGAACGGCAGGCGCGAACCGCCGGCCAGCCCCGCGCCCCGATAATTGATAAAAAAATAACGGTTAGTGTTCTCTAAAATTTATACAATCGTTCTTGAACGGCGCGCGAAACGGAATTAGAATCAATTCGGTCAATTGAAATGCCGCGCTGCGGCAGAAAGGGGATACTTATGGATCTCAAACTGAAAGACAAGGTCGTTCTCGTAACCGGCGGCACCGGCGGAATCGGAACCGCAATCGTCAAGGGTTTTCTGGCTGAAGGCGCGAAGGTGGCGTTCTCATCCACCAGCCAGGCCAAGATCGACGCGCTTCTTCCCACGCTGGACGCGGCGGAAGGCCAGGTTGCGGCTTTCGTCGCCGATATGAACAAGGAAGAGGATATCAGGAATCTGGTCGAAGGCGCCAAAGCGAAATTCGGAACGCTGGATATCATCGTGCCCAACGCGGGCTACGAGGGCAAAGCCCATCCCGTTCAGGACATGACGCTGGATCTGTTCGAGAAGACCTACATGCTCAACGTATTCGCAGTCATGCTGATCATGAAATACGCGGCGCCCACGCTGATCGAAAAGAAATCCGGCGCTGTGGTCGTCGTGGCGTCTGCGGCCGCCTATGAGCCGACCGCCGGCAACAGCGCGTACGTTTCTTCCAAGTACGCGGTGGCGGGCCTGACCAAGTGCGTCGCGCTGGAACTGGGCCCCGTCGGCGTGCACGTCAACTATGTGTGCCCCGGCCCGGTGGATACGCCGATGATGCTTCGCATCGAGAAGGATTTCTTCGGCGATTCAATGACCCACGAGCAGGCGATGGCGATGCTGGCCGGCAACTACGCGATGGACAAGCGCTACGCGACGCCGGAAGAGGTGGCCAACGCGGTGCTGTACCTGGCGTCCGACGTGTCCGCGCATACCGCCGGTATGGGCATGCATGTGGATTCCAAGGTTTCCGCGACCAGCTGAGCCTGGCAATAAGGTCAAAATCCCGGGAGACAGGGGTACATCCTCTGGCTCCCGATTTTTTATCATGATCGGACAGGTGT
>JAFWEY010000150.1 GCA_017512675.1 Clostridia bacterium | reverse complement strand
GAGATCTGCTGTATAATCTGGATGAGGTGAAAGAGATGAATACGCAGCAGAGCTTTACGGATATTGAGTATCAGGGACGTCGGCGCCAGACGAAGCGGGACATCTTTCTGGACGCGATGAGTCGGCTCGTTCCGTGGCAGGCGTGGGCGGAGAAGGTAGAGCCCTTCTACTATTCCGGGGATAGGGGACGGAAGCCGATCCCCGTGGAGCGGATGCTGCGGATGCTGATGCTGTCGGTTTGGTTCGACCTCAGCGACGAAGCCACCGAAGATGCGATCTATGACAGTTATGCGATGCGAAAATTCATGGGGCTTACGTTCGAGAACGGCAGCCAAGTGCCGGACGCGACCAAGCTGTGCAAGTTCCGAAACTTCATGAACGAGCACGGACTGCAGAAGGAACTGTTTGCCCAGGTTCAGCAGATCCTTCGGGCGAACGGTATGGAGGTTCGGGGCGGCACAATTGTGGACGCGACGATCATCGAGGCGTCGCACTCTATCCGCAACAAGGAGCAGAAGCGGGATCTGGAGATGCACAGCACGCGCAAGGGCAACAACTACTACTTTGGCATGCGTGCGCACATCGGCGTCGATCCGTTGCACGGGTTTGTGCACACGGTGATCTGCACACCGGCCAACGAGGCAGAATGCAAGGTGGCGCCGCAACTGCTTCGGGAAGACGACAAGAGTGTATACGGGGATGCCGGGTACCTGAAGATGGAACACTACGTCAAGGACGGGATCGACCGGAACTACTACATTAACCGCCAGCCGGGGACATTCAGGCGCCACTACGGCGACAGCCTCTCGTGGGCAGAGGAGCACAAGCTGGAGCGCCGGAAATCCTCCATGCGGTGCAAGGTAGAGTATGCTTTCCATGTGGTGAAGGACCTCTTCCACTGGCGGAAGGCACGCTATAAGGGTATCGCCAAGAATCAATCCTTGGCGTACCTGCTCTTCGGCAGTGCCAATCTGCTGATGCTTGCACGAACGGCAGGCTGATCCCGGGGGGAAGTCTGCCCATTCGGGCAGATAGTCCCCCAAAGGATCCCTGGAAACCGCTCTGAAACCCCGTTTTTTGCCCAATTTCTGGTATTTTCTTTTCCGCAACCGATTTCGAGTCTGTCCTTAGCTGCATCTGCGACTTTGAGCTTGATTAATCATCGGTTACTGAAGGGGAAGGCAAGCGCAGGATCGGAATGTTGTGCCGATTGATGAATGGATCTTCGTTTCCGGAAGAGATTGCGGGCGCACCGCGCTTCGCTTGGGGCGCCCCTACAGCGGATTTGGAACGATGTACCGGTTGATGGACGAATTGGCGACCCCGTCAGACCAACCTTCCGTAACCTGTTGTCCCTTCGCAGCGCAGCGGCCGCGAAGGGACAAGTAATTTCGGGTTGGTAAGGGTGTCCCTTACATAAATTCCGCAGGGGCGGCTTTGCCGGCCCGAGGAGCCATTTTTGCGAAGGCAGCTTGCCGCCGAGAGCAAAAATGGTTTCCCTGCAGATTTTCCGCCCGCATCCGAAGGATGCAGGAAAATCTGAAAAACAGGAATGGAAACGCCACGCAGCGGCGTTTCCATTCCAAGCTCGCGTCAGCGAGCGTTTTCCAATCCCCCTGAAATTGTACCTTCATGCACTTGCGAAATACGACATTTTGTGGTAGGATATATTTTGAATTATTATGGTCAGACGGGGGTGGAACGATATGAACAGATTGCGCAACGAACAGACGGACCGGCTCGTCAGGGCGTTTTTGTCCCTCGAAAACGAGGAAGAATGGTACGATTTTCTTGAGGATCTCTGCACGATCCGTGAAATACAGGATCTCGCACAGCGCCTGCAGGTTGCCGGCATGCTGCGCGGGAAGGTCACATACAACGAAATCACCCAGGCGACCGGGGTATCTACCGCGACCATCAGTCGGGTGAACCGCGCGCTGTCGTACGGTTCCGGCGGATACAACATGGTTCTGACCAGGCTGGAGGAAGATGATGCTTGATCTGTCCCTGCTGAACCCGCCGCAGCGCGAAGCAGTAACCGCGCCGGACGGGCCTCTTCTGGTGCTTGCGGGCGCCGGCTCGGGGAAAACGCGGGTTCTTACCAACCGAATCGCGTGGCTGATGGATCGCGGGGTGCCGGCGTACAGGATTCTGGCCATCACGTTCACCAACAAGGCGGCGCGGGAGATGAAATCGCGGGTGGAGCGGCTGGTAGGGCCGCAGGCCGAAGACGCCTGGATCTCCACCTTTCATTCCTGCTGTGCTCGCATTCTCCGCCGCGACATCGAAAAGCTGGGATACAAGCGCTCGTTCACCATCTACGACGACGACGATTCGATGACGGTCATCCGCGCGCTTCTGAAGGAGCTGGACATATCGGACAAGATGTATCCGCCCCGCAGCGTGCGCGCCGCGATTTCCTCCGCGAAGAACGATCTGCTGACGCCTGCGGAATACCTGGACGAAAGCGATCAGTCGATTCACGCCAAAACGCTGTTCCGGCTGTACGAGGCCTACGAAAAGCGGCTCGAGGGCAACAACGCGCTGGATTTTGACGATCTGCTGATCAAAACCCTGGTGCTGTTTTCCGAACACCCGCCGGTTCTTGACAGCTACCAGCAGCGCTTCGACCACGTCCTGGTGGACGAATACCAGGACACCAACGCGGCGCAGTACCAGCTTGTGCGCCTTCTGGCCGGCGAGAAGCGGAATCTCTGCGTGGTCGGCGACGACGACCAGTCGATCTACGGCTGGCGCGGCGCGGATCTCAGCAACATTCTGGATTTCGAGAAGGATTTCCCCGACTGCCGGACCGTCAAGCTGGAACAGAATTACCGCTCGACGGAAAACATCCTGGACGCGGCCAATCAGGTGATCGCTCACAACCGGGGCAGGAAGGACAAATCCCTGTGGACCGACGCGGGGACCGGCGAAAAGGTGACGGTCTACCGCGCGATGGACGAGCGGGAAGAGGCGGCGTACGTGACGAACCGCCTGACGGATATTCGCGCGGCCGGCGGCAATCCGGGCGAAGCCGCGGTCCTCTACCGGACCAACGCCCAGTCCCGCGTGCTGGAGGAGGCGCTGGTGCGCGCCGGCATCCCGTACCGGGTGTACGGCGGCATGAAGTTCTACGAGCGCAAGGAAGTCAAAGACATCATCGCGTACCTGCGCGCGCTGCTGAACCCGGACGACTCGGTTTCGCTGCGGCGCATCATCAACGAGCCGAAGCGGGCGATCGGGGAAACCACGATCGAGGCGATGGAACGGTACGCGCAGGAAGAAGGCGTGCCGCTGATGGCCGCCGTCATGGAATACGACAGGATCGACCTGAACAGCCGCGCAAGGGCGGCGATCGGGATGTTCGTGCTGCTGATCGGCGAACTGACGGAGATGTGCTTTTCGATGGAGCCGCTGGCGTTCTTCGACGCGCTGCTCGAAAAGACCGGCTACAGGGCGCGGTACGAAAAAGTCAAATCCGACGAAAACACCGCGCGGCTGCAGAACATCGACGAACTGAAAGGCGCGCTGGGCCAGTATCTCGAGCAGAATCCGGAAGGCGGGCTGGAGGGCTTTCTGGAAAACGTGTCTCTGGTGACGGATCTGGACAGCCTGGACGAAGGCGAAAAGATCCTCACGCTGATGACGCTGCACTCGGCGAAGGGCCTGGAGTTCCCGACGGTGTTCATCACCGGCATGGAGGAAGGCATTTTCCCGACCAGCCGCTCGCTGGACGACGAAGAGAGGCTGGAGGAGGAGCGCAGGCTCTGCTATGTGGGAATCACCCGCGCGATGCGCAAGCTGTACCTGACTTACGCGGAGCAGCGCATGCTGTACGGGCGGACCCAGATGTCCGAGCGTTCCCGCTTTCTGGACGAGATTCCGCCCCGGCTTGTGGAGGACGGAAACATGCAGCGCCGCCGCGCTGTGCGCATGCCCTATGTCACCAACCCGGGCTTGCGCCGGCGCGATTCCGGGCAGGGGGAGCACTTCGAGCCCGCGGGCGGCAGCCGGCGCGGAGGGCTGAATATTCCGGGCGTCACCCGCGGATTTCCGCCGCAGGCTTCCGCGAAAGCCGCGCCCGAGAGGATCTTCCAGGTGGGGGACAGGGTACGGCACGGCATGTTCGGAGAAGGCGAAGTGGTCGAAATCCTGGGAACGGGCAGGGAGGCCAGAATGGCGGTCGAGTTCCCGGGACGCGGCCGGAAGATGTTCGCGGTAGACACCGCCCCGATCCGGAAGATTTAGCCCCGGCTTGCCGGGAAACGGCGTTTCGCGCGCCGCGGCCTGCCGCGTCCGGCGCCGGCCCGGCGGTTCAGACAATGCCTGTCCGCAGCCGCTGCGGCCGGGGAAAAGAAAGAGGGATGCAGTTTGGATACGAATGAAGCCATGCGCCGTCTTGTGGACGAACTGAATCTGACGGCCTATCAGTATTATACGCTGAGCGAGCCGACGATTTCCGACGCGGAATGGGATCGGATGTACGATCAGCTGAAGGCGATGGAGGCTGAAACAGGGGTGGTCCTGCCGGATTCGCCGACCCGGCGGGTCGGCGCGGCGCCGCTGGCGGAGTTTCGGCAGCACCGGCATCTCGCCAGGCTGTTCAGCATGGACAAGGCGCAATCCGAAGAGGCCCTGCGCGATTGGGAAGCGCGCGCGCAGCGGCTTCGCGCGGAGGCCGGCGGCCTGCCGCCGCTTCGGTTCGTGGTGGAGCACAAATTCGACGGCCTGACCATCAACCTGACCTACGAAGGCGGCGTGCTGACGCAGGCGGCGACCCGGGGAAACGGGGAAGTCGGGGAAGCGATCCTGCCCCAGGCGATGGCGATTGCCCAGGTGCCGCTGACCATCCCCTGGAAGGGGAGGATGGAAGTGCACGGCGAAGCGTTCATGCGCGTGTCCGTGCTGGAAAAATACAACAGGACCCATCCCGAGCCGCTGAAGAACCCGCGCAACGGCGCGGCGGGCGCATTGCGAAACCTCGATCCGGCGGTCACGCGGGAGAGAAATCTGTCAGCGTGCTTTTACAACATCGGGTACATCGAAGGAAAGTCGTTTCAGGACCATGCGGAGATGCTGGCGTTCCTGAAGGAGAACCGCTTTCCGGTATCGGACTGCGAGGTGTACTGCGACGATTTTGACCAGGTGATGCGCGCCGTGCGCCAAATCGAAGAGTCACGCGCCGATCTGGATTACATGATCGACGGCGCGGTGATCAAAATCTGCGATTTCGCGACCCGCGAGGCGCTGGGCGTGACGGAGAAATTCCCGCGCTGGGCCGTCGCGTTCAAGTTCGAAGCGGAAGAGATGACCACGCGGCTTTTGAAGGTAACCTGGGAAGTCGGACGCACGGGCAAGCTCACGCCGCTGGCGCACCTGGAGCCGGTGGAACTCGCCGGCGCCACGGTGCAGAAGGCGACGCTCAACAACTGGGGCGATATCCTCAGAAAGCACGTCAGGCTGGGCGCGCGGGTCTGGATCCGCCGGTCCAACGAGGTGATCCCGGAAATCATGGGCAGGGTCGAGGAATACGAACCGGAGGAAGAGGACGTCGAAAAGCCCACACTGTGCCCGGCCTGCAAAACGCCGCTCGTCGAGCGGGGGGCGCACCTGTTCTGCCCGAACCGGGACAGCTGCGAGCCGCAGATCGTGGCGAGACTGGCGCATTTTGCGGGGCGTGACGCGATGGATATCGACGCGTTCTCCGAGAAAACCGCGCGCCAGCTGTACCGGGAAAAGGGCGTCGTACGCGCCAGCCAGCTCTACGCGCTGACCGCGGAGGAGCTGGCCGCGCTGGACCGCTTCGCGGAGCGCAAGGCGCAAAAGCTGGCGGAGGCCATCGAAAAGAGCAAGAACCGTCCGCTGGACGCCTTCGTATTCGCGCTGGGCATCCCGAACGTCGGAAGAAAAACCGCGCGGGATCTGGCGGAAGCGTTCTCCTCCCTCGAGGCCATACGCGCCCAGGACGCCGCGTCGCTGAGCGCGATCCAGGACATCGGCGATATCGTGGCCGGCAGCATCGTGGAATTCTTCCGGGACGAAGCGAATTGCCGGGAGGTGGACGCGCTTTTGGATGCCGGCGTAACGCCCGAGTGGCACGCGCAAACCGCTTCCGGAGCGCTTTCCGGGAAAACCGTCGTGGTGACCGGAACGCTGACCCGCTTTTCGCGCCAGGAGGCCGAAGAGGCGGTTCGCCGGGCGGGCGGCAAGGCGGCCGGATCGGTTTCCGGAAAGACCAGCTTCGTGGTCGCCGGGGAAAACGCCGGCAGCAAGCTGCAAAAGGCCCGGGCGCTGGGGATTCCGGTGCTGACGGAAGAGGAATTTGTTTCCATGCTGGTTATTTAACCCGATCTATCGGAGAAATGCCTTCAGGGATGGTATAATACCGCTGTAAATGCGGCACTATACACCCGGAAAGGCCGGGCAGGAGGAATTGGATTTGAACAGCATGACGGGCTACGGACGCGCGAGCGCGGAAATCGACGGCCGTACTCTTACCGTGGAACTCAAGTCGGTCAACCACCGGTTTCTGGACATTTCGCTGCGCATGCCGAGAAGCTTCGCCTTTCTGGAGGACGATGTCCGCAAGTGGATCGGCGCCAGGCTGGCCCGGGGCCATGTGGATCTGTTTGCCAGCTACCGCAACCTGCGCAACGACGCGAAAACGGTCACGGTCGACAGCGCGCTCCTGAAGGGCTATCAGCAGGCGCTGTCCGAGGTGGCCCGCCTGACCGGCACGCCGGATCAGCCGTCGCAGATGGATTTTGCCCGCCTGCCGGATATCCTTTTGGTGACTGAAGCCGAGGAGGATCAGGAGGCGCTTCGCGAGCTGATGAAGTCGGCGCTGTCCCAGGCGCTCGATCAGATGGCGGAGATGCGCGCGCGCGAGGGCGCGTCGCTGCGGGAGGATATCCTGTCCCGGCTGGCGGCGCTGGAGGCGTACGGCGAACGGATCGCGCTGCGCAACCCCGACATGGTTCAGGCGTATCAGGAACGGCTGGAAAAGCGCCTGAGGGAGCTGCTGGAGGACCGCGTCGACGAGCAGCGGCTTTTGCAGGAAGTGGCGATCATGGCGGACAAGAGCGCAATCGACGAGGAAACCGTGCGCCTGAAGAGTCACATCGAGCAGGCCAGGGACATCCTCGGCGGCACCGAGCCCGCCGGCAGAAAACTGGATTTTCTGGTGCAGGAACTCAACCGCGAGGTCAACACGATTTCCTCCAAATCGCTGGACGTGCCGATCACCCAGATCGTTGTCAGCGCCAAGGCGGAAATCGAAAAGATCCGCGAGCAGGTGCAGAACATCGAATAACGGATCGGAGGGCGCACTTGAAGGGAAAACTGTTCGTCGTTTCGGGGCCGTCAGGCGCCGGCAAGGGAACCATATGCAGGGAACTGTTAAAGCGCAGGCCCGAAATCTGCCTTTCGGTTTCCTGCGCGACCCGCGCACCGCGTCCCGGGGAAATTGACGGCGTACACTACTTCTTCCTGTCAAAGGAAGAGTTTCTCGCCAGGAAGGAAGCCGGCGGGCTGCTGGAATGCGCGCAGTTCAACGGCGGGAACTGGTACGGCACGCCGCGGGATCACGTGCTGACGCAGCTGGAAGCGGGGAAAAGCGTGCTTCTCGAAATCGAGAACAACGGCGCGCAGCAGGTCATCCGGCAGTATCCGGAAACGGTCAGCGTGTTCATTCTGCCGCCGGATCTGAAAACCCTGCTCACGCGCCTGATCATGCGCGGCACCGAGGATCTGGAAAAGCTGCGCGCGCGCCTCGAAAAGATGCCCAGCGAATTCAAAGCCGCGAAAGCCTACACCTGTCTCATCATCAACGACGAGGTGGAGCGCGCGACCGAGCGGCTGGAGGCCGTGTTCGACGGCGATTTGCGGACCGGTGAAAAAGAGAAGCGGTGCCTTGAAGAGGCAAACCGCAAATTCGCCGATATGGCTGCCTGCCGGCAGCTTCTCGACGACTGTTACAGGCAGGTGCGGGGCGACTTCGTTCCCGCCTGAAGATACACCCGACAGCCGGTCCCTTTCGGATCCGGTAAACACAGGAGGTAAAGGCAAATGATGATCGATCCCCCGATCGGAGAACTGCTCAGCAAGGTCGACTGC
Organism: Clostridia bacterium; assembly: GCA_017512675.1. GTDB lineage: Bacteria > Bacillota > Clostridia > Christensenellales > Aristaeellaceae > RGIG5678. Next base: position 28,329 of record JAFWEY010000150.1, on the reverse strand, counting down.
CGCTATACGCTGGCGGTGGAGGCGTCCAAGCGCGCAAGGGAAATCATCGCCGGCGGTCAGCCGCTGACGGATACCAAAGAGACAAAACCGCTGGCCATCGCGATCGACGAAATCAATCGCGGGCTGGTGACCTATTCCAGGGAAGAGGAAACCGATGTCTGAGATGCTTGACGGGAAATGCATCGTCCTGGGCGTCACCGGTGGCATCGCGGCGTACAAGGCCTGTGAGATCGCCAGCTCGCTGGGAAAGAAAAGCGCCAGCGTTCGCGTCGTGATGACGGAGAGCGCCTGTCAGCTGGTCTCCCCGAAAACTTTTGAGGCGCTGACGGGGAACCCGGTGTACACCGGCGTCTTTGAATCGGCGGACAGGATCGTGCACATCGATCTTGCGAACAGGGCGGATCTGATTCTCGTGGCGCCGGCGACCGCGAACATCATGGCCAAGGCCGCATGCGGGATCGCCGACGACCTGCTCTCGACGGTCCTTCTGGCCGCTGCCTGTCCGGTGGCGATGGCGCCGGCCATGAATGCCCGGATGTGGCGCGCGCCGGCGACGCAGCAGAACGCGGAAACGCTGCGCGCGCGGGGCGTGCGCTTTATCGGCCCCGAGCAGGGGCATCTGGCCTGCGGCGTTTCGGACATCGGGCGGATGACGGAGCCGGCCGCGATCGTTGAGGCGGTTCAGCGGATGCTGTCCGGGAACGGCGATATGAACGGCCTGCGGGTGCTGGTCACCGCCGGGCCCACGCGGGAGAAGATCGATCCGGTTCGGTTTCTGACCAACCGTTCCAGCGGCAAAATGGGTTATGCGCTGGCGCAGGCAGCTGCCGGCCGCGGCGCTTCCGTCACGCTGGTATCGGGTCCGGTGGCGCTTGAAAGGCCCGCGAACGTCGAATTGGTGCCGATCGAATCCACGCAGGATCTGTACCGCGAGGTGACGCGGCGCGCGCCCGAACAGGATATCATCATCCAGGCGGCGGCGCCGGCGGATTTTACGCCGGAGGCCGTTTCTGACAGCAAAATCAAAAAGACCGGCGACGGGCTTACGCTGCGCCTGAAAAGCACTCCGGATGTGGCCAAAGCACTGGGCGAGACGAAGCCGGACCGCCAGGTGCTGGTGGCTTTCGCGGCGGAAACCGACGATCTTCTGGACAACGCGCGGGGCAAGCTGCTGCGCAAAAACGCGGATCTGGTCGCCGCCAACGACGTGACGCAGCCGGACGCGGGCTTCGGAGTCGATACCAACCGGATCGTGCTGATCGGCCGCGACGGCGAAACGGCGCTGCCGCTCCTGACGAAAGCGGAGGCGGCGCAGCGTATCCTGGACGCCGCTCTGCGCATTTACAGGGCAAAATGAGCCGTTACGCGCAGGTGATCGTCGACCTGACCAGCGAAAAGGTCGACAGGGCGTTCACCTATCGGGTTCCGGACGGGCTTGACCTCGTCTCCGGGCAGCGTGTGCTCGTGCCGTTTGGGCCGAGAAGGATCGAAGGCATCGTCATTGGGCTCGCGGACGAAACCGGCGTTGCGTCGGATAAGATCCGAAGCGTTGAAAAGGCACTGGAGAGCGAGCCTGCGGTGCTGCCGGAGCTGATGCGCCTGGCGGAATGGATGCGGGAAAACTGCCACTGCACGCTGGCGTCCGCGCTGCGGCTGATGATACCGGCGCAGCTGCGCGGCGCGCGGGTAAAGGTAAAAACCGAACAGGTGGCGGAAATCGCGGTTTTGCCGGAGCGGCTCCGCGAAGCCGAAAAGCAGCTTTCCCGAGCGCCGAAGCAGGCAGAGGTATTCCGGCGCGTCGCGGCCGCGGGTTCGCTGGAGGCGGCCGTTCTCCGGCAGGAAATCCCCGGCGCGGACGGGGCGCTCCGGGCGCTTGCCGGGAAGGGGCTGATCAGGCTGCGCCGCGTGGAATCGCTGCGCCGGCCCTACGGCGCGATCGACGGCAGGCGGCGGGAGGATCCGGTGCTGACCGGCGAACAGCAGGCCGCGGCGGACGAACTGATCGGCGCAATGGAAACAGGCGGCGGTCGGTTTTTGCTGCGCGGGGTGACCGGCAGCGGGAAAACCGAGGTATATATCCGCTGCGTGCGGCACGCGCTGGCGCAGGGGAAGGGCGCGATCGTGCTGGTGCCGGAAATCGCGCTGACGCCGCAGATGGTGGAATGGTTCCGCGCCCGTTTCGGCGAAGGGGCGGCGGTGCTGCATTCGCGGCTTTCCCCGGGCGAACGCTATGACGAATGGCGAAGGATCCGCAGGGGCGAAGCCCGGGTGGTGGTCGGCGCGCGCTCGGCGGCGTTTGCGCCGGTGGAAAACCTCGGGATCCTGATCATCGACGAGGAGCACGAATCGACCTATCAGTCCGATTCGAACCCGCGCTACGATGTGCGGGACGCGGCCCGCGCCCGCTGCGGCGCGGCCGGAGCCGTGCTGCTGCTGGGCAGCGCGACGCCGTCGATCGGGAGCTATATGCGCACGATGCCGGGCGTGCGGCCGGAAAACCGGTTCCGGCTGCTGGAACTGAACCGGCGCATCAACGGACGGCCGCTGCCGCAGGTCGACATCGTCGACATGAGCCGGGAGCTGCAAAGCGGAAACCACTCGGTTTTCAGCGCGAAGGCGCAGCAGGCGCTCAAAAGCTGTCTGGAACGCGGGGAACAGGCCATTCTGCTGATGAACAGGCGCGGCTACGCCACGTTTGTCTCCTGCCGGGCATGCGGCTACGTCGAACGGTGCAGCGCGTGCGACGTATCGATGACCTATCACCAGTGGGATCACACGCTCAAGTGCCACTACTGCGGCGAGGAGCGGAAGGCTCCTGACAAATGCCCTTCCTGCGGCAGCCCGTTCATCCGCTACTTCGGATCCGGCACCCAGAAGGTCGAAGAAGAGGCGGCCCGCCTCCTTCCGCAGGCCCGCATTGTCCGCATGGACATGGACACGACCCGCGGAAAGGACGCGCACGAGAAAATTCTCACTGCGTTCCGGAACGGCGAATACGACATCCTGGTCGGCACGCAGATGATCGCCAAAGGGCTTGATTTTCCCAACGTGACGCTGGTGTGCGTGGTGGCGGCGGACATGACGCTGAACCTGCCGGATTACCGGTCGCCGGAGCGCACGTTTCAGCTGCTCACCCAGGTCGCGGGGCGCGCCGGACGAGCCGAAAAAACGGGCCGTGTAATCGTGCAGACCTATATGCCGGACGCCTATGCGATCCGGATGGCTGCCAGGCAGGATTACAGGGCCTTCTATCAGGCGGAATCGACTTACCGCCGGCGGGGCCTGTATCCGCCGTTTACCGTCCTCGCCCGGCTGCTGGTCACAGGCCCCACGCCGGAGGAGACGAAGAGCGCGGCGCAGGAATTGGAATTACGTCTCAGCGCGTTTCTCAACGAAAGCGCGCTGCGGCAGTCCGTGGTGCAGATGCGCGCGCTGGAGGCGCCGATCGCCCGGCTGAAGGGCGAATCCCGCTGGCAGGTATTCATCAAAACCTATGCCCGAGGCAAAACCGACCTGATTCTGGAAGAGATGGAGCGCATGGCGCGCGGCGCGGGCGGGGATGTCAGGGTGGAACTGGAAGTCAATCCGACAAATATGTTCTGAAGGAGCTATCTCATGGCGGTTCGCAACATCATGCTGGAAGGGGAAGAAGTACTGCGCAAGCACGCGCATCCGGTGGACAGGATCACCCGCCGCATTCGCGTGCTGCTGGACGATATGGCGGAAACGATGTACGCCAACGACGGAGCGGGCCTGGCGGCGCCGCAGGTCGGCATTCTGCGGCGGGTGGTCGTCATCGACGCCGGAGAAGGGCTGATCGAGCTGATCAATCCGGTGATCGTGGAAACGGAAGGCAGCATGGTCAATCCGGAAGGCTGCCTGAGCATACCAGGCCGGCGCTGCACGGTGGAGCGCCCGGAGCGGGTGGTGGTGGAAGCCCTCGACCGGAACGGGAAACCGATCCGCGTGGAAGGCACAGGGCTTCTGGCGATGGCGCTGTGCCATGAGCTGGATCACCTGGACGGAATCCTGTACACCGACAAGATGATCGAAGACGTGACGGATCAGTACACGAACGAGGCACAGGAGCAGGAGGAAACCGAAAGCTGATGCGCGTGGTATTTATGGGAACGCCGGAATTCGCGCTGCCCTCGCTCACGGCGCTGCTGGAGGCGGGCTATCCGGTTGTCGGCGTGTTTACGCAGTCTGACCGCCCTCAGGGAAGGGGCGGCAAAATCGCGATGAGCCCCGTGCGGCAGCTGTGCGCGGAGAAGGGGCTCGCGGTCTTTCAGCCGGAGCGCATCAAATCTCCGGAGGGCGCGCAAATGCTGGAAGATCTGCGCCCGGATCTGTGCGTGACCGCCGCGTTCGGGCAGATTCTTTCGCCCCGAAATCTGGCGGCGCCGAAAATGGGCACGGTCAACGTGCACGCGTCGCTGCTCCCGCGCCACCGGGGCTCGGCGCCGATCAACCGCGCCATTGAAATGGGGGACGCGGTGACCGGGGTGACCACGATGCTCACCGACGCCGGACTGGATACCGGAGCAATGCTTTTGCAGCGAGAAACCCCGATCGGCGATGCGGAGACCGCCGGCGAACTGAGCGAACGGCTGTCGAGGATCGGCGCGGAGCTTCTGATCGAAACGATTCGCGGGCTGGAAAACGGCACGGTCCGTCCGGTTCCCCAGGACGAAAGCCGGATGACCTACGAGCCGATGCTCAGGCGTGAGGACGGCAAAATGGATTTCCGCCTGCCCGCGCGGGTGCTGGAGCGGAAAGTCCGGGCGTTCACGCCGTGGCCCGGCGCGTGGGCCGAGCTGCCGAACGGCCGCCTGAAGATTCATCAGGCGCGCGTCCGGGAGGATTGCGGCGCCGGCCGGCCGGGAGAAATCCTGGTTTCCTCCGCTAAAGAGGGGCTCGTGGTCGCATGTGCGGAAGGCGCGCTGGAAATCCTCGAAATGCAGGCGCCGAACGCAAAACGGATGACGGCAAAGGCTTATCTGATGGGCAAACCGCTGCCGGCAGGCACGGTGCTGAACGGCGAAGAGGCGCAGTGAATTCGATGAACAGGGACAGGGAGAAAGGTGCGCCGCAGACGGCCGGCGGCATGAAACAGCGAAAAAGCGGCAGCGGCGCGAAGCCCGTGAGAATGGGCGCAGCCGGAAAGCCCGGAAAATCCGGCGCCGCGGCCAGGCCCGGAAAACCGAACGCGTTCCGCAGGCCGGGCGGCCGGCCGCGGCCTTACGGGGGCGACGCGAGAAAGACCGCGTATCTGGCCCTTGCCGACGTAATGCGCCGGGGCGCCTATACGCAGCTGGCGCTGAATGCCCGCCTGCGGAGCAACTATCTCCGGCTGGAGGACAAGCAGCTGGCAACCGCCATTTTCTACAGCGCGCTGGAAAACCGGCTGCGCATCGCCTGGCATCTGGAACGGCTGGTGGAACACATGCCGAACGACGTGGTGGAGGATATTCTGCACATCGCCGCGGCGCAGCTGCTGTTCCTCGACCGGGTTCCGGATCATGCCGCGGTGGACGAAGCGGTCAAACAGGCGCGGGAAATGGGCCAGGAAGCCTTCGCTGCGCTGGTGAACGGCACGCTGCGCAGCCTGATTCGTGCCCGGGACGCGGGCACGCTCTCGCTTCCGGAGGAACCCGAGGCGTACAGGCTGTCGATCGCGTCTTCCACGCCGCGATGGCTGGTGGACAAGCTGGCCGGCGAATACGGTTTTGAAACCGCGCGTGCGCTGATCGATTACCGGCCGGACGAGCGCACCGTGACGATCCGGCCGAATCTGATGCGGTACGACAGCGCGTCCTTCAGCGCGTATCTGGACAGGCTGGGCCTGCAGTACCGGGAAAGCGCGCTGCCCTGCGCCTTCAGGATCAGCGGCGGAGGAGACCTGGCGGGCGCGCCGGGGTTCCGTTCGGGCGAGTATTCGCTGATGAGCGAAGGATCGATGCTTGCCGCCCTGGCAGTCCGGCCGGAGCGGGGCTGGAATCTTCTGGATGCCTGCGCGGCGCCCGGCGGAAAGAGCTGCCTGCTCGCGGAGCTTTTGGGCGGAAGCGGACGCGTGTTTGCCTGGGAGCTGCACGAAAACCGCGCGGAACTGATCCGAAACGCGAAAAAGCGGCTCAGGCTGGATAACCTGCGCGTCGCGGTCCGGGACGCTTCCGTGGCGCGGGAGGACTGCTTCGAGAGCTTTGACGCGGTGCTCGTCGACGCGCCCTGCAGCGGGCTGGGCGTGGCCGTCAGCAAGCCGGACATCAAATACCGGGTCACCGAAGAGGGAATTCAGGATCTGTGCCGGACCCAGGCGAGGATTCTGGACGCCTGCGCGCGGTATCCGCGGCCGGGCGGCGCGCTTGTCTATTCCACCTGTTCGATTCTGCCGGAGGAAAACGAAAAGCAGATCGCCGCGTTCCTCGAAAGGCATCCGGAATATCTGCCGGACCCGGACGGCACATGGCTTCCGCAGGATCTTCGTCCGTTCTGGCAGAATGGACGGATCCAGCTTCTGCCGCACCGGGACGGCATGGAAGGGTTTTTCATCGCCCGGCTGAGGAGGCTGAGATGATCGAACTGTGCGCGCTGGATTCCGGCGAAATGCAGGATCTGATGCGGGAGATGGGCCAGAGCGCCTTCCGCGGCGGGCAGATCGCCTCGTGGGTCGCCCGCTCCGCCGAAATCGGCGAAATGACCAATCTTCCGCTGGAGCTTCGTTCGGCGCTTGCCCAGCGCGCCGTCGCGAATCCGACAGCGATTGACAGCGTCCGCGTCAGCCGGCTGGACGGCACGGAAAAGTATCTCTACCGGCTGACGGACGGCAACCTGATCGAAGGCGTGCTGATGCGCTATCACTACGGCAACACGCTGTGCCTGTCCACGCAGGTGGGATGCCGAATGGGCTGCGCGTTCTGCGCGTCCACGCTGGAGGGCTGTGTGCGCAGCCTTTCCGCGGGGGAGATGCTCGGGCAGATTCTGGCGGTCAACCGCCGCCTGGCGGGGAACTGCGTCACGCGGGCGGACAAAAAGGCGGGCGACCGGGTCGGCAACGTGGTTTTGATGGGCAGCGGAGAGCCGTTCGACAACTACGACCAGGTGGTTCGGTTCCTGCGCCTGGCGACGGACGAAAAAGGGCTGAACCTGTCGGCGCGGGGCATTTCCCTGTCTACCTGCGGGCTGGTCGATCGCATCTACCGGTTCGCGGACGAGGGGATACCGGTTACACTGTCGCTTTCGCTGCATGCGCCGAACGATGAAATCAGGAAGCGGCTGATGCCGATCGCCAACCGCTACACCATCGACGAGACCATCGAGGCCTGCCGCGCCTGGGTGCGCAAAACAGGGCGCCGCGTGGTGTTCGAATACGCGCTGGTGGACGGCGTCAATACAGACCTTCGCTGCGCGGACGAGCTCGCGCACCGCCTGCGGGGAATGCAGTGTCATGTGAACCTGATCCCGCTCAACGGCGTCAAAGAAAGGAACCTGATCACCCCGTCCGAACAGACGGTAACGGCATTCATGGAACGGCTCAGGCAGCGGCACATCTCGGTCACCCGCAGGCGCGGGATGGGCGAGGACATCGAAGGCGCCTGCGGCCAGCTCCGGCGCAGAACGCTGAACGGAACCGCGGACGGCGGCCGAAGCGATTTGACAGAATGAGGTGACGCGTATGAAAGCCTATGCGCTGACACATGTCGGCAACGTCCGGCCCATCAACGAAGACGCCTATTACCTTCCGCGCCCCGGCGAAACCTTCGCCGCGGTGGCCGACGGCATGGGCGGACACCTCGCGGGCGAAGTGGCAAGCGCGTTGGCGATCAAGGTGTTTTCCGAAACGCTGCGCGGCACCGCCAAGCCGGATGAATCCCGGATGCACGAAGCGGTGGCGCGGGCGAACCTGGCGATCTATGAGGAAGCGCTGAACGATCCGGCGCACAAGCTGGGCATGGGCACGACCCTCACCGCCGTCTGGTTCGCGGCCGACTACATGCTGATGAGCCACGTCGGGGACAGCAGGGCGTATCTGCTGCGCAACCGCGCGCTGATGCAGCTGTCCAACGATCATTCGCTGGTCAACGAAATGGTGGAAAAGGGAGAAATCACGCCGCAGCAGGCGCTGACCCATCCCCAGCGCAACTATATCACCCGCGCGCTGGGCACGCAGGCGACGGTGCAGCCGGATATTCTGCGCCTGGATTACCTGCCGGGCGACGTCTGGCTGCTTTGCACGGACGGCCTGAGCAATTACGTGCGCAATCTGGAAATCGCGGAAATCCTGCTGCGGGAGGATTCGTGGCAGGAGAAGCTGCGCGCGCTGATCGACAAAGCTCTTTCGCGGGGCGGCGGGGACAATATCACCGCGGTCGCGGTAACGGGTGAGGAGGACGGCCTGAATGTCGGATAACATGAACGTCGTGCTCTCCGGCCGTTACAAGCTGATCGAACCGGTCGGAGCCGGCGGAATGGCAGTGGTATACCGCGCGTGGGACCGGGAGGAAAACCGGGAAGTCGCGGTGAAAGTGCTGCGCAGCGAATACAACGACGACGCGGATTTCATCCGGCGCTTCAACATGGAAGCGCAGGCGGCGTCGAAAATGTCGCATCCCAACATCGTATCGATTTACGGTGTCGGTCAGGACGGCAATTCGCGCTATATCGTGATGGAGTATGTCCATGGCCGCACGCTGAAGGAACTGATCCGCCAGCAGGGGCGCATCGAGCCCCGGCGCGCGGTGCAGCTGACGCTGAAGATTCTGGCGGCGGTCAACTGCGCCCACAAAAACCATGTGATCCACAGCGACATCAAGCCGCAGAACATTCTGGTGGATACCAAGGGCGATATCAAGGTGGCGGATTTCGGCATCGCCCGGGCCACCAACACCACGACCCACACCTACAACTCCTCCTCGTCGATCCTGGGATCGGTGCATTATTTCTCGCCGGAGCAGGCCGACGGGCAGGTGGCGGACGAAAAGAGCGATCTGTACTCCGTGGGCATCGTGCTGTACGAAATGGTCACGGGAAAGGTTCCCTTTGACGGGGAATCCCCGATTTCCGTGGCGATCATGCACATGCAGGCCACGCCCAAAAGCCCGAAGGAGCTCGAGCCCCGGGTTTCCGAAAGCCTGAATCTGGCGATCATGAAGGCGCTGAACAAGGATCCGGCCCAGCGCTACCAGTCGGCGGCCGACATGGCGCTGGACCTGCGGCGCGCGATCCTGATCGGGAATTCGGGATCGATCTACCAGAAGTTCAGCACGTTCCTGGAAAAGCTGAAAGCGATCCCGCTGAAAAAGATCCGCAACGCGTTCCTGACCATCCTGATCGGCGCGGCGGTCATCGCGGCGGCGGTATTCGGTCGTTACATTTACCGAATGCTGTTCGTGCGCAGGGATATGCCGAACCTGGTGCTGGTGGATATCGAAGACGCGGTGGAAACGCTGACGGGCATGAATCTGGAATACACGATAGAGGAAAAGCACAACGCGGAGATTTCCAAGGGCCTGGTGATCGAACAGTCTCCCCAGGCACACCAGGATATCTGGCCCGGCGACCGGGTTCAGCTGGTGGTCTCCATGGGCAGGGAAAAGCTGGAAATGCCGAAGCTGGTCGGGCTCACGCGGCAGGAGGCGGTGCGCGTCCTGGACGGAAACGATCTGCTCCCCGGCAGCATCACGCTGGAGATCGCGGACGCGCCGGCGGGCACGGTGGTCAGTCAGGTGCCCGCGGAAGGGGAATGGGTGAAGCCGGGGGACAAGGTGGATCTGTCTGTCAGCGGCGAAAGCGCGGAGGTGCCCAACGTCACCGGGTACCGGCTGGATGAAGCCCAGAGCCGGTTGGTCGCCGCAGGCTTCCTGCTGGGCGATGTGTTCGACGCGGTTTCCGAGGCCGACGAAGGCGAAGTCATCGCGCAGAGCGTCGCGCCGGGAACCGTCGCGCTGATGGGATCGGCGGTGAATCTGACCATCAGCCAGTCCGAACCGGTCATGTACCGCGCGAAAACCAAGGTGGTCATCACCGCCACGGCAGGCGGCGCGCAGGTGCTGTGCACGCTGATGGAAAGCGCCGGCGAGCGGGAGGTTTACCGGGCGGAGCTGCCGGAAGGGCGGCAGGAAATCGAACTGGACATCCGCACCGAGGAGAAGGGAAAGCATGTCGTCCGCATCTATCTGAACGGCGAAGTCACCGCCGAGAGCGAGATCGAGTTTACGGAGGAAGCGTAGCGCTTGGAAGGTTGGATCGTCAGGGGCGTCGGCGGGTTCTATTATGTGACGGACGCCGAAGGCAGCGTGTACGAACTGCGCGCGCAGGCCAAGTTCCGCCGTCAGAAGCTGAAACCGGTGACTGGGGACCGGGTGCGCTTTACGCCGGGCCCCGCCGGAGAAAACGGCTGGGTGGAAGAGATCCTGCCCCGCAGGAATCTGCTGGTGCGCCCGCCGGTGGCCAATATCGACCGGGCAGTGGTGCAGGTATCCGCAAGCGTTCCGAAGGCGGATCTGCTGCTGGCGGACCGGCTGCTGCTCGCGGCCTTCCGCAGCGAAATCGAACCGGTGCTGGTGGTCAACAAAAGCGATCTCGCGCCGGAGGAGGCGCTGGCGATCGCGCGGCAGTACAGGGGGTGCGGCATCGGCGCCTTTGCGGTGAGCGCGGCGGCGGGCACCGGCCTTCAGGAGCTGCGAAGCGCGCTGGCCGGGCGGATCAGCGCGTTCTGCGGACAGTCGGGCGTAGGAAAGTCCACGCTGATCAACGCGCTGTACGGATTCCGGCTGAACACCGGCGATCTGTCCGGAAAAATCGCCCGCGGCCGCCATACGACCCGCCATACGGAGCTCAGACCGACGCCGGACGGCGGCATGGTGCTGGATACGCCGGGCTTCAGCCTTTTGTCCGGCGATCTGATGGAACCGGTGGAACTGAAGCAATGGTATCCGGAGTTTTTGCCTTACGAGGGAATGTGCCGCTTCGAACCGTGCGCGCACGACCGGGAACCGGACTGCGCGGTGCGGAAAGCGGTTCAGGACGGCGCGATCGACCGGCAGCGCTACGAACGATACCGGACGCTGCTGGAAGAAACGCGCATACGATGGAGGGAACGCTATGATTAAACTGTCGCCGTCGATCCTGGCGGCCAACTTTCTGAAGCTGGGCGAGGAAATTGAAAGCGCTGCGGATGCCGGCGCGGATTATCTGCATTACGATGTGATGGACGGAATGTTCGTGCCGAACATCTCCTTCGGACAGGGAATCCTGAAACAGGTCGCCGCCAGGAGCAGGATTCCCTGCGACGTGCACCTGATGATCGAGCAGCCGGAACGCTATGTGGAATCCTTCGCGAAAAACGGCGCGCGGATCATCACGGTGCACGCGGAAGCGACGCGGCATCTGAACCGGGCGCTTCATCAGATCCGCGAATGCGGCTGTCTGGCCGGCGTTTCCCTCAATCCGCACACTTCCCCCGAATGCCTGAAATACGTACTGGGCGATTTCGACCTGGTTCTGGTGATGACGGTCAACCCCGGCTTCGGCGGACAGAAGATGATTCCCGCCTGCATCGAAAAGGTGCGCGACATCAAAGCGATGCTGGACGCGGCGGGCGCGGCCGCCGAGATCGAGGTGGACGGCGGCGTTTCGGTGGAAACCGCCGGGGATCTGGTGCGCGCCGGCGCCAGCGTGCTGGTTGCCGGGTCCGCGTTCTTCGGAGCGAAGGACAGAAAAAGCTATGCCGCGGCGCTGAAGGCATTGGGTTGATACGGACGGGGCAGTATGAGAATCGCAAGGCGTGCCTACGCAAAAATCAACTGGGCGCTGGACGTGCTCGGCCAGCGCGACGACGGTTACCATGAGCTGGATATGCTGCTGGAAACCATTACGCTGTTTGACGAACTGGTGTTCGAATCGGACAGCGTACTGTCGCTGATCGTCAACGGCAGGCCGGCGCCTGCGGGAACGAAGAACCTGGTGATCAAAGCGGCGGACAAGCTGATGGAGATCACCGGCCGCAAACGCGGCGCGCGAATCCATCTGACGAAGCGGATCCCGATTCGTGCGGGGCTGGGCGGCGGCTCGTCCGACTGCGCCGCCGCGCTGCTGGCGCTCAACCAGCTCTGGCGGCTGGAGATTCCGATGCGCCAGCTGATGGAAATCGGGGCGCAGCTGGGGGCGGACGTGCCGTTTTGCATGGGAACCGGCCTGGCGAGGGTGCGCGGTTTCGGCGAGCGGCTTTTGCGCATGCAGGCGCGCCGGCGCATCCCGCTGGTGCTGCTGCATCCCGGAGGAGGCCTCGGCACGCCGGTGGTGTTCCGGGCATGGGATGAAGGCGGCTTCACGCCGCTGGGCATCGATATGAACGGCGTACAGCAGGCGCTGATGCAGGGAGATCTCCACGCGGTGAAAACGCTGAGCGGCAACGCGCTGGAAGGCCCCGCGATTCGCCTGGCTCCGGAAATCTGGGAAGCCCGGGAACAGCTGCTGGCCGCCGGCGCGGTATACGCGCAGATGAGCGGCAGCGGCACGGCGGTGTTCGGGGCGTTTCCGGACATCGGGCTGGCGCGGGAAGCCTGCCGCAGTCTGGGACGGCGGGCGATCCTCGCCCAGACCTGCTGAACCCTGTCCCGGACCGGGAAGGGGGCTCCGGCCCGATCGGCCTTTCTCCCGTTTCACCTTCAGCGCATCTCAGGATAAGAATGTTTTTCAGCCGTCAGCGCGGCGCGGCTTCGGCAGCTGCCGGAGGTTGGCGCCGTCCGCCGCCGGCTTTTCCTTCGGGGGCGGAAAGCCCGCCGGGGTTCGGCCGCCCGAATTCCATTCCGGCAGCGCCCGCAGATCCGGTTAAATCTCTGCCAGGCACTTGACAATCCTCCTGAAACAGCTATAATTATGCACTGAGAATGCATATTATGCAAATAGGGAGGAACTGTACCATGAAGAAACTGATTGCCGTCGCGCTGGCGCTTGTACTGAGCCTGTCCTTTGCCGCCCTGGCGGAAGGCGAAAAACCGCTGGCCGGCAAAAACCTGGTCGTGGCGATGAGCCCGGATTTCATGTACTTCGAAACGGTTTCCGAAACCGAGGAATGCGGCTACGAGGGCCTGGACATCGACATCCTCAAATCCCTTTCCGAGAAGCTGGGCTTTACCTTCACCATCAGCCCGATGGCGTTCTCTTCGCTGATCGGCACGCTGCAGACCGGCAACGCCGATCTGGTGATCAGCGGCATGAGCTATACCGAAGAGCGCGCGCAGGTGGTGGATTTCTCGGTGACCTACGCGACGACGGATTTCGGCGTTGTGGTGCGCGCGGATTCCGATATCGACAGCTTTGAGGATCTGGCAGGGAAGACCATCTGCTGCTCCCAGGGCGCGTCTCAGGAGAGCCTGATCCAGAACGACATCGAAGGCGCGACGCTGAAGACCTATCAGGGCCAGTCCGCGGTGGGCCTGGCGGTTGCCGAAGGCAGCGACGGCGTGGACGCGGGCATCACCAGCATCAACGGCGCAAAGAAGCTTTCCAACACCGTGCTCACCGACGCCGGCGAGCCGATGCTCAAGTACTTTGTGCTGGATTATGAAGGCATTGCCGACATCTACAACATCGCCTTCCCGAAGGGCAGCGAGCTGCTTCCGATCATCGACGAAGCGCTGCAGGAAATGATCGATTCCGGCGAGATGAACGAACTGATCACCAAGTGGCTGTATTGACAGAATAACGGGATCCGGCAGAGGCCCGACGGGCCGCCCAAGCTTCCGGCCCGCGAAGCCGCGCCTGGAAGCGCGCCGCGCGGCGAAAACGGGGGCTCCATACGGATCCGGAAATTGTGATACCGGCGCGGATGCCCCGGGCCTTCCGGGGCATCCAGCCGCATTTTGGGGGGAACGCCATGCAATTGAATTTCAGCGTCGTCTGGGGATATCTGCCCATGTTCGGGGATGCGCTGTTGGTAACGCTGAAGGTAACGGTGTGTTCGCTGTTCTTCGCGCTTCTCCTGTCGATACCGCTGTCGCTGTGCAAGATCTCCAACGTGCGGCCGCTTCAGTGGTTCGCGAATTTCTATACATCCATCTTTCGCGGAGTTCCGATTCTGGTTCAGGTTTTCATGATGTATTTCGGCATCCCGATCGCCACCGGCATCAAAATGAACGCTTTTACTGCCGGCACGGTCGTCTTCTCGATGAATTCCGCGGCGTACATTTCCGAGAGCATGCGCGGCGGGATCCGGGCGATCGACCGGGGGCAGTATGAGGCCGCGATGGCGCTGGGGGTCCGGTATCCGGGGATGATGAAGGACATCATCCTGCCGCAGGCCATAAAGAGCGTTTTGCCAAGCCTGGTCAACGAATTCATCGGCCTGCTGAAGAACACCACGCTGATCGCGTCAATCGGCCTGGTGGACATCCTCAGGGTCGGCCAGCTGATCCAGGCGGCGACGTACCGGGCGTTCGAACCGTTCTTCGTGATTTCGGTCTTCTATTATATCCTGGTCATGGCCCTTTCCCGTCTGGGCAAGGCGCTGGAGAGGTGGGTGAACAAGAGTGATCGAGGTTAAGAATCTGTTCAAGAGGTTCGGCGCGCTGGAAGTGCTCAAGGGAGTCAGCCTGAGCGTGGAGGCTGGCGAAGTGGTCAGCATCATCGGCCCGTCGGGGAGCGGGAAATCGACGCTGCTTCGGTCGATCAATCTGCTGGAAAAGCCGACCTATGGGGAAATCTGGGTGGACGAAAGGCTGATCACGCCGCCGGATCCCTACCTGCACCCGGAGGTCATTCGCGCTTCGCACACCTATAACCGCATCCGCGGCCGCTTTCCGGATGACGGCAGCGCGATTCGGGAAATCCGGGAAAAGGATCTGCTGCACGAACGGTTTGAAGGCGCAGCCTATCGCGAAAAGATCAAAGCGATCACCGAGAGCAGCTTTCTCGATACCAACGAGGTGCGGGAAAAAATCGGCATGGTGTTCCAGCATTTCAACCTGTTCCCCCATATGACCGTGCTGGACAATATGATCTATGCGCCGACCCATGTCAAAAAGCTGCCGAAGGAGCAGGCGGTGGAAAAGGCACGCGCCCTTTTGCAGAATGTAGGCATGCTGGATAAAATCGACGCATACCCCGGGACGCTTTCCGGCGGCCAGAAGCAGCGCGTGGCCATTGCCCGTACGCTGTGCATGGATCCGGAAGCCGTGCTGTTTGACGAGCCGACCTCGGCGCTGGATCCGGAAATGGTCAAGGAAGTGCTGGACGTCATCAAGCGCCTGGCGACGACCGGCATCACGATGATTCTGGTCACCCATGAGATGGGCTTCGCGCGGGAGGTTTCCGATCGCATCTGCTTCCTGGATCAGGGAATCGTCATCGAGGATGCTCCGCCGGACGTGTTTTTCTCCACGCCGAAATCCGAGCGGGCGCGGACATTCCTGGAAAAGGTGCTGTGATGAATCGTGACAATCCGAAGATTTACCATCGATGATTACGACGCGGTGTTCGAGCTGTGGATGGCGTGCCCGGAAATGGAATTGAACGACACGGATGATTCCCGGGAAGGCGTCGCCCGGTTTCTCGCCAGAAATCCTGATACCGCGTGGGTCGCGCAGGAGGACGGCCGCGTCGTCGGCGTGCTGATGGTCGGAACCGACGGCCGCCGCGGGTACGTTTACCACGCCGGGGTGGATCCCGCCTGCCGCGGAAAGGGAATCGGCAGCGCGCTGGCCGACACGGCTCTTGATACTCTCAGGGAAATGGGATTGAGCAAGGCCGGGCTGCTCGCGTTCGCGGACAACCGACCGGGGATTGAATTCTGGGAACGGCACGGTTTTGTCCGGCGGGAGGATCTCTCGTATCTGAGCTGCGTTCTCGGCAGAATCCAAAGAATCGAACACTGATAAGCGCGCGCCCTGCGCGCGCTTTTTTGTCCTGTTCGGCTTGCATCAAAAATATCAGAGTCTGGCAAAACAGTCCGAAGTCTGTAAAAATGGGCGGGGAGAAAAACCGCCGGAAACGGCAAAAAGAGCGGAGATTTCCGTTTGACAGAAACTGTTCCAGACGGTATAATTAAAACCGGCAAACAGGGACGGCAGAGGCAAAATCCACGATCTGCTGTCATTGCCGTTTCATATTCCGGAAGGGCTGCCCAGGCGGCCGGTCCGGACGTCATTTCGGGAGACAGCGCGGCAGCGGGACGGGTTCGCGGGCGGATGCCGGCCTGTGCGCGTTTCAGATTTTCCTGATCGGCTGCGGTCAGCAATCAGTATTCGAGGAGGCCTGAACATGAAAGAATATGGGAAATTCATCGCGCTTCTGATCGTACTGTTCGCTTTCATGTGCGTTCCGTCCTTCGCCGCGCCGGGGCTCGTCGAAACCAGAGCCGACGACGGCAGGCTTCTCAGGGAGGATTACGTTGCGGAAGACGGCACGCTCTATGTCGGCGAGAAGGGCTTTGCGAGCCGCATTCTGGAGTACAATGAAGCCGGCAAGGCGGTCGTTGAACGCTTCGAGGACGAAAACGGGCAGCCGACGGCGGTCAACGGCGTATGCAGCATCGCCAGGGAATACGATGAAAACGGCAGGGTCAGCAGCGAAAAGAACCTGGGCGTGAACGGGGAACCGGTCGTGAACAGGGACGGCTGGCACATTCATACGATCCTTTCCGACGGGAACGGCTGGAAGCTCGAGGAACGCTATTTCGGAACCGACGGAGCGCCGGCGCTCCTGAAAGACGATTATTCCGGGATCGACCGCGAATTCGACGAAAACGGCAACAGCGCCAAGGAAACGTATTACGGGAAGGACGGGGAAGTGGGCCCCAACAAAAGCGGCGTCGTCGTCCGGTACAGAGAGTTCAACGAAGACGGGAAACCCGTCCTGGAGACGTATCTCGACGCGAACGGGGAGCCGATGGCGATCAACGGTGCCTTCCGGATCGCCCGGAGCTACGATGAAAACGGCAACGTCAGCAGCGAAAAGAACCTGGGCGCGAACGGAGAGGCGGTCGCGAACGACGACGGCTGGCACATCCACACGATCAAATACGACGACAAAAAGCAGAAGGTGCGGGAACGCTATCTGGGAACCGACGGGAATCCGGCGCTGTACAAATACGATTACGCCGGCATCGACCGCGAGTTCAACGAAGACGGCCGGTGCATAAAGGAAACGTACTACACGAAGGAAGGAAAGGTCGGCCCCAACCGGTCGGGGGTCATCATCACCGCCAAGGACTACAACGACGCCGGCAAGGTTTCCGAACAGAGATACTATGACGCGAAGGGCAGGCCGATGATTCTCGGGTCCCTCGGCGCGTACGGCCAGCGCAGCGGGTATGACGGGCAGGGCAACGTCGTCCGCACGGAGCTGATCGACGCGGACGGCGCGCTGATGACGGGGCCGAAGGGATGGGCGGCTGCCGATTATGCGTTCGACGGGCAGAAAAACAAGCTGGAGGAAAGGTATTACGCGCCCGACGGGAGCATGGTGCTCAATTCGGACGGCTACGCGGCGGTCCGCAGGGAGTACACGGACGGCGGGTACACCGAAACCTTCTTCGACGAAAAGGACGAACCGGCGCCGAACAAAAAGGGAATCGTTTCCGCGCGCCGCGAGGTGAACGGCAAAAACAAGACGCTCCGGGTCGAGTATCTGGACGCGGCGGGTGAGCCGATGCTGTACGCCGGCACCGGTTCTTTCGGGGAGACGAACGTCTACGACGAAAACAGCAACGTGACGGAGAACGCCCTGATCGGCCGGGACGGCGAGCTGATGATCGGAAAATCCGGATGGGCGCGGGCGGAATACACGTATGACGAAAAAAACCGCAAGCTTACGGAACGGTATTACGGAACAGCCGGGGAACCGGTGCTCAGCGGGGAAAGCTTCTGGGGCGTGGATCACGTCTACGACGGCAGCGGCAACGTCATCCGCGATACGTACTACGGCCTGGACGGGAGCGTCGCGGCAAACCGGAACGGCTGCGTGATCGTGGAGCGGGAATACAACAAAAACAACAAGGTCACGCTTGAACGCTATCTGGACGCGGAGGAGCGGCCGATGGCGGTCAAGGGCGTGTACGGGATTTCCAAAGGGTACGACGACCGCGGGAACATGGATGTGGAAAAGTACCTGGATGAAAACGGAAAACCGATGCTCTGTCCGGACGGCTGGCACGAGCACAGAATCCAGTACAACGAAGAGAAGCAGAAGGTCAGGGAACGCTATTACGGCACCGACGGAAAGCCCGCGCTGCTGAAGGGCGACTATGCGGGGATCGACCGCGTGTTCAACGCCAAGGGCCAGACGGTTCTGGAAACGTATTACGGGGCCAACGGCAAGGTGGGCCCCAACAAAAGCGGCATCATCACGCTGGAAAAGGCGTACAACGAGGACGGCAAAACCTCCGAGCAGCGCTATTTCGACGAGAACAACAAGCCGATGGTTCTTCCGTCGGCCGGCGCGTGCGGGGAAAGGCGGTTCTACGACGAATACGGAAACGTGAACCGCACGGAGCTGATCGACGCGTCCGGCAGCCTGATGACCGGGTCGAAGGGCTGGGCCGTCGCCGAGTACGTGTTCGACGAAAACAGCAACAAGCTGGAGGAGCGGTATCTGAATCCCGAAGGGCAGCTCACTCTCAATACGGACGGCTTTGCGGTGGTCCGGCGGGAGTTCACCGAAACCGGCACCATCGAATCCTATTACAACGAAAAGGACGAGCCGGCGCCCAACAACAAAGGCACCATCGAGGTCCGCAAACTCCTGAACGCGCAGAACAAGGCGATCTACGTCGAATACATGGACGAATACGGGCAGTCGATGCTGTACCCGGGCACGGGCTCCTACGCGGAGGCCTATGCCTACGACGAACGCGGCAACGTGATCCAGAACGATCTTCTGGATGACAAGGGCGCGCTGATGACCGGCAAGTCCGGCTGGGCGTCGGCCAGATACACGAACAATGAAAAGGGAAAGCGGCTCACCGAACGGTATTACGGCGTCAGCGGCGAGCCGGTGCTCAGCGGCGGAAGCTTCTGGGGCGCGGATCACGAGTACGATGAAAAGGGCAACACGGTCCGGGACACCTATTACGGCCTGAGCGGAAGCGCCGAGCCGAACAGGGACGGCATTGTTACCCAGGAAAAAACGTACAACGGGCAGAACCGGGTCGACCAGATCCGCTATCTGGACGCGAACGGGCAGCCGATGGCGGTGAACGGCGTATACCGGATCCATCAGGGCTACGATGACGCCGGGAACACGAACCTGGTGCAGAACCTGGACGCCTCGGGCGAACCCATGGAAAACGGCGAAGGCTGGTACGAGCACCGGACGGAGTTCGACGATAAGAAGCAGAAGGTCAGCGAGCGGTACTATGGAACCGACGGCAAGCCGGCGCTGTACAAGTCCGATTACTCCGGGATCGACCGGGTTTCCGACAGCCAGGGCCGCGTGACCCGGGAGACGTATTATTCGGCTTCCGGCCAGGTGGGCCCCAACAAAAACGGAATTGTGATCACTGAAAAGGATTACAACGACGAAGGCAAGGTGTATTATCAGCGGTACTATGACGCCGGAAAGGAGCCAGCGCGGCTGGCGTCGCTGGGCGCCTACGGGGAGCGCCGCTTCTACGACCAATACGGCAACGTCTCCCGCTCGGAGCTGACGGACGCTCAGGGCGGCCTGATGGCCGGCAAACAGGGCTGGGCGGTCGCCGAATACGTGTTCGATGAAAACAAAAACAAGCTGGAGGAACGGTATTACGGTCCCGACGGGAATCTCGCGCTCAAGGAGAAAGAATACGCCGTGGTGAAGCGGAACGTCCTGCTCGGCGGCGCGATCACGGTGGAAACCTGGTACGATCAGAACGAGTCTCCGGTGCCCAACAAAAACGGCGTGTACTCGATCCGCCGCGAACTCAACGGGGAGAACAAGCCGGTAAAGGTCGAATACCTGGATGCCAGCGGCAAACTGATGCTGAACCCGGGCACGGGCAGCTACATGGAAGAGAACACCTACGATGAGAACGGGTACCTGATCCGGAACGACCTGCTCGATCAGAACGGCAGGCTCATGCCGGGCAAATCCGGCTGGGCGTCCGCCGGGTACACGTACAACGGGAAAGGCAAAAAGCTCATCGAGCGCTTCTGGGGAGCGGCAGGGGAACCCGTGCTGAACGGCGACGGTGTGTGGGGAATCAACCGCGATTACGACGACAGCGGGCGCGAGGTCCGGGTCACGTATCTGGACGCGGAGGGGAACCCGGCCCCGAACAAGGGCGGCATTGTCGTCCAGGAAAAGGCGTACAACAAAAAGGGCCAGACCGTGCTCGAGCGGTATCTGGACGCGGAAGGGCAGCCGATGGCCGTCAAAGGCGCGTACAGGATCGACAGGAGCTACGATGAATACGGAAACCTGAGCGCCGAGAAAAACGGGGATGCCGACGGCCAGCCGATTGTGAACAACGAAGGATGGTGTGAGCACCGCACGGAATACAACGCCGCCGGGCAGAAGGTGAAGGAACGGTATTACGGCGCGGACGGCAAGCCCGCCCTGTACAAGGGAGACTACGCGGGCGTGAACCGCACCTTCAACGACATGGGCCAGTCCATCCGTGAAACCTATTTCGGCGCGGACGGCAAGGTGGGCGCGAACAAGTCCGGCGTTGTCACCGTGGATATGGGCTACAACGCGGACGGCAAGGTGTCGGAGCTGCGGTATTACGACGCCGACGCGCAGCCGATGATTCCGTCCTCTGTCGGCGCCTACGGGGAGAGGCGGGCTTACGACGAGTACGACAACGTCAATCATTCGGAATATCTGGACGCGGACGGAAACCTGATGGCCGGCACAAAGGGCTGGGCCGTCGTCGAATACACATTCGACCGGGACAGGCACAAACTGGAGGAGCGGTATTACGACGAGGGCGGAAAGCTGTTCATGACCCCGGGCGGCTACGCGGTCATCCGGCGGGAATACGACGCCCAGGGCAATACGACCCGGCAGGTCTATGTCGACGCCAATCTGGCGGTAACGGACGGCGCGGACGGCTACGCCGAGGTTCGCAAGGAGTACGGCGAAGGCAAGACCGCGCTGCGGGAAACGTATTTGAACAGCGCCGGGAAACCGGTCCTGGTCGACTCCCTCGGCTGCGCGATGATCGGCCGGGACGTGGACGCGGACGGACGGGTCATTCGGGAAACGTATTACGATGTGAAGGGCAAGGCGGTTGTCAGCACGGCAAAGAAATACGCGTCCGTGCACAAGCGGTATGACGATAAAGGCAGGGTCACGCAGGAATCGTACTACGACGAAACCGGCGCGCCGATGCTCGTGAAAGGCTACGCATCCATCCTGAAGAACTACGACGATGCGGGCAATGTGGTTCTCGAACAGTATTACGCCGCGAACGGTTCGCTGCTGAAGAACAGCTCCGGCTACGCGGCGGTCGTGCGCACGTTTGACGGGAACAACCTGCAGATCTCCGAGAGCTACTACGGCGAACAGGGGGAAAAGGTGCTGTCCACCTCGGGATACCACGCGATGGTGGTCGCCTACAACGCCGACAAGAAGATCGTCAGCCGCGAATACTTCGATACCGAAGGAAACGCGGTAAAGGTCAAGGGCTACAACCTGATGATCACCGACTACGACGAGTTCGGGAACGTGCTCACCGAAAAGTTCTTCACCTCCGACGGCATGAGCGTCCGGAACACCGAAGGGGTCGCGGCGATCGCTTACACCTACGACGAAAACAAAAAGGTGCGCGACACGGCCTACTACGACGAAAAGGGCGAACCCGTCGCCAGCAGCAAGGGCTACGCGCGCGTCGTCACGACCAGGGACGCCGAGGGCAACGTGGTCGCCGAGAGCTACTACAGCGTGAACGACGAGCAGCTGACGCTGGAGGACGGTTACGCCGTCATGGTGAAGACCTACAACGACAAGAAGAAGGTCATGTCGATCGAGTACCTGGATAAGGACGGAAACCGGGTTGAATCGAAGAAGCAGGGATACGCGATCGTCACCTACGATTACGACGCGAACGGCAACAAGATCCGGGAGACCTACTTCAACAGGGACGGGAAGATCTCCATCCCGTTCAAGAACGGCTGCGCCGCAAAGACGTGGGCGTACGACGAAAACAACAAGCCGATTCTCGAGCAGTACTGGGACGCCAACGGGAAGCTGACGGTGTTCAGGGAACGGTACGCGGGCTTTACGGTAAGCTACAACGAGGATTATACGGAATCCGTTACGACCTATTACACCAGAAACTGGACGGTTCTCCGGCCGACGAAGAAGTGGCAGTACAGCTGCCTGCGCAAGACCTTTGACAAGAGCGGGAAACTGCTGCTGAAGGAAGAATACCTGGACGCGAACCTTCGCCCCATCGCCAATTCCTCCTATCTGTACGGCAGTTATTACGAATACGACGCGATGAACAGGAAGGTCAAACAGTCGACATTCGGACGGAACGGGCAGGTAACCGCCGGCAAGCGGAAATTCGCGATCACCACCTGGACGTACAATCCGGACGGCACGACGACGGTTCACCACTACACGGCCGGCGGGGCCCGGTACGACTGATCGGAACGCATCAAATCATCAGGAGAAAATAATAGCGGGAGGTAAAGGTCATGAAGAGGAGTATCTCGGTTCTGGTTCTTGTGGCAATGCTGGCGGCGGGTTTCGCGGTTTGTGCCGAACCGATTCGGAAGTCGGACGGGCAGTTTGCCATCACGGGAACGGCCGTCGCGGATGAGACGTCCGTTACGGTGGTTACCGATCTGGTTCAGCTGCTCGGTACGGAGGCGGAGACGGGTTCCTATCTCGTGTACACCGAAGGAAAGCTTCTTCGCTGTGACGCCGCTGGCCTGTCGGACATTCTTCCCTATATCGACGTAACGGCGCTGAAGTCCACGGCCGATTTCGAGCCGATCGAGAAATGGGGAAAAGGCGACGGCGTTCGCGCAATGCAGGAAGCGCTGAAGACGCTCGGGTATCTGACCGGCTCCGCGGACGGCGTCTTTGGCGGACAGAGCGAGAAGGCGATCGTTGCCTTCCAGACCGACTGCGGCCTGGAGCAGACCGGCGGATTGGACGCCGTAGAGCAGATGCTCCTCTTTTCCATGGCGTCTGCGGAAACGGTTCTCGACTCCTCGATGACCCCAAGATCCAGCTACGGCCCGCTGGAGGGCAGGGTTGGCGGCCTGGATGCGGTGTTCGACAGCGGGTATTCGCTGTCCTATGACGCGTTCGACGGAAAGGGCTTCATTTCCAACGGAAACGAGATCAGCTACGACGCGTCCGGCGCGGCCGACATCGATCAGGCGGTGTTCACGCTGAAATACGGGTTTGACGTATCGGAGAACGCGGCGCAGGAGGTCACCGTTGCCCCCGCGATCAAAATCACCTGCCTGTGCGCGAGAAGGCCCGTCATGCAGTACTTGGTGATCAAGGCTGGCGACCGGCGCTTCTCGCTGCCGGTATCGGACATGACGAACACCCTCGAAGGCATTCGTTCCGTGGAAGGCTGCACGGTCGTGCTCACCGAAGAAGCGGCAAAAGCGGTCAGCGAAGCAGAGAGCGTTCAGATGCGCATCGAAGCGAAATACCAGACCTTCGATATCCCGGTTGACGAGATCACATCGCAGGACCTGATCCGTTTCGCGGCGCTGGCGAAGGATATTTGACAGGCGGACGGTTTGTCCGGAAGGGCTGTCCCGAACGGCGATACACGCCGGGCGGGGCCGCCCCTTTTCGTTTCCGCACGGGCGGAAAACCGGCAGTCCGGAAAGGGGACGGAAAGGCGGCGCTCCGGTGCGCCCGGCGCCGGATCCAAGCGCTGTCTGCTTAATGATTAAGAAACGGTTAAATTTCGAAAGGACGGCAGTTTTCCCTCGGGTTTTCGGCGTTTTTGGACACTATATAAGTGAGGCGTCCGAAAAGGGACGAATGCGTCTCGGTGAAAGGCGGAAGAGAGTGTGCTTCATTCTCGAAAGGAAGCCTTCGGAACGGCGTTCGTTCGGAAGAAGCCGATTGCAGCGGCGGGCAGGCTGTGGTATACTTGCGGCGGAAGACGGCTGATAACGGTATGCCGGAACGTGCAATTCCATTTTCTTTCGGGTGCGAAACTGCGGAACCATGAAGGAGGACATCCACATGAGAAAACTGATACGAATCGCAATGGTTATGGTGCTGGCGCTGTGCGTCGCCGCTGCGGCGGCCGAACCCATGGACGGCGGCTGGGAGATCGCATCCCAAGAAGCTGCCGCGCTGCCCGCGGACGCGCAGGCGGCTTTCGACAAGGCGATGGAGAGCCTGGTGGGGGCGGAATACACCCCGGTAGCGCTTTTGGGCACGCAGCTGGTCGCGGGAACGAACTACTGCATTCTCTGCCGGATCGCTCCGGTGGTTCCGAATCCTGTGCCCCATTGGGCGCTGGTGTACATTTACGCGGATCTGCAGGGCGGCGCCGAAATCACAAACGTCGCCGACGTGGATATCCCGGGCCTGTGGAATGCGGAGGATAGCGCATCGCTGTCGCGCACGGTGGCGCCGAATCCGGTGGATTTCGACCTGCTGGACGTGGAGGACGGCGTGTATCCGGCATCCTTCGACGCCGACGCCGTCGAAGAGCTCGAAGACGGCATCACCTGGATGACGTTCCACGTTTTCTCCGAAGACACCTACGATATCGCGGAAATCGGGCTGCTGGAGCAGGGAGACGTCATCGTCATCGACGGGCGCTCTTACCCGGTGGAGGACATCGAGCGGTCGGACGGCATGGTATTGATCAACGGCGGCCTGGAGGAGGGCGGCTTTACGCTGGTCGCTGAGGACGAAAGCAACTGCTTCATCGTCTGGGGATATGACGATATGACAGCGTATACCGACTTGGGAATCGCGATGCTCCCGGTGAGCGAAGATGTGGTCTATGACGATGCCGCCGATCCGGAAAACCCTGAAACCACAGGCTTCGCGGATCTTGCCCAGGCGATTGAGGCCGGGGCGGACTGGGGATTCGACCAGTACAATACCCGTGTCAGCGTGGAGAACGGCAGAATTACGGCGATCGAGCGCTTCTACACGCCGTAATCCGGCGTCCGGACTGCCGAAACGCCGAGCGGTTCGCTGCCCCCGGCAGGAGCACTTGCGAGGAGGAGAGATTGAACGATGAAACGATGGCTGAGCATCACCCTGATCGCGCTGACAGCGCTGCTGCCTTGCCTTGCACAGGCGGAGAACAGCGAGTTTTTCGAAACGATTGTTCTCAAATCATCCGGAATCGATATCAATTACTACGACATGCTGGGCAGCAAGGCGTCGAGCTTCGACAGCGGCCCGGAGACATTCTATAAAGACTATCTGTCCATGGAAACGACGCAGGGCAGTACGACCTATCCGTCGCTGATCAGCCGCTGGACCCAGGTCGCGGAAGGAATCGTGGACGCCGGGGATACCACTACCGGCACTACGGTATGGGATAATATCAAGGAAAACAGGCGGGTCGGGTATCCCACCGTCACCGGCATGGGATCCGCGCACAGCATCAAGGACGCGGTGAATGCTGCTGCCAATGCGATCAACAGCGCGTCCCCGTCTTCCGGTTATATCATAGACAAGGTGATGCTGCCTGACCTGCCGAAGGATCTGGCCGAGAAAACCCGAACCTGCGTGTATTACTACAAGGGGATCGAGGACGAGGAGGCGGATGCGCGAGCGATCCCGTTCTGCGAGGGTTCCTACGCGGTGGTGTTCTACGACTTCCAGGTGGCGCAGGTCGTCAATGACAGCTACATCACCAAGAACATCATGGCGACCGAAGACTATAAGCTCGATTTGAACGAACCCGACGTGACCGCCGCGCAGACGTTCATCAACGAGACCGCGCAGGCCGCCCAGGCCAGCGCGCAGCTGACCACCACGGTCAGCGAAACCGTGACGCTTTCTTCCACCGACAGCTATCAGTATTCCCAGACGCAATCCTGGAATATCGGCGGAAAAATCACCCTTGGGAAAAAAGACTGGCCCATTGGAGGCGAGATCTCCGGCGGCTACAGCAAAACCTGGGGGTCTGTGACGGGAAAGTCGTACACCAACGGCGAATCCAGTACCAGTAGCTCCACCAACGCTTCCAGCATTTCGCCGGCGCTGCCGCCGTATACCCAGACCACGGTCATCCAGAGCCAGGGCGACGGCTCCATGAATATCGACATCAAGATGCCCTTCGCCCTGAGTTACAAGGTTATGATCATATACCTGTTTAATTTTCAAAGGAGCGGGAAGTCCTACGCCGCGACGGTCTACGAGGCGGACACCAACCGCAACTCCACCGACGCGCGCCATGACCTCTACCAGCGCGTGAAAAACAGGGCTGCGGAACCGGACGGCATCAACAATGATGACGACACGCTGCAGACCCTTGCGATGTCCATCTACACAAACGTACCGCTCAGCAAGGGCGGCACGGTGCTCGATTACAGCATCAGATACCTTACCAGCCGGCTGAGCGAAATCCGGCCGCTGAAAAACCTGGCGCGGGTGGAGCTCAATGACAAGCGCACCAGCATGACGATGAACACGGGCGATGCGCTGGACGTCTCGACCGTGCAGGTTGTGGGCCTCAACGTCAGCGACGCTCCCTATTATGGCTTCGATGACGCCCAGGGCAGCTGGATTCTGGAGGACACCTCCGGCAATCCTATCGAAGGAAACAAAAACGACTATATCAAATTGGAAAAGGATCCTGTGACGTGCAAGCTGACGCTGACCGCGCTGCAGCCCGGCGGCACGGTGGTCCTCAAGTTCCTGGTTCCCGAGAATACCTACATCGACGTGGACAAGACGCCGGTAGGCGCCACCGGGGACAAAACTGTCTATATCGATCCGAAGAATGTGGACAACCAGGCGACGCTTGTGGTAAAGACCACGGCGAATGCCGAAGGCTACAGGATCGTGGCCGAGGGCCAGGTCAGCGGCCATGTCGGGGATCCGGATATCAAGCTGGACGGCGAGATCAGCCCGGTGGCCGCCTACGCGCTGGATCCGGACGGGATGCCGGTGACGGTGCCCATCAAATGGCGAGCCGAGCTTCCCAACGGCACGATCTCCATTGACGAGAACAACAGCCTGAAGTTCCTGGCGGCGGGAGAGAACCGGATTTGCGCGCAGTGGGGAGATAACGCCAGCGTGCACTCCGAATGGCTGCCGGTGCGCGTCGCGGAGCCCCAGCGGCTCACGGCGCTGGAGATTTCGGATCCCGGGAACCTGCTGGCGACCTGGCGCCTGGGCAGCGTATCCAGCCGCACCTACAACCTGAGCAGCCTGAAGCTTCAGTGCCTGGATCAGTCAGGCGAAGCGATGCCCGCTCCGGATGACCTGGTCTGGTATGTTTCGAAGGATACGGGCGACGCGGAAAAGATCGACGACCCGACGGCCTTCAGGGTAGCGGAGCCGGGCACGTATTCGCTGAAGGTTCGCACAGCGGATGGGTCCGTCGAATCCAACGGTCTGAGCCTGACGGTCGAAGAAGCTCCGAAGCCTGTGAGCATCACGCTGTCGGACGATGAATACGATCCGCTGCTGGCAGACTATATTCTGCACGACGGCGGCGACACCTTCGATTTGCGGAAGCTGACGGCAGCCGCCGTCGACCAGTACGGCGACGATTATCCGGTGGATATGAACGCGCTGAACTGGTCGGCAAACGGAGCGGCGCTGAACGGCCCGACGCTGACCGTCGATCAGGCGGGCAGGTACGTCATCCGCTGCAGCCTGCCGGAGATGACGAAGAATTCGAACGACCTGGTGCTGACGGTGAAGCCGGCCCGGGCGCCTGCGGAAATGACGCTGGCGGACGACAGGTACAATCCGGTCCTCGCGGATTATATCCTGAACGATGGGGACGACACCTTTGATCTGACGAAGCTGAAGACGTCCTGCGTCGATCAATACGGCGGCGAGTACCCGCTGAAGGCGGAGGAGATCGTCTGGCTGGTAAACGGCGCGGACAACGGAAGCGGCACGCTGACGGTGAATGCCGCTGGGACGTACGGCATCGCGTTCACGCTGAACGGCACGAAGGTGCGGTCGAACGAACTGGCGCTGACGGTGAAGCCGGCCCGGGCGCCCGCGGAAATGGCGCTGGCGGACGACCCATACAGCCCGATACTGACGGAATACATCCTGCACGACGGGAATGACACCTTTGACCTGACGAAGCTTGCGGCGTCCTGCACGGATCAGTACGGGGACGAATACCCGCTGAAGGCGGAGGAGATCGTCTGGCTGGTGAACGGAACGGACAACGGAAGCGGCACGCTGACGGCGGACGCCGCCGGGACG
>JAFWEY010000149.1 GCA_017512675.1 Clostridia bacterium | reverse complement strand
TGCTGCAGACAATCCGAAAGGGAATCCGCCTGTCAAAGAAAGAGAACAGCCCGTGGGATGAATACAGGGTTTCCGCTGAACAGGTCAGCCTGGACAGCCTGATTGACGCCGCGGAAAGCAGAACGCTTACGCCGCGTATGGTATTTGATTTCCTGTACCTTGGCCCCCTCCAGACTTCTGCGTGGGAGGACAGCGAGGAAAACGGAGACGGTCCGCTGATCGATTTCAGCGATTTCTATTACACGGCGGAGCAGATCTGGCGTTCCGCCAGCGCGCAGGTCTACAAAGAAACGCATAAAACCTCCGGCTCCTCCGGTTCCTCCTGCTCTTCCTGCTCCTCCTGCTCTTCCTGCTCCTCCTGCTCTTCCTGCGGCGGCGGCGGCGCAGACTGATGGCGCTTCATGTTCTGCAGTGGCACATTACCCACGAATGCAACCTTCGCTGCGCCCACTGCTATCAGGAGGATTATCAGCACAGGATGCCCGATCAGCAGATCGATGAAGCGCTGCGCAAGTATCTGCGGTTTCTGACGGAGAGAGGACTCGCCGGTCAGATCAATCTGACCGGCGGCGAACCGATGGCGCATCCTTCGTTCTGGCCGCTGGCCCGGCGGATCCGGGAGGAGGGTCTCCGGCTGGGCGTTCTGACCAACGGTACGCTGATCGGGGAGTCCGAAGCGGCCCGTCTGCGGGCGCTTGGGCCTGTGTTCGTGCAGGTCAGCCTGGACGGCACCCGGGAAACCCATGACAGGATCCGGGGGGAGGGTGCATTTGACCGGGCGATGCGGGGCATCGACTGCCTCAAGCGCGCGGGGGTGCACGTGCTCGTATCCTTTACGGCGCAGAAGGGGAATTTCCGGGATTTCAAACCGCTCTCGAAGGTATGCCGCAGGCACCGCGTGGATAAGCTGTGGTGGGATCGGGTGGTGACGGACGACCCGGGCCTGTATCTCTCGACCGGGGAATTCCGGGAGATCTGCGAAACCGCCGCGAAGCGCCGCAGGCGCTACAGAAGACTGAACGGTACCAGCATGGTCAATTGCGGGCGTGCGCTTCAGTTTCTTTCCACCGGGCGCACCTGCAGATACCGCTGCGGCGCGGGCGGGGATCTGCTGATATTCCTGGCGGACGGAAGCGTGATGCCCTGCCGGCGGCTGCCGTTTGTAATCGGGAACATCGCCGACGGAGAACTGTCTGAGATCATCGGAAACAGCGAAATCATGCGTACGCTGGCGAATTTGCGCGTCCCGCAGGAATGCGTCCGGTGCCCGCACAGCAGCAGATGCCGCGGCGGCGCGCGCTGCGTCACCTACGCGCAGACCGGGAAGCTGGGCGTGAAGGACGTAAACTGCTGGATATAACGGGAACGCCCGTCTCGCGTCTGCCGCGGGCGGCGCATCGGCGTCAGCCTTCCCCGAGGCCGCCGAAAAGCAAAGAATAAAACCCGCGAGAGCGCCGCACGCCGCGGCGCTCTCGCGCTGTCCGGACCTTGCGTCCATCGGCGCCGGCCGCGCGCCTTCCTTTCGGCGGTCCCGCCCAAAGGCGCCTGCCTGAGCCCGGAGGGGGAAAACCGCCCGAAGGGAATGACGGGATTTCGAACCTGCGGACAAAGAAATCAGGGGCTGCCCGGCATACTTGGCATGGTGTGTAACAGATCGTCAATTTTGTTACGCAAAACGGGCGTTTATGCGATGGATACTGACATGATGCGATATTGTATCCGCTTGACGATTATTAAATCATTTCGAATGATGGAATCTCGGTCTTGACGGAACAGTGTTCCTGTGATACGATAAACAAAAAACCGGAGGCAGGAGATATATGTCCGAAAGAAAGAAGAAGAGTTCTGTAAAAGTCCCTTCCGGCAAAACGGAGACGGCGAACCGCCGCGCATACCCGAGCCGCAGCGAGCGCATCGCGATGGCGGAAAAGAGAATCGCGCAGCTGGAAAAGCTGAACGCGTCCCGGCGCGGCCTGATTGCCCGCAGCGAAGTGCAGCTGAACGAGCGCAAGGCGGCGCTGGCCCGCACCGAGGAGCTGCTCAAGAGGGAATACGCGCTCAAAGAGCATCTTCTTGATCTGGAAACCGATCCGAAAGGGTTGAAAAAGCGCAGGGAACTGTCGGAACTCTCCGCAATGCTGAAAGCCAGCGGAAAGACCGCGAAAGAGGTCCTGCAGGCGCTGAGGGATGAGTGACCGGCTGCGCTTCCCCGGCATGTACGTCTGCGCAGGGGCGAACAGAAGTTCGCCCCTGCGGTCTTTTCCGCGCGCCCTGCGGTCAGCCGGTCATGTATCGAAGCGCCAAACCGTTTCGCGGCGCCAGGCTTCGCCCGGCCGCAGAATCTCCGGTGCGATGCCGGGCAGGTGAAACGGGTCAGGCAGGCCTTGGGCCTCCAGGGCGACGGCACAGCCGGGGGACGCGAACCCCGGCGGCGTTCTCAGCGCCGTTTGTTCGTTCAGAAAGCCGCCCGTGTACAAAACAATTGCAGGCTGGTCGGTCTGCAGAGTAAGGCACAGGCCTGAGTGCGGGGAGCGGAGACGGGCGGAGAAGCCAAGCGCCTCTTGCAGCCGGGGATCGAGGCGATAGGCATTGTTGAATCCGCGGGCGATGTTCAGCTGCGGATGCTCAGCATGATCGGCGAGCTTCCGGGAGAGAACACAGGGCGCCCGGAAATCGAGAGCCCCATCGGCCGGCGCGATCGATACGGGCAGGTGCGCCGCGTCATTGTACACGGCACTCGAGGCTGCGATCTGGAGGATCTGATCCATCGCGCTGCCGTCGAAGTTGCCGCTCAGGTCCCAATAGACATGACTGGTCATGTCCAGCCAGGTCGGAGCGTCCGTGGCAGCGCTGTATACGGCCCGCAGTGCGCTCCCGGAGACCGCGTATTCGGCATAAAGGGTCCGGTTTCCCGGATAGCCGTCCAACCCGTCCGGCAGATCCAGCCGGAACAGAACGCCGGACGGGGTATGCTCAAGGACCGTCCAGAACAGAGACGCGCATCCCTGCAGGCCGCCGTGCAGATGGTTGCGGTTTTCGTTGCGGGTCAGCCGGATTTGCCTGCCGTCGATGACGGCGGCGCCGTCCCGGACCCGCCCGCAGCAGGGTCCGATCGTTCGTCCGGCGAGCGAAGGATCGCTTTCGCCGCCCGGAAGACTCTGTGGAGAGAGCGCAACATCCGTAAAACCGCCGCGGCGGTTTCTGACCTGTACGCTGAGAATGGAAGCGCCGGCGCTGCACAACGTGCAGCGGATGTCGGCGGCTTCGATTGCAAAAACCTGTTTCGGCATTTGAAAACCCCTCCGGCTTCTGTATAGACCCATTATAGCAGTTCACGGGCGGAAGCGTCGCGCGCAGGGTCGGGAAACAGCAATTTTTAAAAACTGAATGGCAAGTTTTTGAAATTACAGAAAGAGAAACCTATGTTAAAATAAATACAACAGGATTGAAAAACGAAGACGCAGCCGCCTTTGAAAGGGCAGTGGGCGTTCGCGGAACGGCCGGCACGCTGGAATTTCGGCAGATTGCCCGGCATTCCCCCCTGCGCAAAAGCCCCGGTTGATGTGAGCTCTGAAGCGAAGGGCGACAAAGCACATTTCTGAAATCCGCAGGAAGCCGTTGAGCCGGGAATCAGCGTTCTTTCCCGGGAGCGGCAGATCCCGGATTGCCCTATTTGCGCCGGCTTTGCCGATACTTGGTGGGCGTGGTGCCCAGGCGGTTTTTGAAGGCGGTGCAAAAGCTGCACTCGCTGGAAAAGCCGCAGATGTAGGCGATGCTCTTGATGGGCTCGTTGGAGCTCATCAGGTAAAACACCGCAAGGTTCATGCGCGCGTCAATCAGGAAATCGTGCGGCGATACGCCCACGAGGCGCTTGAAGGTGCGCGCGAAGTGATAGGGGCTCAGGTTTGCCCGCCTGGCAAGCAGCTCGATACTGAGGTTTTTGTCCAGATTGTCCAGAATGTAGCTTCGGACGTCCTCGATCGCGGCGTTTGATGCGGAGGTCGGCCTCTCGCCCGTCACGAGGAATTCCGTCAGCATGTTAACGATCATGCGATTGGCCACGGCCGGCTCCAGCGGCCCGCTGCCGGCAGTCCGCTCGCAGAATTCCATCAGGGTGTCGCGGCAGCGCTTGGGGTTTTTCGGGATGAAGCTGCCCCTGTCGATGACGGCGCCGCATATGGCTTGAGCGGTGGGACCGTCGAAGTGGATCCAGTACATTTCGCAGGGCTCTATGGCCCCGTATTCGTGGGGCCGGTAACAGTCGATCAGCGCGAACGCATCCCGGGGAAGCAGGGTGCGCCGGTTGTTTCGGTCGAGATAATAGGCTGTGCCGCGCCGGACGTACAGCAGAAGATAGCTGTCGAAGCTCGGCCGGTTTACGATATAATCCGCACCGCACTCGTAATGGCCGACGCACAGCTGATATAAGAACATGCGTTTGGCCTGTTCCGGGATGTCGTAAAGGAAGATCCGGGATTGGGGAAGGATGCCAGGACCGTAAGGGCGCATGCCATCACCAGGCCTTTCAGGATGGATTCGGGAATCCTTCAAATCAATTATATGAAAATGCCGGCGCTTGTCAACCCGCGCCGCGGCGGATCATTAAAAAACGGGAGGCGTATTCATGGAACACGTTTTGCATCAGGCGGAAGTATGGACGGAAACGGTGATGATTCCCACCTACGGCATCGGACAGCCGGACAGGAACCCGATGTTTCTGGAAAAGCGCGTCTACCAGGGCTCCAGCGGCAAGGTATACCCGCTGCCGGTGGTCGACAGGATCCTGGACGAAAAGAAGGACCAGCCGTACCAGGTCGTGTGGCTGGAAAACGACTACATTCGCGTAATGGTCCTGCCGCAGCTGGGCGGGCGCATTCAGCGCGCGTACGACAAGACCAACGGCTACGATTTCATCTACTACAACGAGGTCATAAAACCTGCGCTGGTCGGCCTGCTCGGCCCATGGATTTCCGGCGGCATCGAGATCAACTGGCCGCAGCACCACCGTCCGACCACCTATGCGCCAACCGACTGGCGCATCGTGAAGAACCCCGACGGCAGTGCGAGCGTGGAGCTCTCCGAGGTGGACCAGATGTACGGCACAAAGGGCAAGATGACCTACACCGTCTATCCGGACCGCGCCTATATCGAAATCCGGGGCCAGCTGTACAACCGCACCAGCCTGCCGCAGACCTTTCTGTGGTGGGCCAATCCGGCCGTGGCGGTGAACGACAGCACCCAGTCGGTGTTCCCGCCGGATGTGAACGCCGTGTTTGACCACGGAAAGCGCGCCGTATCCACCTTTCCGATCGCCACAGGCGAATACTACAAACACGATTACGGTGCGGGCGTGGACATTTCCCGGTACAGGAACATCCCCGTTCCCACCAGCTACATGTGCGCCCATTCCGATTACAACTTCGTCGGCGGCTACGACTACGGCGTCGGCGCGGGCATCCTGCACGTGGCGGATCACCATATCAGCCCCGGCAAGAAGCAGTGGACGTGGGGCTGCGGCGATTTCGGCCGGGCCTGGGACCGCAATCTCACGGACGCCAACGGCCCCTACATCGAGCTGATGACGGGCATGTACTGCGATAACCAGCCTGACTTCAGCTGGCTGAAGCCCTTTGAAGAGAAAACCTTTACCCAGTATTTTATGCCCTACAAGGCGGCGGGCTACGTGAAGAACGCCAGCACCGAGGTGGTGCTGGGCCTGGAAAACGGAGAAGGCAGGGCGAAGCTCACCGTATATGCCACGGGCGTGTACCGGGATGCGCGCGTCGTGCTGACGAACGCCGGCACACCCGTCTTCGACAGGGTGACGCTCCTCAGCCCGGTCGATGTGCTTCAGGCGGAGGTGGCGGTGGACGCGCCCGATACCGCGCTGGAGCTTTCGGTGTACGACGCGGCCGGCCGCAGGCTGCTGTCCTACCGCGCCGCGGAGAAAAAAATCGAACGGATTCCTGATCCCGCCGCAGCGGCGAAGGACCCGTGCGACATCATGACCGTGGAGGAGCTGTATCTCACCGGCCAGCACATCGAGCAGTACCGCCACGCGACCCGCATCCCCGACGACTACTATCAGGAAGCGCTGCGCCGCGATCCCGGCGACATCCGTTCAAACAACGCGTTCGGCATGCTGCTGCTGCGCCGCGGGCGCTTTGCCGAGGCGGAGGCGAAGTTCCGTGCGGCGATTGCGCGCATGACCGCGCGCAACCCCAACCCCTATTCCGGCGAAGCCTATTTGAATCTCGGCCTGGCGCTTTTGTACCAGGGGCGCGAGGACGACGCCTACGACGCCTTCTTCAAGGCTGTATGGACGGCTGCGGAGCAGGAGACGGGTTATTACTTCATCGCCGCCATCGACTGCCGCAGGGGCGAGTACGCTCTGGCGCTCGATCACATCGAACGCAGTCTGGTGCGCAACGGGCACAGCCTGAAGGCGAGGGCCCTGAAGGGCATGATCCTCGACAGCCTGGGCCGCGACGGGGAAGCCGAAGCGTGGTTTGCCGAAAACCTGAAGCTCGATGCCTTCGACTATGTCTCCCGCATCGAGTCCGGCGATCTCGACGGTGCGCTGAGCCTGATGAACGGCCGTGAGAGCAGCTTCATCGAGGCTGCGATCGACTACGCCGAGGCCGGCTACTTCGCCGACGCCGTGGACATTCTGGACCGCTGCCCGAAGCCCGGCCCGATGGTGTTCTATCACAAGGCGCTTTACGCTG
Organism: Clostridia bacterium; assembly: GCA_017512675.1. Lineage (GTDB taxonomy): Bacteria > Bacillota > Clostridia > Christensenellales > Aristaeellaceae > RGIG5678. The sequence continues at coordinate 18,506 of JAFWEY010000149.1, read as the reverse complement.
CGAAGCTCGACGCGGCAGAGGCGGAAGCCGCCCTCGCGGATGCCGCGGCGGCGAGCCCGCTGCTTTGCTTTCCCAACCGGCTGGAGGATATCCTGGCATTGGAGAATGCGATCGCGAACAACCCCGCCGACAGCAAGGCTCCCTACTACCTCGGATGCCTGTTCTACGATCGGCGCCGGTTTGCGGAGGCGCTTGCGCTGTGGGAAAAGAGCGCGGCGCTCGATCCGGCCTATCCCACGGTCTGGCGCAACCTTGCCCTGGCGTATTTCAACAAGCAAAAGAATCCGGAAAAAGCGCGGCAGGCGCTGGAGAAGGCCTATGCTTTGGACGAAACCGACGCGCGCGTGCTGCTGGAGCTGGACCAGCTCTGTCATAAGCTGAACGTTCCGCTGGAGAAGCGCTTTGCGTTCCTGGACGCCCGCCGCGGCACGGCCTTCCAAAGGGACGATCTCTGTGTCGAGTACTGCACAATGCTCAACTGCTTTGGCGAGTACGAAAAGGCGCTGGAGATCATCATGCACCGCCGCTTCCACCCGTGGGAGGGCGGCGAAGGAAAGGTGACCACCCAGTACGCGACGGCCCTGAAGCAGCTGGCAAAGCGCTTTCTGGCGAACGGTGACCCGGCGGAAGCCAGGCGCCTTCTGAACGAGGCGCTGGTATTCCCGCACAATCTGGGCGAGGGCAAGCTGGAAGGCGCGAAGGACAACGACATTTACTATTACCTGGGCCTGGCGGAGCGCGCGCTGGGCAATGAGGACACCTCCCGGGCATACCTGGAGCGCGCTGCAGCCGGCAGCGAGGAGCCCGCAAGCGCCATGTTCTACAACGACCAGCCTGCCGAAATGATCCTCTACGAAGGACTGGCGAGCAGGGCGCTGGGCGACGAGGCGCACGCCCGGGCGCGCTTCTACAAGCTGATTTCCTACGGTGAAAAGCACTATTACGACCAGGTGAAGATCGACTACTTTGCTGTGTCCCTGCCGGATTTGCAGCTGTTTGAATCCGACCTGTCGGTTTCCAACCGCGCCCATTGCGAGTACCTGATTGCGCTGGGCAGCTATGGACTCGGGGATGCGGAACGGGCCGTGAAGTGCCTTGACGCGGTGCTCGCCGTCGACAATGAACACCAGGGCGCGCTGCTGCACCGCCGGATGATCGAAGAGTGAAGGCTGCGCGGCGCAGGCCGCCGGAGCGGACAAAGAAGAAGGAGGATGCGTATGGTTCCGAAAATGATGCTGGGCATGAAGCTGCCCGGAGGCGCGAAGGTACAGAGAGTGAACCTGGAGGTGCCCAGTCCCGGTCCCGGGCAGGTGCTGCTGAAGATGAAGGCCGCCAGCCTGTGCGGCAGCGATCTGAAGTACATATACTACGAGCATACCGACAAAACCGGCGGCGCGCGGTACGATAACGTGGTCGCGGGTCACGAACCCAGCGGTATGGTGGTGGAGGTCGGGGAAGGCGTCCTGGATTTCCATGAAGGCGACCGGGTGCTGGTGTATCACATCCAGGGCTGCGGATACTGCGACGAGTGCCGCAAAGGCTTCTTTATCAATTGCCAGAATCCGGAACGCCGCGCTTATGGATGGCAGCGGGACGGTGCACTGGCGGAGTACATGGTGGCGGATGCTTCCACTTGCATCCACCTGCCGGATTTTCTGACCTACGAAGACGGCGCGATGGTCTCCTGCGGCTTCGGCACCGCCTGGCAGGGGCTGCTGCGGGCAGGCGTTTCCGGTGCGGATCGCGTGCTGGTGATGGGGCTCGGGCCTGTCGGTCAGGCCGTGATGATGCTCGCGAAGGCGATGGGCGCGCAGACCGTCGGCGTGGATCTCTCCGAAGAGCGCATGGAGATGGCGCGCGGGAAGTGCGGCGCGGACGCGGTCTTCCTGGGCGATGACGGCTGCGTGCAGAAAATCATGGAGTTCACCGGCGGAACCGGCGTGGAGGTCGCGATCGACTGCTCCGGAAGCGCGGTTGGCCGCCACCGCTGTCTTGAGGCGGCGCGGATGTGGGGCAGGGTGGTGTTCCTCGGCGAGCAGGGCACTGTCACCTTCGAACCGAGCCCGCTGCTGCTGCACAAAAACCTGACACTGCACGGTTCCTGGGTGACCAGCGTCGCGAACATGGAGCGGCTGGTGGAGTTCCTTGCCCGCAAGAGGATTCATCCCAACGAGATCATCACACACCGGTTTGCGCTGAAGGATACGGACAAGGCGTATGAGATCTTCGCCACCGGCAAAACCGGCAAGGTGTGCGTCAACATGGAAATGGAATAACTGTACGGCTTCTGACGCCCGAACAACGCTTTCGCACCGAAGCGCGGAAAACGGCTGCACGCAATCGCGTGCAGCCGTTAAATCGCAGGGAAGACCCGCTTGTCAGCCTTTCTTTCTCAGCACCGCCAATGCCGCGCCGTGCAGCACATCGAATTTCTCCGGCGCGATGCGGTCCAGCAGCTGCCGGTGTTCGGCGTCCCACTTTGCCAGCTCCTCCTCCGAAAGCGAGGCGCCCACGCCGCGGCAGGCCCGCATTCTTCCGTGCCAGGATTCCCTTGTGAACGGAACCGTCAAATCGTATTCCTCATGGTCCGCCAATTCAAACCAATTCCAGGCCGCATCGGGAATCCAAACCGGGTGCCGGGTTTCCCCGGCGCCGGACCAGTGCGGGTTGAACTTCAGCACGAGCTCCTCGCTCTTTCCGGCGATCGCGTCCTCAAAGGGAAGCCACGCCATCTGAAGAATCAGCAGGATACCCTTCGGCTTCAGAAAGCCTGCAAGCTTCGGAATGACCTTTTCGTGATCGAAATACCAGAAGCACTGGCAGGCGGTGATGACATCAAAGGATTCGGCAGGGAAATCCGCCTGTTCCGCGGATACCGGCAGAAACCTGATGTCCATGTTCCCGGCCCGGGCCAGAGCCTTCGCCTGAAGGATCTGTTCGGGAGAGATGTCCGTTCCCGTCCAGACAGCCCCATACCGGTACATGCCGCGCGGAAGCACGCCTGTGCCCGTTCCGACGTCGAGCACGCGCTGGCCGTTCACGCACAGCCCCCTGTCCGCGATCTTTCTGTAGAATGCTTCCGGGTAGATATCCCGGTACCTGGCGTATTCCTCTGAGGTTCTTCCCCAGTCAAAGGCCTTTCCTGCGTCAATCCTCGGATCGATGATCTCCATGGCGGTTCTCCTCTTGCGCGGGAGGGCGGCGCCGGCGCAGCCGATGCCGCCCGTTGGACAGCGCGATTACGGCAAGTCAAAAAACTGCATCACGTATTTGTTGGCCAGACGCATGTGAACGGGATTCTGGAACCGGTGATCCGCGCCTTCCACCGGCAGGAATTCAATCAGGTTCTGATCCGCGAACTCCTTGCTGCTTTCGAACGGAACGATTTCGTCCGAAGTTCCGTGAAGGATGTAAATCTGTTCCGCCCAGTCCAGATAATCCCGCTGGCGGATATCGTTCTCCTTGATCGCGTCCAGCAGGCTTCGGGTAACGATGATCTTGCGGTCAAAACCGACCAGCGCGTCCTTTCCTTTGCTGATTTTGTCGTACTCCTGGTTTCTCATGATGGAACGGGTAAGGACGTCGTACATATCCACAGCCGGACACCGCAGGGCGATTTTCCGGAACGGATTGCCGTGCTCCGAAATGTACTTCAGAACCAGATACGCGCCGAAGCTGGTGGCATAGGAATACACCTCGCTGATGCCGAACTTTTCCTCTATGCCCTTGATTACCAGCGTCAGATAGGTGTTGCAGTCTTCCAGAACCAGCTTCTTCTTGACGTCGTCCCCGTGCGCGGGCCAGTTGAAAACGACGACGATGACGTTCCTGTGCTTGGAAAGCAGCTTCTCGGCAAAGATCTTCGCTGCGCTGTTGTCCTTGTGGCCGGCGAAGCCGGTGCTGAACAGTACGGCCTGGCCGGCGGTGTTCAGCTCGTTGAAGTAGACCTTGCAGCGAATGTTGTGGCCCTGTTCGTTGATTTCAAAATATTTGCTGTTCATATCAATTCTCCTGTCTTCAGTCGATTACGGTTGCGTACAGCGGATGTACGCGGATTTTGTTCTGCACCGCATAGCGGTATCCCACGGTGTTCGGGAAAGCGTATACGGCAAATTGCTTTTCGGCGAACATGCCGCTCCCCACGAGAAAAGCGCAGGGCTCGATTTCTGCAATGTACGGGGGAAGCGAAATGATCGGCAGCGCATTCGTAAAGAGAAAAGCGTTTGCTTCAATCCGCTTCAGCGTGTATGGCAGCTGAACCATTTTCAGGCGCCTGTTCGCGTAGAACGCCCCGGCGGCAACGGTTTTCGTCCCCGAGGGCACGGAAACGGCTTCCCGCTCAAGTCCCGGAGGACACAGCACGATCGCGCATTCGGCAGCGTCGTAAAGGATTCCGTCTGCGATGCGATAGCGCGGATTTCCAGCCGGAAACGCGATTTCCCTGAGCTTTTCGCTCCCGAGGAAAACCTCTTTTTCAAGCCGTTCCAGCGACGCGGGAAGCACCACGCGCTCCAGACTGTCGCAGCCGGCAAAGGCTTCCTCTCCGATTGTCCGGACGCCTTCCGGAACAGTGATCCGGATGACGTCGCTTGCGGCGAAGAACGCGTGCTGCCGGATTCGTGTGACCGGTTTTCCGTAAATGCGGTCCGGTACGGCTGCATGATCGCCGCTGCCCAGATACCTTTCGATCTCGATTTCCCGGTCTTCGTTCTCAATATATGAATAATCCTCATGAAGGTTCATTGTCTCAGCTCCTTTGTTTTGCGGTTCTGCGCGTTTGCCCGTGCGGCTGCCGTCCGCTGCTGTCCGCCGCCGTGAAGGAAGCGGGCATGGCGCGGAAAGGGCAGAAGCGGCGGCTCCGCGCAGAGTGTGTGCGGAATCTCTTCTGTTGTATCGCGGCGGCCCTGAACGGGATCGCCGATGATTCGGGAAGTGTATACAAAATCAGCCGCGCAGCCCTGACAGCCGCCGGCGATGAAGGAAACGTATCGTACAGTTCTGTACTCTGGTTATCCCGGCAAAAGCTGCTTCAGGAAGCTGGTGATCGGCGATTCCCGTTTCGGGGAAGAGGGATCCGGCGCATTTCCGATGCCCCACTCGGAGAAATCCTGGTAACATACCGTCTCTCCGATGGTCTCAGCGACCCGCCGTACCGGCGCGTCGGCGCCGTATGCCCCGCTGCCGTCTGTAATAACGCTGGTTTTGCAGAACAGGCCGTCCCGGCCGGTCATCGCGATGCCGTACAGCCCGCTCTGAGCGCTGGGCTGGGTGCTGCGGCAGATCAGGATCTCCGAATCTCCGTCGATGCGGGCGGAAAGCCCGGCGCCTTCCTGCTGTCCGATCGTCCTGCTGAAGCTGCCGCAGGCGCGATCCTGCCGGCTGACAGCATGGCTTACAGAATCGTCGGGCGCCGCGAAAGTGACGACGCCGCAAGTATAGCCGATCCAGGACCGTCCGTCCTGCAAGAGCACAGGCGCGCCGCTTTCAGCCGCGGCGAAGGACAGGCAATGCAGCAGCAAAGCAGCAGCCAGAAACAGGATGCTCTTTCTCATCGCAATGTCCCTCCTCTTCACGGCAGTCCTTTCGCGGCAACCGGCGGCCACGGTTCGGCGAAAAGCCGAATTTCATAAAACTTCTCAGGCCCGTATCGCGCCTGAGCCAAAATGGCCGACTGTCAGTTTGACGGACCGGCAAATATGGTTTGTTCCCGCTGCAGAAAGTTTTTTTCGCGGTTTTCCGGCAGCGCGCCGCACCCGGTTTTGCCGGCACGGCAGGCGGGATTTCCGGCGCTTTTTCGGGGTTTCCCCTTATCGCTGGCCGAGAATTGAAAGCGTTTTCTCATCCGGCTTGCCGCCGAAATACCGATCGAGCACCTGATGGAATACAGAGCCCTCTTCGGACACGGCGGCGAACAGGGTCATGCACGATCGCAGCTTCATGTCATCCGGCCACCCGAAGATCGCACCCGCGTCGTTTCCGTCCAGCGCCAGGAGCGCCCCGGTGATTTCGGTCAGGTTCCCGCCGAGGTACGGATCGCGGAGAAAGGCGATTGCCTCGGCCTGGTCCCGGATCGCGTAATACCGGGAGGTTGAACTCATGCCGAGCCCGTGGATCTGCGGGAAAATATACCACATCCAGTGGGAAGTCTTCCTGCCGTTTTTGATCTCCGCCAGAGCGTTCCGGTACGAGTCCCTGTGCGCTTCGGTATACCTTGACAAATCCGGTGCCTGATTCATTTTGTCCTTCCTTTCAGGAGGCGGCTTTGGGCCTTCGAAACCGCCGCGCCCCGTTACAGCAGCGGAATCATATCCGCCAGACGTCCGAATACGCAGTCCGGCTGGATCTCCGACTGCCGCAGCATGTCTTCGGTGGTCTCACCGGTCATCACCAGAACCGACAGCATGCCGTTGTTTTTGCCCGTGGCGATATCGGTGTAAAGGCGGTCGCCGACCATCGCCATTTCCTCGTTGCGAAGTCCCGTGCGCATTCTGACGGCCTCCACGATGCCGCTGTACGGCTTGCCGATGATCAGGTCCGGCCTGCGGCCTGCCGACGCTTCGATGAAGGCCAGAATCGCGCCCAGATCGGGGGCGAACCCGGTTTCCGTCGGGCAGTTGAAATCCGGATGCGTCGCGACGAACGGCAGGCCGGCGCGCACCAGGTCGCACACCTTCGTCATCTTCGCGTAATCGAGCGTCGTGTCGTAGCCGGCGATTACGTAATCGGGATCGGATTCCGTCAGATCGACGCCAAAGGCGGCCAGTTCCCGCTTCAGGTATTCGTTTCCGAGAACCCAGGCCTTTTTCCCGGGGAAAAGCGAGACGCACTTGCGCGCGGTCGCCTCGCCGCTGGTCAGAATTTTGTCCGCGTTCACCGAAAGGCCCATCCGCCCGAGGCGCCCCACATAGTATTCCGCGTTGTGGGAGGAATTGTTCGTCAGGAACAGATAATCCCTGCCCGTGCGCTCTACCGCGCCGATAAAATCGAGGGAACCGGGCAGGATGTTCTCGCCGAGATAGAACGTGCCGTCCATATCCAGCAGGAACAGCTTTACGTTGCGCAGGTCCGGCATATTCGCGCCCCCTCAGCTCACGGATTCGACAAACGAGATGATTCCGGTCTCCATATGGGAAACCGCCGCCAGGGAAACCGGATGATAACCGGCTTCGATCAGGCGCAGCCGGCCCGGCTGGAACGCCTTTTCGATGACGATTCCGATGCCCGCCACGGTGGCGCCGGCGCTTTCGATCAGCCGGGCGGCCCCCAGTGCGGCTTCGCCGTTCGCCAGGAAGTCGTCGATGAACAGCACGCTGTCGCCCTTGCTCAGATACTTGCGCTTGGTGGTCAGCTGGTAGGTCGAGCCCTTTGTGAAGGAAGCCACGGGCGTCTGCAGAAGCTCCTCCGACAGAATGCTGGAGGTGGATTTCTTCATCACCAGCAGCGGAACTCCCATCGCCAGCGCGGCCTGCCCTGCGGGCGCGATGCCGCTGGATTCGATCGTCGCGATTTTGTTGATGCCTTTTCCGGCGAAAATACGGGCAAATTCCCGTCCGATTTCCTGCATCAGCCCCATATCCACCTGATGGTTCAAAAAGGAATCCACAAGCAGCACGTCGCTGTTGAGTGCAACTCCGTCTTTCAGAATCCGTTCCTCGAGAAGCTTCATGGATCGTTTCCTCCCGGTGCTTTTTTCCAACAGTTTATGCCGCCGCGCACCGGTCGTCTATCAAATCTGCGTTGATTTTCCGCTGAACCGGGAAATTGCCGGCGCGTTCCCCGTTCCGTAACCGTATTTTATCCCTGTGCGCATTGAAACCGGGCCTGCGAACGGGCACAATATAAAGGCAGCACTGCCGGGTTTGCCGGCGCGTATGACAGACGAGGGCGTTTCCGCTCGCCGGCGCGGGCCGGAACGGAACCCCGCTGCGCGGCGTTCCCGTTCTGTTATTCCGGTTTTCCTGCATCCTTCGGATGCGCCCGGAGAATCTGCGGGGAAACCGTATTGCTTCGGCGGCAGGACGCCCCGTTATGCGGTGTTGCTTGAAGACGAAACGCGCGGGCCGCTCTTCGTGCAGGCCCGGCGGAACGGGGGGACGCAAGGTTGCAGATCACGGTTGTGGGCCTTGGGCTGACGCGCGGGCAATTGACGATGGATGCAGCCGACGCGCTGAAAAGCGGTCAAAGGATCATCCTGCGCACCGCGCGGTGCGACGCCGCGGCGTGGCTCAGCGATGAAGGGATCCCGTACGAATCGCTGGACGGCCTGTACGAGACCCTCGAGGATTTCAGCGAGCTCCGGCAGCGCGCGGCGGAGATCGTCGTCGGCGCGGCGCAGAGAGAGCCTCTGGTCTATGGGGTGCTGGATCTGCGGGACGAAACCGTACAGGCGATCGCGGAGCGCGGGGAGGATTTGCGGTGGATTCCCGGCGTGCCGGTGGACGCGGAACTGACAGGCTGCGCCTGTTCTCCCTGCCAGTGCTTCGCGGCCTGCGACGCGGGCGAAGTCGAGCCGGACGCAGGGCAGAACGCGCTGGTGCGGGAAATCTCGTCCCGGGTTCTGGCCGGGGAAGTCAAGCTGGCGCTTCTGCGCAGATATCCTCCGGATTTGCCGATTCAGATGCTGACCGCGCAGGGCAGAATCTCCTGCCCGCTGTGTGAACTCGACCGCCAGCCCGCCTACGATCACAGAACCAGCGCGTTCATCCCGGGGGTTGCGGATCTCACGCGCCTGACCGAGTACGGCTTCAGCCAGCTGAACCGGATCATGCGGATTCTCCGTGCGCCGGACGGCTGCCCGTGGGACCGCAAGCAGACCCATGAGAGCCTGCGGGAAACCTGTGTCGAAGAGGCCTGGGAGGTGGCCGACGCGATCGACCGGGGCAATATGGACGACCTATGCGAAGAACTGGGAGATCTTCTCATGCAAATCACCCTCCATTCGGAGATCGCGCGGCAGCATGGCGAGTTCACGATCGACGACGTGACGGGCTCGATCTGCCGGAAGATGATTTCCCGCCACACCCATATTTTCGGAACCGACCGCGCGAAGGATTCGCAGGAGGTTCTGGACCTGTGGGAAAAGAACAAGCAGAAGGAGAAGCACCTTTCTTCCACCGGGGATTCGATGGAAACGGTGGCAAAGGCGATGCCCGCGCTGATGCGCGCCGAGAAGGTGCAGAAGAAGGCAAAATCCGTCGGCTTCGACTGGGAGGACTGGCGCGGAGCGCTGGAGAAAATCAGCGAAGAGGCGGGAGAGGTCCTTCAGGCCGCCCGGGACGGCGACGATCTGGCGATGGAAATCGGCGATCTGCTGTTCGCGGCCGTGAACGTGTCGAGGCTTTTGCACGTATCGCCGGAACTCGCGCTGAACCGTTCGACCGACAAGTTCATCCGCCGCTTCTCCGCGATGGAGCGGATGATTCGGGAGGACGGAAAGGATATGCGGGAGATGACGCTTCCGGAAATGGACGTATACTGGGATCGGGTGAAGGCTGAGATGAAGTTCGGGCAATAAACATGTAAAATCTGAGATTCCGGCAGGAATTCGGATAGTGCATGTAGAAATTCTCAACGTTGACTATTTATCAGAATCATTATGGAGGTGCACTGAAAATGCTGACCAAACAGGCTTTTATCGCGGCAGTTGCCGAGAAAGCGGGACTTACCCAGAAGGATACCGACGCTGCGGTGAACGCGGCGATCGCTGTGATCACCGAAGAACTGAAAAACGGCGGAAAAGTCCAGCTGACCGGCTTCGGAACCTTTGAGGTGCGCGAGCATGCCGCCCGTACCGGACGCAACCCCGCCACCGGCGAGACGATCGAGATTGCGGCGGGAAAATCTCCGGCATTCAAGCCCGGCAAAAAGCTGAAGGATTCGCTGTGATCCAACCTCAGCTGCTGTAAAAAAGGCTGTCCGCCTGGCGTGTGCCAGCGACGGCCTTTTTTGGCATAACGGCGGCACCGCCGGCCTGATTCCGGCGTGGCAGCCTGGCGGAGCGGATTTGCTTTCGCCGAAAGCGGACGGGAGGAAGACACCGCAGGAAGAGGGCAGACTATGGCGAAAAATCAAAAGGAAAAGGCAGGCAGGGATGAAGCGAGACAGCCTGTGACCGCAATGCGGCTGGATAAGTTTCTGAAGGTTTCGCGCATCATCAAACGGCGCACGCTGGCCAATGAAGCCTGCGATACGGGGCACGTAATGCTCAACGGCAAAGAGGCGAAAGCGGGTGCCGATGTGCGCGTGGGGGACATCCTGTCTGTGCGCTGGGGCGACCGCCTGACGCAGTACGAAGTCGTAACGCTGAACGAGCACGTACTCAAGGAGGACGCGGCGGGGATGTACCGGGTGATCTCATGAGAGACTGTTGGGCAGTCGTCGTTGCCGCCGGACGCGGCCTGCGCATGGGTCTCCCGTACAACAAGGCGTTTTATGTGTTCCGGGGCCGAAGCGTTTTGAACCGCAGCCTGGACGCGATGACGGGCTCCGGCTGTTTTGACGGCATTGTCGTGGTGCTGGCGGAGGGGGATCTGGACGCCTGGCGCCAGCTGTGCGCTCGCGAAGGGGAAAACCCGCTGGTGCGGGAGATCGCCATCGGCGGAGCGACGCGGCAGGAATCCGTCCGCAACGGGCTGGAAAAAGTGCCGGAAAGCGTCGGAATCGTGGCTGTGCACGATGCGGCCCGCGCGTTTGTCACCCGGGATGTGATCGTAAAGACGGTCGAATCCGCGAGGCAGTACGGCAGCGGCGTGATCGCGGAAAAACTGGTGGATACGGTCAAGGTCATCGACGCCGACGGATATGCGATACGGACGCCGGAGCGCGCCCGTCTGCGCACGGTGCAGACCCCCCAGGCTTTCCTGCGGGAAAACCTCGCGAAGGCCCACGAGCTCGCGCGGCTGGACGGTTTCGCCGCTACCGATGACGCGGCGCTGGTGGAAAAGTATATCGGGCCGGTGCGCCTGGTGGAATCCGAGGATTCCGCAAGAAACGTCAAGCTGACGCGCGCGGAGGATGTACGGCGTATGACAATGGAGTTTTCGCGGGAAACGCGCGCGGGGCACGGATACGACGCGCATCGCCTGACGGAAGGGCGGGCGCTGATTCTGCTCGGCGTCAGGATCCCGTTTGAGAAGGGGCTGCTGGGGCATTCGGACGCCGATGTCGCGGCCCACGCGGCGATGGACGCGCTTTTGGGGGCCGCGGGGCTTCCGGACATCGGCAGGCAGTTTCCGGACAGCGATCCCGCCTACGCAGGCGCGGATTCAATGCGGCTGGTCGGGCAGGTCGCCGATCTGCTCGAAGCGAACGGGCACAGAATTCTCAATATCGACGTGACCATCATCGCGCAGGCGCCGAAACTGATGCCGCACATACCGGCTATGCGGGAAAACCTCGCCCGGGCGCTGGGCATTCAGGAAAACCGGGTGAACGTGAAGGCGACCACGACGGAAGGCATGGGGTTTGAAGGGCGCGGCGAGGGAATTTCCGCCCACGCCGTTGCGATGATAGAAGCGGGAGGATACCGATGAAAGACAATATTGTTCGCGATATGGCCCTGGCGCCGGAAGGGCTTCGCAGAATCGACTGGGTGAAGCGTTATATGCCGATCTGCGCCCAGATCGAAGAAAGGTTTCGGCGGGAAAAGCCCTTCGCGGGCATGCGGATCGCGATGTCGATCCACCTGGAGGCAAAAACCGCCCGCACCGCGATGCTGATCCGCGAGGGCGGCGCCGAGGTGTCGCTGACCGGCTGCAATCCGCTCTCCACGCAGGACGACGTCGCGGCGGCCGTCGCGTCCGCGGGCATAAGGGTATGCGCGTGGCACGGCGCGACCGGCGAAGAATATCACGCGCATCTGCTGGAAACGCTTTCCTGCAAGCCGCATATCATCATCGACGACGGGGGCGATCTGACGCAGATTCTCTGCGACGAGCGGCCGGATCTGGCGGAAAACCTGATCGGCGGCAACGAAGAAACCACCACGGGGGTCATGCGCCTTCGCGCGCGCGCCCGGGAAGGCAGGCTGCCTTTCCCGATGATCTGCGTGAACGACGCGCAGATGAAATACCTGTTCGACAACCGTTACGGCACCGGGCAGTCGGTCTGGGACGGTATCATGCGCACGACCAATCTGATCGTGGCAGGGAAAAACGTCGTCATCGCCGGTTACGGCTGGTGCGGCAAAGGCGCCGCGATGCGGGCGAAGGGCCTGGGAGCGCGGGTCATCGTATGCGAAGTAAACCCGGTGCGCGCCGTCGAAGCCGCGATGGACGGCTTCGCCGTTATGCCGATGGACGAAGCGGCCCGGATCGGCGATCTGTTCGTCACTCTGACCGGCTGCAGGGACGTCGTCACCCCGGAGCATATGCACCGGATGAAGGACGGGGCGATCCTTTGCAACGCCGGGCATTTCGACGTGGAAGTAAACGTGCGCGCGCTGCGGGAAATGGCTGTCAGCGCCTTTGAAGCCCGCAAAAACATCCAGGGATATACGCTTGAGAGCGGCAAAACCCTGTTCGTTCTGGGCGAAGGCAGGCTGGTGAACCTTGCGGCGGGCGACGGCCATCCGGCGGAAATCATGGACACCAGCTTCGCGCTGCAGGCGCTGTCTGCCGAATACCTGGCAAAGCATGCCGGCGACCTGCCGAAGCCGGTGAACGAGGTGCCCGCGCAGATCGACGAAGCGGTGGCGCTGATGCGGCTGCGGGCGATGGGGGTTTCCATCGACACTCTTACGGAAGAACAGATTCAGTACATTGAATCCAGCAACGGATAAGGAGACAGGCTATGATTCGCTTGGAGAATATCCACCTTTATACCGGCGAGGCGGCATTTGAAAACGGATGCGTCGTGGTGGACGGTGACAGGATCCTTTATGCCGGGGAATGGGACGGATGCCCGGCCGGCCGCTACGATTCCATCGACGGCCGCGGCGGGATCGTCATGCCGGGGCTGTACAACGCCCACTGCCACGCGGCAATGACGCTGGAGCGCGGCGTGGGAAGCGACCTGCACCTGATGGACTGGCTCAATCAGGTATTCCCGATCGAAGCCAATCTGAAGGAAAGGGACGTTTATGACGGAACGAAGCTGGCCATCCTGGAGATGATCCGCCGCGGCGTCGTATCCTTCGCGGACATGTATTATTTCATGGACGAAGTGGCGCGGGCAGTGGAGGAAACCGGCATCCGGGCAAACCTGTGCCGGGGATGCTCCGATCTGCAGGGCGTGGATTCCATCAGCGCGCTGAAGGACGCGTGGGACGGCAAGGCGAACGGCCGCATCCGGATTTCGATGGGCCTTCACGCGGAGTATACGTCCACGATGGACGTGGCGCAGTACGCGGCGCAGAAAGCCAGGGAATGGGGCCTTTCCGCGCACATTCACCTGGCGGAAACCCGCAGCGAAACGATGGGCTGCATGGAGCGGCACGGCTGCACTCCGGCGGAGTATTTCCGCCGCGTGGGCATGTTTGACGTGCCCACCATCTGCGCGCATTGCGTGTACATGACGGATGAGGACATGGGGATTCTGGCGAGCCACGGCGCGTCCGCGATCCACAATCCGACCAGCAATCTGAAGCTGGCCAGCGGCATCGCCAAAGTGACGCACCTGATGGAAAAGGGCGTCAACGTGGCGCTGGGAACCGACGGCCCCTCCAGCAACAACGTGCTGGATCTGATGGCCGAAATGAAGCTGGCGTCGATTCTGCAAAAGGGCGCGCTGGAGGATCCGACAGTCCTGAATGCGCACGACGCGCTGAAAATGGCGACTCTCAACGGCGCCAAAGCCATGGGGTTCGCCGACTGCGGCGTTTTGGCACCCGGCAAAAAGGCGGATCTGATCCTGGTCAACGACGAAACGCTGGCGATCTGCCCGGACATTCCGGCGGAACTGGTCTACTGCGCGCAGGGGCTGGATGTCACGCTGACGATGGTCGACGGCAGGATTCTTTATCGGGACGGCGAATTCATGACCCTGGATCCCAAAGAAACCGTTGCCCGTGCCATGGAAGCTTACCGTTCGCTGATGCGCGCGTGACTTGCAAATGCCGTCCGGACCGGGTATAATAATCCCGTTGCAAAGGGGGTTTTTCCATGAAGCTGATGATCGCCGTTGTCCAGGACGAGGATGCCTCCAAGCTGGTCGGGGCGCTGATGGACGCCGGCTTTGGCGTCACCAAACTGGCGACCACAGGGGGATTTTTGCGCGCCGGCAATACGACGGTTCTGGTCGGCGTGGAGGATGAGCTGCTCGCGGGCGCCCTGGATGTCGTGGAGAAGACCTGCAAGAGCCGCAAGGCGATGACCACGGTTCCGACTTCCGCAGGCGGCACACCCGCGTCTTTCATGAGCTTTCCGGTCGAGGTGAACGTGGGCGGCGCGACCGTGTTTGTCCTGAACGTGGAACAGTTCATCAAGCATTGAGGCATGGGCGCGGAGTTTTCGGATTTTGTCGGCTGTGAGCAGCTGATCGCACGCCTGGAAGGCGCGGTGAACGGCCGGGGCGTTTTCGCCCACGCAAACCTGTTCCTGGGCCCCAAGGGCACCGGCAAGCGCACGCTGGCGGAGATTTGCGCCCGTGCGCTCAACTGCACCGGCAGCGATAAGCCCTGCGGCGAATGCGGCAGCTGTTCGATGTATCTGAGCGGGAACCATCCGGACCACATCGTGCTGAAGCCGGAAAAGGGCGTCATCAAGGTGGATACCGTGCGCGCGCTGATCGACCGCCTGGCAATCAAACCGTATGCCGGCGGGCGCTATACGATCGTCATCTGCCAGGCGGACCAAATGAATCCGCAGGCGCAGAACGCGCTGCTGAAGACGCTGGAGGAACCGCCGGACTCCGCGGTATTCTTTCTGACGGCAACCCATACCGCGGGCCTGCTGCCGACCATCCTGAGCAGGGTCCGCATTGTCCGCTTTGAACCGGTTTCGGACCGGGCGGTTTCGGAAGCACTCAGGCGGCGGGGAATCGCGGACGGGCAGATTCAAAAGCTTCTGGTTTCGGCGCAGGGATGCGTCGGCGCGGCGCTGGAACAGAACGGCGACGAGGAATACTGGGCGCTGCGCCAGCGGGTTGAAAAGGCGCTCGGGGAAGCGCGTTCCCTCGCGTCGGTGGAAAGCGCGGCGTCGCTTCTGGCGGATGACAGGGAACAGGCCGCGCGGGTGATCGACATCATCGAGGAGCTTGCGGCGCACCGCATGCGCTGCGAAGTGCGGGGCGACTCGGACGCGCGCGGGCCGCGATACGGCGCACGGCTTCTTGCCGCCGCGTTCCAGGCGCGCAGAATGCTCGCGAGCAACGTCAGCTGGCGTTCGGTTCTGGAAACGCTGTTTTTCGAATTGTTGGGAGGAACCAAATGACGACAGTAATCGGTGTCCGGTTCAAGAAAGCCGGCAAGGTGTACTATTTTGACCCGAGTGACGTGTGGCCGAATCCGGGCGACAGCGTGATCGTCGAGACGTCGCGCGGGATCGAGCTGGGCGAGGTGATTACCGGCGCGCGGGAGATTGACGGTGACAGGATCGTCGCGCCGCTGAAAAAGGTGCTCAGGCTGGCGAGCCGCGAAGACGTGGAGCGCTTTGCGGTGAATCAGGCGCAGGAGGCCGATGCCTTTGCGATCTGTCAGGAGCGCATTGCGAAACATGGCCTCGAAATGAAGCTGATCGATGTGGAATACACGTTCGACGGCAGCAAAATCGTCTTCTATTTTACCGCGGACGGTCGGGTGGATTTCCGCGAACTGGTCAAGGATCTCGCCGCCACGTTCAAAATGCGCATCGAACTGCGCCAGATCGGGGTGCGGGATGAAGCAAAGATGCTCGGCGGTCTGGGGCCGTGCGGCCGGCCGATCTGCTGCGGCGCGTTCCTGAGCGATTTCCAGCCGGTGTCGATCAAGATGGCCAAGGAGCAGAATCTGTCGCTGAATCCGACGAAAATCTCCGGGCAGTGCGGGCGGCTGATGTGCTGCCTGTCCTACGAGAAGGATATCTACGAGGAAACGCTGAAGAAGCTGCCGCGGGTGGGCAAGCCCTGTATGACCCCCGACGGCGGCGGCGTCATTACCGATATCAATGTAATCCGCCAGAAGGTGCGCGTGCGCGTGCATTCCAGCGACGACAGCTATGAAATCCGGGAATACCCGGTGGATGAAATTACCCGGCCGGATCCGAACCAGCTGCCGGCAAGGCCGCAGGAAAAACCCCGTCCGGTTCCGGAGGAACAGGAGAAACCGGCGGAAGAGGCGAAGGACGAAAAACCGAGAAAGAAGCGGCTGACCTTTGCGCGGGGCTCCAAGCAGGTGAACACCGATCAGTACTTTGAGAACCTGAAAGCGAAGCGCGGGGAAAGCGATCAGGGCGATGCGGCGCCGCAGGATCCGCAATAACGCCGCGGCTCAATCCCTTCGGGTTCGCCGGTACATCCGGCGGGCCCTGCGCTTTTGCCGCGCGAATGTCTTCGCAGCAAAAGCGCGCCGCAGCTTTCCCGATTCGCGTCCGGCAAGCCGCCGCGGGCTGCGGGAACGAATAATGCATTCGCCGGCCGGCCGCCTCATTGGCGCGGCGTTGCCTGAACCGGCCCGGTTTGAAAGGAGCGTACAACATGCAGCTTACCGAGGAGTTTCTGTCAAAAACCATGCAGCCGCTGAACGGCAGCGCAATCCGTGAAATCTTCCATTTGTTGGGGCGGCCCGGCATGATTTCCTTTGCCGGCGGCAACCCGGCGATGAGCGCGCTGGAACCGGATGTGATCAGGCAGATCGCCTGCGAGGCGATCGACCGCTACGGGCCGGCCATCCTGCAGTACGGGGCGACGGAAGGGCTGGGCGCGCTGCGGGAAGGCACCGCGAAGTTCGTATCGTCCACCGGCATCCGGGCGGATGCGTCGCAGGTGCTGCCCACACAGGGGAGCGGGCAGGGGCTGGATCTCCTCCTGAAGGCGCTGATCAACCCGGGGGACGCGGTGCTGGTCGAGGCCCCGACGTTCCTGGGCGCGCTGCAGGCGATGCGCACGTACGGCGCGCGGCTGGTCCCGCTGAAAACCGACGAAGGCGGCGTGGATGTGGACGCACTGGAACAGGCGATTCAGGTCCATCATCCGAAAATGGCGTACCTGATCCCCACCTTTCAGAATCCGTCCGGGCGCATGCTGCGCATGGAGAGGCGCAGGCCGATCGCGGAACTCGCCGCGAAATACGGGGTGGTCATCGCGGAAGACGATCCGTACCGGGACGTGCGTTTCTCCGGCGATCCGCTTCCGGCAATCGCATCCTGGGATGAAGAAGGCTGGGTGGTTTACCTGACCAGCTTCTCGAAAATCATTTCTCCCGGCCTGCGCGTCGGCGCGGCGATCGTGCGCAACCCGGTCCTGATGCGCAAAATGGTCATCGGCAAACAGTCGGTGGACGTGCACTCTCCGCTGCTGACGCAGGCGATCGTGGCGGGCTATCTCGAAAAGGGAATCCTGCCGGCGCACATCCGGAGCATCTGCCGGAACTACAAGCAGCAGCTGGATCTGATGCTGAAGAAGCTGGATGAACTGCCGGAGGAGTGCCGTCATACGGTGCCGGAAGGCGGATTGTTCGTATGGAGCGAACTGCCCGAACGGGTGGACGCGCTTGCGATGATGCGCGAATGCGTGGACGCTGGCGTGGCGTATGTGCCGGGCACCCATTTCTATCCGGAAGAAGGCACACACCTCAATACGCTGCGGCTGAATTTCTCCAACAGCGAGCTCCCGCAAATCGAGGAAGGCATGGAGAAGCTGAACCGGGTCATCAGGAAGCGTCTGTAAATGGCGATCGATCGTTACAAAACCCTGATCCGGCCGGGCGAGGGCGAATTTGTGATTCAGAAGTCCCGCTTTATCGGCCACGGCGCGCCCTGCGAAACGGAAGAGGCGGCCCGCGCTTTTCTGGAAGCGATTCGCCAGAAGCACCGCGAGGCGAACCACAACTGTTATGCCTATGTGATCGGAACCAACGCGGGCATCATGCGCTATTCCGACGACGGCGAGCCGGGGGGCACCGCGGGCCTTCCGATGATGGAGGTCCTGAAGCGGCGGGGCGTCGTGAACTGCTGCGTCGTCGTCACCCGCTATTTCGGCGGCGTGCTGCTGGGCGCCGGCGGGCTGGTCCGCGCCTACACCCAGGGGGCGTCCGCGGCGCTGGAAGCCGCCGGCGTCGGCGAAATGCATCTGACGCGGCGCTGTCTGATGGATATCGATTATCCGCTGTACGACGCATGCGTCCACTTCCTCAAATCGGAGCCGGTCGAAATCGAGGATACTTCGTTCACCGACCGGGTTACCCTGACGCTGCTGGTGCGCGCGGCCGATGCGGACGCGTTCCTTGCCCGGCTGGAGGCGGCGACGAACGCCCGCGCGGAAACCGTTCTGATGGACGAGTTCTTTTACGCGTGGCCGGAATGAAGCCGGCGCGGCAAACCTCATCAGGCGCGAAAACGGGGCGCGCGGCCCCCAGGCCGCGCGCCCCCGTTTAG